>NZ_JBXAHW010000017.1:0-34899 GCF_058795495.1 Staphylococcus sp. GW823-FHT05F06 | reverse complement strand
CTATAACTATAAAAAATAGCTATGAAAAAATCTATCGTCATAGATTTCTTCATAGCTAATCTTAGTATGTTTTTTATCAGAAAAATATGATGAAGAAGAATTTCACACTTAATTAAACAAAAGTGGTTTTTATTTAGAGTTAGAGTAAAAAGTGGTTTTGTTTAATATTGGGGTGTTCATAACTTATAATTATTGTTATACAGAATGAGGAACGGAGGATCTATATGCAATTTTTTATTAATCAAGATACGCCAACATCAATTGAAACGATTGTGGTGGGTGTGCCAGATCACCTCAACCAATTAGGTGAGATAAAATATCATAAGACGTTAATTAAAGAACGATTAGAAACATTAAAACAATATCATGTCATCAATAGCTCAATCGGCAAAATATCATCAACGCTTATCTACATTGATGAAAAGCCTAAAAGATTATTAACTGTAGGACTAGGAAACTTAAAAATCTTATCATATCAACGTTTATTAAAAGTTTGGGGTCAGTTGTTTCAATATTTAAAAGACGTTCATGTCACGGATTGTGAATTATTGTTAGATACTTTCAAATCTAAACATGGTAACATTGTTGAAATTTGTCAAACTTTAGGTTTACAAAGTGCACAATCTATCTTTGAATTTGACCATTATAAATCGGATAAAAAGCCTCCATATCAAGGTAGAGTCTATATACAAACGACAGAGCATAATATAGAAACGAAGATTAACGAAGGCCAACAATTGGGTGAATCTATAAATTATGCTCGTGAACTAAGTCAAATGCCTCCGAATATTTTAACACCCCAATATTTTGCCGAAGAAATAAAAAAACATTTCGAAGGGAGTTCCGTTAGTGTAGATATCAAAGATTACCGACAAATTATAGATGAAGGATTTGGATTAATACATGCAGTAGGTAAAGGTTCTAATCATGGTCCGAGATTAATTACGGTATCATACTATGGTGCAGAAGCTGATGAACCACCTATTTCATTAGTGGGTAAGGGTATTACATATGATTCCGGTGGATATAGTATTAAGTCTAAGATAGGTATGCAAACTATGAAATATGATATGTGCGGTGCGGCCAATGTTATTGGTATGATTGATGTGATCTCTAAGCAAAACCTACCTGTAAATATTGTAGGAATAATCGCTTCAGCTGAAAATATGATTGGTGAATCTTCCATGAAACCAGATGATGTATTTACTGCGCTTAATGGGGAAACAGTAGAAATGTTGAATAGTGATGCTGAAGGTAGAATGGTTTTAGGTGACGCAGTATTCTATGCAACACAATTTAAACCACAACTAATTCTTGATTTTGCTACATTAACGGGTGCAGCGATTGTAGCTTTAGGTGATGACAAGGCGGCTGCTTTCCAATCTCATGCTGAAAATGAACTTAAAAACTTATTAACAGTTGCACGTCATGTAGACGAAAAAGTATTCGAATTACCTATTACAGAGACTGAAAGACATTTAATTAAACAATCAGATGTAGCAGATTTAGTCAATCATACGAACGGTCAAGGAAAAGCATTGTTTGCAGCAGCATTTATTTCGCATTTTAGTGGTGACATCCCACACATTCACTTTGATATCGCGGGCCCTGCAACAACTAAAAGTGCTACATATAAAGGGCCAAAGGGTCCGACAGGTTACATGATACCTACAGTTGTAGAGTGGTTACAACAAAAATATAAATAAAGTTATACAGACTCAACTTATTACATTTTTAAGTGTTATATTTCAGTTATTGAAAATAAGCAACTAAATATAACTAAATGTATATAATAGTTGAGTCTTTTTTAACATTGACATTAAATATATGTCTTGCTAGTATGTATTTTATAAATACTTTAGTTCGATAGAGTGATAAAGGGTGGGGCAGAATGATAAATGCTGTTGTAATCGCAGTCATATTAATGATTATACTATGTTTATGTCGATTAAATGTGGTCATTAGCTTATTTATTAGTGCACTTGTCGGTGGATTAATATCAGGTATGAATTTAGAAAAAGTAATTAATGTTTTTGGAAAAAATATAGTAGATGGCGCAGAAGTCGCATTAAGTTATGCGTTACTTGGTGGTTTTGCTGCCTTGATTTCCTATAGTGGTATAACTGATTATCTAGTCGGTAAAATTATTGCAAGTATTCATGCTGAGAATAGTAGACTTTCCCGAGTTAAGGTTAAAATAATTATTATCATTGCATTGTTAGCAATGAGTATCATGAGTCAAAACTTAATTCCTGTACATATTGCCTTTATTCCAATTGTAATACCTCCACTTGTGAGTTTGTTTAACGATTTAAGAATTGATCGCAGACTTATTGCATTAGTAATAGGATTTGGTTTGTGTTTTCCATACGTGCTATTACCTTATGGTTTCGGTCAAATTTTCCATCAAATCATTCAAAGTGGTTTTCAAAAAGCAAACCATCCAATTGAGATGAATATGATATGGAAATCAATGTTAATACCTTCAATGGGATATGTTGTGGGTCTCATACTTGGATTTATTGTTTATAGAAAGCCACGCGTTTATGAACAACGTAATGTAAATGATCGAGAAAAAATTACTGAACTCAAACCTTATGTGCTAATTGTTACTGTCATTGCCATACTAGCTACGTTTTTAGTACAGACATTTACAGATTCTATGATTTTTGGTGCGTTAGCTGGGGTACTTGTTTTCTTTGTTTCAAGAGCATATCATTGGTATGAACTCGATGAACAGTTTGTAGATGGAGTCAAATTAATGGCTTATATTGGTGTAGTGATACTAACAGCTAACGGGTTTGCTGGCGTGATGAATGCAACAGGTGATATAGATAGCTTGGTCAAGAGTTTAACAGGATTAACTGGAAATCATAAATTGATTAGTATTATCGTCATGTACCTCATTGGACTTATTGTAACATTAGGTATTGGTTCCTCTTTTGCGACTATACCTATTATCGCTTCATTATTTATACCTTTTGGAGCATCAATTGGTTTAGACACAATGGCTCTTATTGCTTTAATTGGTACAGCAAGTGCTTTAGGTGATTCAGGTTCTCCAGCAAGTGATTCTACACTTGGACCGACAGCCGGTTTGAATATTGATGGACAACATGATCATATTCGTGATACATGCATCCCGAATTTCTTGTTTTATAATGTTCCCCTTATGATTTTTGGTACGATAGCAGCTATGGTACTATAACTACTGAAATGAGGTGTGAACTATGACCAATCTTTTAGAAACATTTGAAATGAAGATTGAACAAAAAGAAGATGGTAAAGTAGTAGTGTCTATGCCTGTGACAGATAAAGTAAAGCAACCCTTTGGCTATTTACATGGTGGTGCAAGTTTAGCTTTAGGTGAAACAGCATGTTCGATAGGTGCTGCTCATTTGATTGATACGCAGCAATTTATTCCACTAGGTTTAGAAATGAATGCAAATCATATTCGCTCAACTCGACAAGGACATGTGAGAGCATTTGCTTCTTTAATACATCAAGGAAAAACAACACAAGTTTGGAATATTGATATCAAAGATGACCATGACCAATTAATCAGTGTCATGCGTGGTACGATTGCTATTAAACCTATTCAATAATGTAACAGAACACCCCGATAAGATTGTGTAGAATTCACAATCTTATCGGGGTATTTGTTTAAGAGATTTTCTTATTTAAACGTTTATATGCTTTACTTATGCGTTCAGCGCTTTCTTTACCGCCCATTATATTTCTTGCAAAAGGACCTAGTTCTAAATCTGCGAGTCCACCAGCTACGAATAATTGATTTAACCATTCTAGTTCGTTTGACAAAGAAGGATAACCTGATTGATTAAGTGGTGCTTGTTCGTTTTGAATAAGATTTTTTATGAGTGGTTGTGTTAACAATTGATTATAAAATCCAGTAGCTAACAAAATATGCTTATATTCAAAATATTTTCCAGCGGAGATAATATAGGATTCAGTTACATCATCAATTTGACTCGTATGTATGACGAGTCGACCACTTTGCACATATTTCTTTAACCTTAAAAATAATTCCATAGGCATTGAACCACTATGACGTTCGTCTTCAATTAACTTCATTCTTGCATCTGATGAGGATATAGATGCAAGATAGTTCAATTTCTTAGGTCCTAACCAACCAGGGTCAGCATCAAAATTATGTATCTCAATATCTTTATTCATCCATAAATGAACAAGTTGGTGATTGTGTTCATTTAATAATTTTAAAGTGAGGTGGGCAGCAGATATACCTGAACCAACAACATGTTGAGTATCTTTATCTAAAGAGGCATGATAATTATCAGCGAATATGTGTTTTACATTCGCTTTATTTCTGAAAATTTCAGGTATGAATGGCGTTTGCGTATAGCCATTTGCTATCACAACACAATCGGTAATCATTTTATCGCCAGTTGATAGTTTTATACACCATTTACCTCTTGATTTATTAATAGCTTCGACTTTACCTTGTATATGACAATCATTAAGTTTAAATTGATGTATCAAATCATGAACATGATGCATAAACATATCTCTTTGAGGACGTTTATACGGGCCGTAATAAGCTGAAGTATACTGATGATATCTAGCATATTGTTTGAGATGAAAAGGTTTAGGATGAATATGATGAACGAAAGGCGATCTTAAGTATGGCATACTAATACGTTGTGTATAAATATTAAATCGCTCACATAATGAGGAGTAAGGATCTATGATAGTAAGCGCCTCATTTTTTAGTCCTTCATTTTTTAATTTAAGTGCAATGGTGGTTCCTTGTAAGCCACCACCAATAATTGTCCAGTGCATTGAATCGCCCCTCTGCTTTTAAAACGTAATTATTACGATTTAAATAATACCACAATTTGCAAAGAGTTACAAAGTGTCATTTTTATTTAAAGAGGAGCAAAACAATTTTAATGTTAAATTTGATGTAACGGGAAGGAAAATTAAGAAATTTAAGGCATATTAAGGTTTCAACTCAGTAGTAGGTTACAATAAAATAAAATACCTGGAACATTAGTTCATGTCCCAGGTATTAATCATATTATCGATTTTAAAAAATTATTAAATTATTGAATTTAATTTTGGTATAAAACTCTTAAAGTATGAATTATAGTTTTGTATGCTTCATATCCTCTTTAATTTCATCAATTTTAGTATCTTTGGTATATGGTGTTTTAATGTTGTAGGCAGCTTTCATGATTAAATGACTTGAAAGAGGGCCAGTAATAAATACGAAAATAATTCCGATAATTAATTGCATATTTACATATCCTTCAGTGCCAATAAAGTATAAAAATGCTCCAAATAGTAAAAACATCGCACCCAACGTGGCTGCTTTACCAGCTGCATGTGCTCTTGAGTAAACATCCCTTAATCGAATGAGACCCGTTGCAGCAAAGGCACTAATCAAAGCTCCAAGAACAACAAATATGATAGAGACACTAGTGACGATCGTTGCTATCATGCTTGATCACCTTACCTTCATCCATAAATTTAGAAAAGACTGCAGTTCCTAGAAAAGCAAGAATACCGACCATTAAAATAACGACGAGCATGTATTTAATATTCAGTAAAATACTAAATAGCGCTATCACGGCCATTAACTGTAAACCAATTGCATCAAGTGCGACGACACGGTCTGCTAGAGAGGGTCCTAAAATAACACGTATTAACATTGCTAACATTGATAAGACAACAATAATTAAGGCTGTAATAATAAATATTTTAAAAGGCATTATTTCTCGCCTACCTTTCTAACGACCTTCTCTAATGAAGATTTGATATTTTGAATCTCTTCTTCCTTTGTACCGAAATCAATTGAGTGGATATAAATCTTTTTACGGTCATCACTAATACCTAAAACGACTGTGCCAGGTGTTAACGTAATCAAGTTGGAAAGTAAAACAAGTTGCCAGTCACGTTCTAATTCCGTCTCGTACACAAAGAATCCGGGTTTATTCTCAATTCGTGGTTTGAGAATAATTTTTAGTACACCAAAGTTTGCTTTTATTAACTCAGTTAAAAATGTAATGATAAGCATTATAATTCTATATATTCTCACTAAATAAAACTGACCAGGCAAGACACGGTGCAGGAGATAAACTAGAAACAAACCTAGTATAAAACCTAATACAAAGTTATTTAAGGTATAGCTATTTGTTACAAGTAACCATATGACAGAAACAAGTAAATTAATTACAAACTGTATAGCCAAACTATTTACCTCCTAACACACTATGAATATATTGACTTGGATCGACAAACGTTTCAGCGCCATCTTTGATGATTGGGAATAACGTGTCTGCAGATAATCCAAAGATTACAGTAATAACTGTAGATGCAACAGCGATAGTTGTTAGATATTTAACATTTACCTTTTTAGATAAAGTATATCCTTCAACTTCACCGAAAAATCCTTTTAAGAAAATACGTATGACTGAATATAACACGATTAAACTTGATAAAAGTACAATGATACCACTTAGATAAAATCCTTTTTCAAAGGTCGCTCGAACAATATAGAATTTACCGTAGAAACCACTAAAAGGTGGTATACCCGCTAAGCTTAGCGCTGCAATAAAGAATGTCCAACCTAGAATAGGATACCCTTTTATCAAGCCACCAAAATGACGTAAGTCAGTCGTTTTAGTGATTTTGTACATGACGCCAATGAGTAAGAACAATGAAGCTTTAACTAACATATCATGTAGTGTGTAATATATTGCACCAGTCATGCCTGATTCGTTCATCATAGCAATACCAACTAATATGACACCTACTGCAATCATAATATTGTAAAGGATGATTTTCTTCGTATCATAGTAAGCTATCGCACCTATACATCCAAAAATAATTGTAAGTAATGCTAAGAAAAGGATGACATAATGAGAAAAGCTTACTGTATTATTAAAGAATAAACTTAGAGTTCTCGCAATTGCGTATACACCCACTTTAGTCAATAGTGCACCAAAGAACGTGATGATCGCTACTGGAGGGGCATAATAAGCACCAGGTAGCCATACGTACATAGGAAAAACGCCTGCTTTAGTGGCAAAGACAAAGATAAATAAAATAAAAACAATATTGACTAAGCCACTGTCATGTACAGAAAGTTGTGACAATCTTTCACTAATATGAGCGAGATTTAAAGTTCCTACAACTGAATATAAAACTGCAACACCCATGACAAAGAAAGATGATGAAACAACATTGACTAAAATATACTTAATTGTTTCTTGTAATTGTATTTTAGTAGTACCAATAACGAGTAAACAATATGAAGACATTAAAAAGACTTCAAAGAACACAAACAAGTTGAAAATATCTCCTGTTGTAAATGAGCCAATAATACCAATCAACATAAACATGATAGAGAAATAATAATAATGACGTTCTCTATCTAAACCGATAGAACGATATGAGTATAAAATGACTAATATGGTAATAATAATACTTGTGATGATGAGTAGAGCGCTAAAAATATCGACTACAAATACAATGCTGTATGGGGCTTTCCAAGAGCCCAGTTCAACCTTGATTGGTCCATCTCGTAGCACATTCTTTAAGTTAATCAATGCAACGACCAATGTTAGCAATGTACCGACAAGTGCAACATATCTTTTTATTATTGGGCGCTTTCCAATAAATATGAGTAAAATTGCAGTTAGGATAGGTATGACTAAAGTTAAAACAAGCAAGTTACTCTCTATCATCTTCTGGCGCTCCTTTCATTAGCTCAACGTTATCAGTGCCTAGTTCTTTATATGTTCTAAATGCAAGAACTAAAAAGAAAGCTGTTGTAGCAAAGGCGATAACGATAGCTGTTAAAATCAATGCTTGGGGGATAGGGTCAACATAGCTTGATGTTCCTTTTTCAAATATTGGAACAGTTCCGTGCTTTAAACCTCCCATAGTAATTAAAAATAAATTTGCAGCATGAGTTAGTAGTGTAGTCCCCATAATGATACGTATCAAACTTTTAGACAAAACGAGATAGACACTTATAGATGTGAGAATACCACTAACAAAGATCATGATAATTTCCACTATTCGTTCTCTCCAATCGAAATAATTATAGTCATAATAGTTCCTACAACTGCACATAAAACACCGAAATCAAAAAACATCGCTGTCGTCATGTGCATAGGTTCAAGTAAAGGCAAAGGGATGTCAAAAGTGACATGTGTAAAAAAGTTTTTAGACATGAACCAACTTGTTAATGGTGTACCCACGCAAAATAATAAACCAATACCAATTAAGATTTTAAAATCTAAAGGAAAAATCTTTCGCATCGTTTTTACATCATATGCAATTGTAATAACTAATAATGCACTAGCGAAAAGCAAACCACCAACGAAACCGCCACCAGGTGTATAATGTCCAGCTAAAAATAATGAAAAGCCAAACACAATGACCATGAAGAAAATAATCACGGCAGCGTATTGAAAGATAAGGTTATTTTGTTGTCTATTCATGGTCATTCACCTCACTTGATTGATTTTTCTGTTTTAATCGTAATTTAATCATTGTATATACGCCTAAACCTGCAATACCTAGTACAGATGACTCGAATAAAGTATCCATACCACGGAAATCTACGAGGATGACATTTACCATATTTTTACCATGTGCTAAATCAAAAACATGTTCTTGATAGAATTTAGTAATAGAGTCAAAGTGTCTATTACCATAGCCAATTAATCCTAAAATAATCACTGATAATCCCACTCCAATTGAAATCACAGCATTTGTCAGTTTAAAGGTTGGTTTTTCATTGTAGCGATTTAAATTAGGTAGGTGATAAAAGCATAGTAAGAATAATGCTGTAGAAATAGATTCCACTACAAATTGTGTTAATGCTAAGTCGGGCGCTTTAAAGAAAATAAATAATACTGATATAGCGTAACCCACAGCGCTTAACATGATAATGCTAAACAAACGTGATTTTGCAAATATAATGAAAGTTGAAGCAATCAGTAAAAACAATACTGTTGCACCTTCAAATACGCGTAAATGACTCACGTTTTTAAAGTCAATACTGAAGGGTACACTGATGACTGTAACAAAAGTTAAAGCAATGAGAATACCTAAGATAATCACTAAATTATTTCTAGAAAAACCTGTAACATAACTATTTGTTATATTTTCGGAATATCCTGGAATACGTTGGCCTGAAGTGTCATACCAATGATTCAACGTTAACTGATATGGATGTGCTTGTAATAAACGAACCCAATAACTAAATGAAATTAATAATAAAATACCAATAATATAAATACCTATTGTTGATAGGAATGCTGGAGTTATACCATGGAATAAATGGAACTCAGCAGTTATATTTGATGTTTGACTAACTGCTACAGATGCCGGCTCTATAATAGATTGCGTTAATATACTTGGGAATAAACCGAATACTATAACTAGTGATGTTAAAATGATAGGTGAAATAAGCATTAAAATTGAAGATTCATGCGCTTGTTTTGGCAGAGCTTCAGGTTTATAAGAACCAAAGAATATATGCAATATAAATTTAATTGAATATACAAATGTGAAAATACTACCAATAATGGCAATGATTGGTAAAAGAATACCTAAAGTATTTAAACTCATTAAATTTAAATGTGTAACATTAATCATTGACTCTAAGAATTTCTCTTTTGATAAAAAGCCGTTAAAAGGCGGCACACCAGCCATACTTAATGTTGTAATAACTGTAAGCGTGAATGAGATAGGCATGATTGTAAGTAAACCGCCCAACTTTTTAACATCACGTGTACCAGTTGAATGATCAATACCACCTGTAATCATAAATAGTGCACCTTTAAACGTGGCATGATTAATTAAATGAAATATGGCAGCAACAAATCCAGCAACATAAAGTTGACTATTAGCGCCTTGATAATGATAACTTACAGCACCAATACCAAGCATAGACATAATCATCCCTAGTTGAGACACAGTTGAGAAAGCTAAAATACCTTTTAAGTCATGTTGTTTTGTTGCATTGAGTGATGCCCAAAATAGGGTGATTAAACCAACAAGTGTAATTGTCCATACCCAACCTTCGGATATTGCAAAAATAGGTGTGATTCTTGCGATTAGATATAGTCCTGCTTTTACCATCGTTGCAGAATGAAGGTATGCACTCACTGGCGTAGGCGCCTCCATAGCATCTGGTAACCAAATATAAAAAGGCACTTGTGCAGATTTTGTAAATGCACCAATCATAAAAAGTATCATTACTAAGATAAAGAAAGGACTATTTTGAATGTCACTTGCTTTTGAAATCATAGCCTGAATACTAAAAGTATCAGTAGCTAGGGAAAGTAAAATGATACCACCTAGCATGCTCAAGCCACCTAATACGGTAATGATTAAAGATTTTTGAGCACCATAAATTGAAGCTTTTTTCTCTCTCCAGAAAGAGATTAATAAAAAGCTAGAGAAAGAAGTTAACTCCCAAAATAAATATAAAATAATAAAATTATCAGAGAGTACAACTCCTAACATTGCACCCATAAATAGTAATAAATAACAGTAAAAATTCCCGAGTTGTTCTGATTTGCTTAAATATCCGATAGAATATAAAACCACTAGACTTCCTATGCCAGTGATAAGCAAACTGAATAATAATCCGAGACCATCCACATATAAATTAAAATTCATTCCAATATGTGGCATCCAATTTAAGTTTTTCATTACGTTATTACCTGACATCGTCATTGAAATCAATGATATGAAATATATAAATAAGACAATAGGAACAGGTAATACAAACCATCCTAAATGTATACGTTTAACGAACCGGTATAGGAATGGAATAATGAGTGCAAATATTAACGGTAATAGTACCGCAATATGTAACAAACTCACTATGTTTTCCTCCTTTAAAATTTATTTACGACACATATTATACATCATTGCGCTTCTTCTGAAAAACCATGTAACTGCTTGAAACTCTTGATTTAAAGACTCTTTTAAATAAGAAGAAACACGTCAAAATTTGTTCGAAAATTTTAACTATATGAATAATTATTTCGCTTTATTACTAAAAATTTAATATGGATTAGTCGAAGTGTCTTTTATATTGAATAGCGTAATCTTCTTTTAAACGATTTAAATTATTTAAAGACAATCGAGAATACTCTGTCTTCTCTTTTTTTAGTTGATTCTCAAGATGTGTAATAGCATGTTGAAGTGAGTCTTCATAAGGCATGGCCTCGACATTAAACTCACGAAGTTGAGAAGGTGTAGCGTAACGTTTCTCAAAATGGCTTAAAACTTTACGTTCATGAAAAAAGACGCCTTCTGTTTCATTGGGGTGGTGTAAATCACCTTGTTTGGGATGTTTAATTACTTGTTCAATTTGTACGAGTATTTGATTTCCAGTTTCCTCTTTGACACTTACACCATAAACACCAGTCTTGTGAGAAAATCGATATAACATCCTATATTACTTCCTTTCATATATGTTAATATATGTTTATATCATAACACGAATGGAGAATTGAAATGACGAACTATCCTCAGTTAAATAAAGAGATTCAAGATAACGAAATTAAAGTAGTTATGCATACAAATAAAGGTGACATGACATTTAAATTATTTCCCGACATTGCTCCAAAGACAGTTGAAAACTTTGTGACACATTCAAAAAATGGATACTACGATGGTGTAACGTTCCACCGTGTTATCAATGATTTTATGGTACAAGGTGGGGACCCAACTGCAACTGGTATGGGCGGAGAAAGTATTTATGGTAGTGCTTTTGAAGATGAATTTTCTCTAGAAGCTTTTAACCTTTACGGTGCATTATCAATGGCTAATGCAGGTCCTAATACAAATGGATCTCAATTCTTTATTGTCCAAATGAAGGAAGTGCCTGAAAATATGTTAAGTCAATTAGCAGATGGTGGATGGCCTCAACCTATTGTAGAAGCATACGGTGAAAAAGGTGGTACGCCTTGGTTAGATCAAAAACATACAGTATTTGGTCAACTTATTGAGGGTGAATCAACTTTAGAAGATATTGCAAATACTAAAGTTGGTGCTCAAGACAAACCTGTTTATGATGTAGTCATTGAATCGATAGATGTAGAAGAATAATTTAATCTTTAATTGCAACTATAAGTTTTGTTGTATTGTATAAAGTGTATGAAGTCAGTATTTATTTTCAGAGATAAAATCAAATCAACAATTTATAACCTGAGGCAAATTTTGTCTCAGGTATTTTAATATAATGATAATTTTAATCCAATAGTTTATAGATTCATTTGCAAAACAATACAATAAGGAACCAGTTTTTAAAATTTAATGAATTTTATTATGGTTATAGTTAGTCGAGATATTTGATTTATGCTATGATATGAGTGTTAAGAAAATCGAAATAAGGGGTTATCAAGTTGAATCATCACTACAAAGTAGGTCAACATATCAAGGTACGTGTGACTGGTATTCAACCGTATGGCGCATTTGTTGAGACCCCTGACCATACTGAAGGGCTTATCCATATCTCAGAAATTATGGATGATTATGTCCATAATTTAAAGAAATTTCTATCTGAAGGACAGGTTGTTAAAGCAAAAATATTATCAATTGATGATGAAGGTAAATTAAATTTGTCCTTAAAAGATAATGATTACTTTAAAAATTATGAGCGTAAAAAAGAAAAACAGTCTGTCTTAGATGAAATTAGAGAAACAGAAAAGTATGGGTTTCAAACACTTAAAGAACGCTTACCGGTCTGGATCAAACAGTCAAAACGTGCAATTCACAATGACTAAACGACTGTCAATTCGTGCCAACATGTGATGTTGTGATATATGCAATCAATCACATGATAACGACAATCTTTAAACAACAATGTGTTGTTAAGATTGTCTTTTTTATTAATTAAAGTTAATAATTATTTTGGATAAACAATGATCTCAATAAGGGAAAATAAAAGAATTTTAGATAGTTATTATTTATTTGTTGAATGTAATTAACTATGCTTAGCATTTTTATAATTGGAGAATAAATAATTTGTAAGCAAATAATTAGAATAGTATGTAACTAGCATGCTATAGTCATAACATCATTAAACAAGGAGAGTATTAAAAATATGAATAATAAATATGAACCTTTATTTAAATCTTTAACACTACCTAATGGTGTTGAAGTAAGAAATCGTTTTGTTTTAGCTCCTCTTACACATACTTCATCAAATGATGATGGAACAATTTCAGATATAGAATTACCTTACATTGAGAAACGTTCTAAAGATGTAGGGATTGCAATTAATGCAGCAAGTAATGTTAATGATGTAGGCAAAGCATTTCCTGGTCAACCTTCTGTTGCACATGACTCAGATATCGAAGGGTTAAAAGAACTTGCTCAAGTTATGAAGAAAAATGGTGCGAAAGCAATAGTCCAAATTCATCATGGAGGTGCTCAAGCTTTACCAGAGTTAACACCTGATGGAGATGTTGTTGCACCAAGTGCTATTTCTCTTAAAAGTTTTGGTCAACAAGAAGAACATGATGCTCGTGAGATGACTGCTGAAGAAATTGAACAAACTATTAGAGACTTTGGTGAAGCAACTAGAAGAGCAATTGAAGCAGGTTTTGATGGCGTTGAAATTCACGGCGCAAACCATTATCTTATTCATCAATTTGTTTCTCCTTACTATAATAGAAGAAATGATGTTTGGGCTGATAACTATAAATTCCCTGTTGCTGTTATAGATGAAGTTGTTAAAGCTAAAAAAGCTCATGCAAATGATGATTTTATTATTGGTTACAGATTGTCACCTGAAGAAGCGGAATCACCAGGTATTTCAATGGAGATAACTGAAGAATTAATTCACCAAATCGCAAATAAACCACTTGATTATATTCATGTGTCATTAATGGATGTTAACTCAGTTACGCGAGAAGGTAAATATAAAGGTGAAAATCGCTTGGAACTTATTCATCAATGGATAAATGGACGTATGCCACTTATTGGTATAGGTTCTGTCTTTACAGCTGAAGATGCACTAAATGCTGTTGAAAACATTGGAGTTGAATTTGTTGCATTAGGTCGTGAAATTCTACTTGATTATGATTTTGTTGCTAAAATAAAAGAAGGTCGAGAAGACGAAATTATAAATGCTTTTGATCCTAATCGTGAAGACCAACATTATCTAACACCAAATCTTTGGGAACAGTTTAATCAAGGATTCTATCCATTACCTCGAAAAGACAAATAATTGAATGGTATATCTAAATGTATCTATTCGAGGCTGGGACATAATTCCTAGCAAAATAGCCAGTAAATGAGTTTTCATAAATTCATTTACTGGCTGTTTATTTACAATACTTCGTATTGTTGGCTCGCTTTCTTAGGGGACAGCTTCAGCTTGTCCTGCTCCCTCAAGAGTCTCGCCAAAATACTTTGTGTTTATATGTAATTTCACAATGAAATACTTAAAAAAATAAGGTCTTTCGTAAAATTTAATAAATACCAATAAACAAAATTAACGAGGTGCCTTATGTATAAAGATTATAACATGACTCAACTTACTCTACCAATGGAAACTTCAGTTCTTATCCCCACAAATGATATTTCACGACATGTAAATGATATTATAGAAACAATTCCCGAGACTGAATTCGATGAATTCAGACATCATCGAGGTGCAACATCATATCATCCAAAAATGATGTTAAAAGTAGTTTTATATGCCTACACCCAATCTGTGTTTTCAGGACGTAAGATAGAAAAATTACTTAATGATAATATCCGAATGATGTGGCTATCATAAAATCAAAAGCCTTCTTATAAAACGATTAATCGATTCAAAAACAAATAAAAAAATAATGAAGAATTATAGTTGGGAATATTTCAATGTCCAAATTAATCAAAAGCTTTCAGAACGAAAAGCAAAAACCATCTACAGTCAAAGAAAAATTGATGTGGAGTCTGTTTTTGGAATTATGAAGCCTATTTTGAGTTTCACTCGAAAGTCCGTTCGAGGGATAAATAAAGACAAAAGAGAACTAGGACTTGTGCTAATGACACTTAATATAAGAAAAGTACCAGCTCAACGAGCTGAAAATTATAAAAAAATCATAAAAAAGACAATTTTTATATTATTTCAATAGAAATTGTCTTTATTTACTTATCCTGGAACTTTATGTTCCGGACTCTTTTTATTTTATTGAAATTAATTGTTTATTAGCGATATAACTTGTCAATGATAGAGTCGTTATGTCATTATAAATGTAAGGGCTTACATATATGTTTTGCATCAAGATTTAGTCTGTTTCATACAATTCAATTTTTCGATTATGACGATATTGATTCATTTTATTGTTATATTAAAAAATAAGTTTGAGAGTCGATAGAAATCAGTTATGATATTGTTAATAAGTTTTTATTCGAAAACGAAGGGGAGATTTTATGACTCAATCTGAAAAAATTATTAACTTAACAAATCACTATGGGGCGCATAACTACGTTCCACTTCCAATTGTTATTTCTGAAGCAGAGGGTGTATGGGTGAAAGATCCGGAAGGTAACACGTATATGGATATGCTTTCGGCCTACTCGGCAGTGAATCAAGGTCATCGACACCCAAGAATTATTCAAGCATTGAAAGATCAAGCAGATAAAGTCACTTTAGTATCACGTGCTTTTCATAGTGATAATTTGGGTCAATGGTATGAGAAAATATGTAAACTCGCAGGTAAAGACAAAGCATTGCCTATGAATACGGGAGCAGAAGCGGTTGAAACAGCTTTAAAAGCTGCTCGTCGTTGGGCTTATGATGTTAAGGGTATTGAGCCGAACAAAGCTGAAATTATCGCTTTTAATGGTAATTTCCATGGACGTACGATGGCACCAGTATCATTGTCTTCAGAAGCTGAGTATCAACGAGGCTATGGTCCATTGTTAGATGGCTTTCGAAAAGTTGAGTTTGGTGACTTTAATCAATTAAAAGCAGCAATTAATAAAAATACAGCAGCAATTTTAGTAGAACCTATACAGGGAGAAGCAGGGATTAACGTACCACCAGAAGGATATTTGAAAACAATTAGAGAATTATGTGATGAACATCAAATTTTATTTATTGCTGATGAAATTCAAGCAGGATTAGGACGTTCAGGAAAATTATTTGCAACGGATTGGGATTATGTAAAACCGGATGTTTATATTTTAGGAAAAGCGTTAGGTGGAGGGGTATTTCCTATCTCGGTAGTTCTTGCAGATAATGAGGTATTAGATGTATTTACTCCTGGCTCACATGGTTCTACATTTGGTGGAAATCCACTAGCGTGTGCAGTTTCTATTGCAGCTATAGATGTCATTATTGACGAGGATTTACCTGGTCGTTCATTAGAATTAGGAGAATATTTTAAGTCTGAATTGAAAAAAATTGAGCATCCATCTATTAAAGAAGTTAGGGGACGAGGATTATTTATCGGTATTGAATTACATGAAAGTGCCAGACCATATTGTGAAGCTTTGAAAGAACAAGGATTATTATGTAAAGAAACTCACGACACCGTTATTAGATTTGCACCTCCATTAGTGATAACGAAAGAAGAGTTAGACATGGCTTTAGAGAAGATTAAGAGTGTATTTGCATAGGTTCAAATAGTTGTAACAATTAATTTAGAAAATCTTTAAAATGCTTTCAATTGTGTTACAATTACGAATGAAAGCGAAATCATTTAGTAAAAAGAGGCGAATAGGATCATGACTGAGAATAATAATTTAGTAACTTCCACTCAAGGGATTATTAAAGAAGCATTACACAAGTTGGGCTTTGATGATGGTATGTATGACCTTATAAAAGAACCAATTAGATTTTTACAAGTGCGCATTCCAGTACGAATGGACGATGGGACAGTTAAAACATTTACTGGATACCGTGCACAACATAATGATGCAGTTGGCCCTACTAAAGGTGGCGTTCGTTTCCATCCAGAAGTTGATGAAGAAGAAGTGAAGGCATTATCAATGTGGATGACTTTAAAATGTGGCATTGTTAATTTACCTTATGGTGGGGGTAAAGGCGGTATTGTTTGTGATCCACGTCAAATGAGTATACACGAAGTTGAGCGTCTATCTCGAGGGTATGTAAGAGCTATATCTCAATTTGTTGGACCTAACAAAGATATTCCAGCACCAGACGTTTTTACAAACTCTCAAATTATGGCTTGGATGATGGATGAGTATAGTGCATTAGATAAATTTAATTCGCCAGGTTTTATAACAGGCAAACCTATTGTATTAGGTGGATCTCAAGGACGTGATCGCTCTACAGCTTTAGGTGTAGTCATTGCAATTGAACAAGCGGCAAAACGTCATGGCATGGATATTAAAGATGCCAAAATTGTGATTCAAGGTTTCGGCAATGCAGGTAGTTTCTTAGCTAAATTCTTATACGATTTAGGTGCTAAAGTAGTTGGGATAAGTGATGCATATGGAGCCTTACATGACCCTAATGGACTTGATATAGATTATTTATTAGATCGACGTGATAGCTTCGGTACAGTTACAAATCTATTCGAAGATACAATTTCTAACAAAGAATTATTCGAATTGGATTGTGACATCCTTGTTCCTGCTGCAATTTCCAATCAAATCACTGAAGATAATGCGCACGATATTAAAGCAAGCATTGTAGTTGAAGCTGCTAATGGCCCTACGACGCCTGAAGCAACACGTATTTTAACAGAAAGAGATATATTACTAGTGCCGGATGTACTTGCAAGTGCAGGAGGTGTGACTGTATCTTATTTCGAGTGGGTACAAAATAATCAAGGTTATTATTGGACTGAAGAAGAAGTCAATGACAAACTACGTGAGAAGTTAGTAACAGCATTTGATACGATTTATGAATTGTCACAAAATAGAAAAATTGATATGAGATTAGCAGCATATATAGTAGGTATTAAACGTACTGCTGAAGCAGCAAGATATAGAGGTTGGGCATAAGAAAAATATTATAAGTATATGATAGAAACCCTAAGACATCAGATGATAGTCTTAGGGTTTCTATCATGTTTATGCAATTGATAATTTTATTAATTGTGAGTTAATGTTAAAAGTAATACTTTCTCAAATGTTTGTAAGTAAAATGCGACGATAAAATCAATATGAAGTCAGTTCAACTCAACGCTAATATTTTATTGTTGTGTTTCTGAAACTTTTTTATATCTATCAGCAAAATTAGTGAATACACCATCAACACCATATTGATTTAAGTTTCTCATTTGATTTTCATCATCAACTGTATAAGGATGAACTAAAAATCCTAAATTTTTTAAATGTCTTGTGTTCTTAATATTTAAATCTGTGTATTCAGGACCTACTCCAATGGCATAAGATTTAATATTTTTTAAATCTTGATTAGTAGCTTTTTTAAGTTCAAATTTATTCATTAGTCTAATAAGTGGTATATTGGCGTTCATGTGATGTACCTTTTCTAAACTACGCCCTGAAAATGATTGAATCATCACATGTCCATGTTTAAGTGATTTTTGTGTTAACAAGTCATGTTTATCTAATGTATCTAATAATTGTTTTTCCATGCCAGGATAAACATCTGGCGATTTAGTTTCAATATAATAGTTTGCATTTTTGCCATAGAGATTTAAAATTTCGTCTAAAGTAGGAACTTTAGCATTTTTATATTTATTTTTGGCATATTCAGGGTGCTTTCGATTAAACCAGCTTCCTGCATCAAGTTGTTTTAACTCTTTTAAAGTAAGTTGGTCGACACGTCCATGACCATTAGTTGTACGATTGACCTTTTCGTCATGCATAGCAACCAAGTGACCATCTTTAGTACGTTGTAAATCGATTTCTATATAAGATGCTCCTAATTCATTATGACTTTTATCATATGCTTCAAAAGTATGTTCTGGGGCGTAACCACTTGCGCCACGATGTGCAATGGTTGTAAATTTCTCTCCAGTTAAATTTTTAGTCCAATGATTATGAGTATCGTTTGTTTTACCACTTACTGAGTCTGATTCAGCTTGTCGTTTAAATGTTTTAGCTGATGATTGATTCATATTAGATGGAATATTTGTTTGTTGTTGTATCGATTTCTCTGATTGGTTTGGTGCTGGAGAGTGGTTCGAAGTTTCAGCTATCGAAGGGGAACTTAAACTAGCTAAACCCAGTGTAACGGTAGATAAAGTTGAAATGATTATTTTCTTAGATTTAAACATAAAAACATCCTTTCAAAAATAGTATGTCTACTTAAACGTACATCAATTTGAAAGGATGAAAGGAAATTTTACATTTTTTTTATATAAACTTTGATAACTTAATACAAAATTAAATTTTTTGTAATTTTAGATGGCTATTATTTTTAATAACTATTTTGATTCGTTGTCTTTTAATAATGCTTTTGCGACTTTTAGTTGATGTTTTACTGATTCTTGACCAGTTGAACCATAGCTTTGACGACGCTTGAGACAATTTTCAGGTGTTAAATAATCATATATATCTTCCTCAATATTCTCATGATGTTCTTGATATTCGCTTAAAGGTACGTCTAATAGGTATATACCTTTATGAATACAATTTAATACGATTTTACCAACGATTTCATGAGCGGTTCTAAAAGGTACACTTTTACTGACTAAATAGTCTGCTAATTCTGTTGCATTTGAAAAGTCATTTTTTACTGTTTGATTTAAACGGTTTGAATTAACTTTCATAGATGCAACCATACCTTCGAAGATTCTAAGAGATCCTTTAAGTGTGTGTACAGCATCAAATAAACCTTCTTTATCTTCTTGCATGTCTTTATTATAAGCTAATGGTAAGCCTTTAAGTGTTACTAACATACTCATCAAGTGTCCTGTAGTACGTCCGACTTTTCCTCTTATTAGTTCAGCCATATCAGGGTTTTTCTTTTGTGGCATAATAGATGAGCCAGTAGAAAACGCATCTGATAAAGTGATAAATTTTGCCTCATCAGTCGACCAAAAAATGATTTCTTCTGCAAAACGTGATAGATGTACCATAGTGAGTGAAATATGATGCAATGTTTCAACGATATAGTCACGATCACTGACAGCATCTAAACTATTTTCATACAGATTTGCAAATCCTAGAAGTTCTTGAGTCAGATGTCTATCTATAGGGTGTGTAGTTCCACTTAAAGCTGCAGCACCTAATGGTGAGATATCTATACGTTTAAGACTATCCATGAATCTACCTTTGTCTCTTTCTAACATCCAAAAGTAAGTCATAATATGATGTGCGAACGAGATGGGTTGTGCACGTTGTAAATGCGTGTATCCAGGCATAATTGTGTCAACGTGCTGGTCTGCTAATTGAACAATTGTTTCTTGAAACGACGCTATAAGTTCAATAATGTATTGAACTTGTTCTTTAGTATACAAATGCATATCTGTGGCAACTTGATCATTACGGCTACGACCAGTATGCAGTTTTCCACCAGCTTCGCCAATACGTTGAATAAGCTCGTGCTCAATATTAAGATGAATATCTTCGAGAGAAGCTTTAAATTTAAGTTTACCTTCTTCAAAGTCACTTTGAATATTTTTAAGCTCATTAATGATGGATTGAGCTTCATCATCTGTAATAATATGTTGTTTAGCGAGCATAGTTGCATGTGCAATACTACCTTGAACATCTTGTTTAATTAAATTTTTATCAAAATCAATTGACGCATTGAAATCATCAACCCATTCTTCGGGTTGAGTTTCAAATCTGCCACCCCAAGCTTTATTGCTCATTACTATACCCCCCGTGAAGTAATGCATTAACTTGTGTAGGTAAACCATAAATATCAATGAAACCTACTGCTGATTCTTGATTGAAGGCATCTTCTTTTGTATAAGTAGCTAATTTTTCATCGTATAAAGTGTAAGGAGATTGTCTGCCATTGACAATAGCGTTCCCTTTAAATAATTTAATTCTCACATCTCCCTCAACATATTGTTGAGTACTATCGATAAAGAGTTTTAAACTATCTGTTAATGGTGAGAACCACAAACCATTGTATATTTGTTCTGAAAATTGTTTTTCAATGACAGGCTTAAAGTGCGCTACGTCTTTAGTTAATGTAATTGTTTCTAGTGCTTTGTGTGCTTTTAAAATAACTTCCGCACCAGGTGTTTCATAAATCTCTCTCGATTTTATCCCGACCATTCTGTTTTCAACATGATCGATTCTACCAATACCGTGTTTGCCAGCAAGTTGATTCAAGTAAAGAATAAGGTCATCTAATTGATAATCTTTGCCATCAACTTGTACTGGAATACCTTGTTTAAATGTAAGGATAATTTCGTCTGCATTGTCTGGAGTTTCTTCTAAAGGTGTAGTTAAATCAAATGCATCTTCCGGAGGTGCGGCATACGGATCTTCTAAAATACCACATTCATTAGCTCTCCCCCATAAGTTTTGGTCAATTGAGTATGGCGAGTCATAATTGATTGAAACAGGAATATTATGTTTGATTGCGTAATCAATTTCTTCTTCTCTGCTCCAAGCCCATTCACGAACAGGTGCAAATGCTTTTAACTTAGGATTTAAAGCTTTGATTGCCACTTCGAAACGTACTTGATCATTACCTTTACCAGTACATCCATGCGCAATACCAATAGAATTTGTTTTTTCAGCAATTTCAACCAGTTTTTTCGCGATGAGTGGACGTGATAATGCTGAAACTAGAGGATATGCATTTTCATACATTAAATTTCCTTTAATAGCATAACTTACATAATCATCACTAAATTCTTTAGTTGCATCAATAATATGACATTCGACTGCACCCATATCTAAAGCTTTTTGATATACAACGTCTAAATCTTTGCCTTCGCCTACGTCAAGACAACAAGCAACTACATCATATCCTTTATCAATAAGCCATTGAACTGCAACGCTTGTATCTAAACCACCTGAATATGCTAAAACGATTTTATCTTTCATATTTACACCTCAAATAATTTTTTATGATTATTAATATGCATCTATCATATCAGATTGATAATGAAAATAAAACCATTATTTTACATAAATATTCATTTTTAAATCTGATTATATTTAGATATTTTGTTTGAAATACTGTTATAAAGGCTTTTATATATATTTTAAAATTTCTGTAAATTGTATATTGAAAGTGGTGGTGTGACCTTTGATATTAAAAATAACTTTTTTTATGAATGAAAGGTTACATAAAAAATAATTTTCCTGTGATAAGTTAGCCTTGAGAATTGAATAGCGCATCTAAACTTAGTAGAATTAGTATAAGTACTTATAACAGGAGGCAATAAGATGACTCACATTCAATTAGACTATGGCAAAACTTTAGAATTTTTTGATAAGCATGAAATAGATCAGCAAAAGGATATTGTTAAAACTATCCATCAAACTATTCATAAAGGTACAGGAGCAGGTAATGACTTTTTAGGTTGGTTAGATTTACCTGTTGATTATGATAAAGAAGAATTTTCTAGAATCGTCGAAGCATCTAAACGTATCAAATCAAATTCCGATGTACTTGTTGTTATCGGTATTGGAGGTTCATACTTAGGTGCACGTGCTGCAATCGAGATGCTTACATCTTCATTTAGAACAAATACGGAATACCCTGAAATTGTATTTGTAGGTAATCATTTATCCTCAAGTTATACAAAAGAATTACTTGATTATTTACAAGGAAAAGATTTTTCAGTTAACGTTATTTCAAAATCAGGTACTACGACAGAACCAGCAGTTGCATTTAGATTATTTAAACAATTGGTTGAAGAAAAATATGGAAAAGATGAAGCTAAGAAACGTATTTTTGCAACGACAGATAAATCTAAAGGTGCACTTAAACAATTAGCAGACAATGAGGGTTATGAAACGTTTGTTGTACCTGATGATGTGGGAGGTCGTTATTCTGTTCTTACAGCTGTAGGATTACTACCAATTGCAACTGCAGGTATCAATATTGAATCAATCATGATTGGTGCGGCTAAGGCACGTGAAGAGTTATCTTCTGATGATTTAGATCAAAATATCGCATATCAATATGCAACTATTCGAAATATTTTATACAGTAAAGGTTATACTACTGAAATGTTAATTAATTACGAACCCTCTATGCAGTATTTCAACGAATGGTGGAAACAATTATACGGTGAATCAGAAGGGAAAGATTTCAAAGGTATTTATCCATCAAGTGCGAATTACACAACTGATTTACATTCCTTAGGACAATATGTTCAAGAGGGCCGTCGTTTCTTATTCGAGACAGTGGTTAAGGTCAACCATCCAAAACATGATATCAAAATTGAAGAGGATGCAGATGATTTAGACGGACTGAACTATCTTGCTGGCAAATCAATCGATGAAGTGAATACTAAAGCATTTGAAGGTACATTACTTGCACATACCGATGGTGGCGTACCAAATATCGTTGTAAATATTCCTAAGTTAGATGAAGAAACATTTGGATATGTTGTTTATTTCTTTGAATTAGCTTGTGCAATGAGTGGATATCAATTAGGTGTTAATCCATTTAATCAACCTGGAGTTGAAGCCTATAAACAAAATATGTTTGCGCTATTAGGTAAACCAGGCTTTGAAGATAAGAAAAAAGAATTAGAAAATCGTTTATAATTTCAAGTTGAACTTAAAAATGAGCCTAGGATTATCTAGGCTCATTTTTATTATGTGTATTAATAAGAGCAAATAAAAATTGATTAACGTCAGATTAATAAGAAGTCAAATTCAGATAGGAAATAATAAATTTTCAATTCATTAGAGTTTCGATAAAGAATGGAATAATAAAATTGATGAATTAGATATCAATATATAGATTTATTAATTCCTACCTAAGTCTGATTTATGTTGTTGACCTAATTTTAATGTTTCAAAAAATATCATTTACAACTATAATGAATAAGTAATACAACCCTAAGAAAGGATTTGATGTATTGTCGCTTTCTCAGTTAGAAGAATGGTTTGACGCATTTCGACAATTCGGATATATTCCTGGGTTCATTATGCTTTATTTAAGAGCCATTGTACCTGTGTTGCCTCTCACTTTGTACGTCGTGCTATTAATACATGCGTATGGATTGTTTCCAGGTATAATTATCAGTTGGCTAGGTATCGTCTCAGGTACTTTTACTGTCTTTCTTATCTGTAAGAAATTTGTGAATACAATAAGAATGAAAAAATTAAAAAGTAGAAAGTCTGTTCAAAGGCTAATTAGCTTCATAGATAGACAAGGGCTTATCCCTTTATTCGTATTATTATGCTTTCCATTTACACCCAATACATTAATAAATATTATTGCGAGCTTATCTCACATCAAAATAAAATATTATTTTTTTGTATTAGTTATTTCTAAGTTGATTTCAATTACTATTCTAGGAGTAATGGGAAAAGAAATTTTCACCATATTTACTAATCCATTAAGAGCGCTTATTATGATTGTGTTACTCGTAGTATTATGGTTTATTAGCAAAAAGGTAGAAAAGCATTTTATGGGTTCTACCAAGGAGTAAAACATGAAACATTTGATTAAATATTTGATTTCCTTCACTTTTGCAATTATTATTGTAATATTCATTCAATCATTTATAATCGTAGGCGCTGTGATATCAAATAATAGCATGACACCTACCTTGCAAACGGGAGATAGAGTAATAGTTAATAAAATTAAAGTCACGTTTGACCTTATTCAACGTGGTGATATAATCATGTACAGGCATAATAACAAAACCTATTTTAGCAGAATTATAGGAAAGCCTGGGGAGTCTGTGAGTATTAAATCACAGCGTATTAATATCGATGATAGACAAGTAAATGAACCATATATGAAAGACAGGCATATTAAAGACATTACATTAAGAGAAATTAAAAATTCTGATGGTGATACGATTCCACCGGGAGCATTTTTTGTTTTAAATGATAATAATAACAAACATTCTGATTCAAGAACCTATGGTTTAATAGATAAGAAAGATATCATTGGAGATGTCAGTTTAAAATATTATCCATTTAAAGAATTTAACTATCAATTTAAATAACCAGAAGAGGTGTAGACTTTGAAAAAAGAAATTTTAGAGTGGATTGTTGCCATAGCCGTTGCCATTGCACTTATTGCCATAATCACTAAATTTGTCGGAAAATCATATTCTATTAAAGGTGATTCAATGGATCCTACATTAAAAGATGGGGAGCGTGTAGTGGTAAATATTATTGGCTATAAATTAGGTGGCGTTGAAAAAGGAAATGTCATTGTATTTCATGCTAATAAAAAAGATGATTATGTTAAAAGAGTTATTGGAACTCCAGGAGATAGTGTTGAATATAAAAATGATACACTCTATGTTAATGGTAAAAAGCAATCAGAACCATACTTGAACTATAATGAAAAACGTAAGCAAACTGAGTATATCACAGGTAGTTTCAAAACAAAAAATTTACCAAATGCTAATCCTCAATCTAATGTTATTCCTAAAGGTAAATATTTAGTTTTGGGGGATAACCGTGAGGTAAGTAAAGATAGTCGTTCATTCGGTTTAATTGACAAAGACCAAATTGTTGGAAAGGTATCGCTCAGATATTGGCCTTTCAGTGAATTTAAATCTAACTTTAATCCAAATAACACTAAAAATTAAATATCAATCAACTTTGGAGATTTCTATTCATGCGTTTTAAAAAATAGAAATCTCCTTTTTGTTTTTCTTAGAAAATACACCTGTGTGATATGATTAATAATAAAGGAGTGAGGGAATGTTATGGAATTTAATACATATATTGGTCGAGCAGGTACAGGAAAGTCAACAGCCATGCTTAATCAAATAAAAAATAAAATGAAGCAAGACCCGCTGGGTGATCCTATAGTATTAATTGCACCTACTCAGAGTACTTTTCAATTAGAGCAAGCATTTGTAAATGATTCCGAACTTCATGGTAGTTTGAGAACTGAAGTACTTCACTTTGAAAGATTGAGTCATCGTGTTTTTCAAGAAGTTGGTGGTTTGACAGAGCAACGATTATCTAAGGCCGCTTTAGAAATGATGATTTTCCATATTGTTCAACAACATGAGTCTGATTTGAAATTGTATGGTTCACAAGCTCAATACTATGGTTTAAGCGAAAAGTTAGCTGAGCAAATTCAAGATTTTAAAAAATATAATGTCACTCCTGAACACTTAAATCAATTGATAGAAAATCATTCAATACAAACGAGAACAAAACATAAATTAGAAGATATTTCTCTTATTTATAAACAATTAGAATCACGAATGAATGGTGAATTTATAACAACAGAGGATAGTTTGCAACAATTCATTGAAATACTATCTCAATCTCAGTGGATAAAAAAGGCTGAAGTATTTATTGATGGATTCCATAATTTTTCTACATTGGAATATAGAATTATAGAAGCACTTGTTCAACACGCCAAACAGGTGACTGTATTATTAACGACCGATGGCAGCCATCATCCATTTAGTTTATTTAGAAAGCCATCTGAAGTTTTATCACATTTGGAGGATATCGCTAATCGTTTAAATATAAATCTAAATAAAACATATTTTAATACATTTTATCGCTATAACAATGATGATTTAAAGAATCTTGAAAATGGGTTTGATGCATTACAATTTACGCCTAAACATCATCAAAATCATGTTAAAATATTTGAATCTTCAAGCATGAGAGAAGAAATAAATGAAGTAGCTCGACGTATTTTAAAAGATGTCAGAGAAGCA
Source organism: Staphylococcus sp. GW823-FHT05F06 (assembly GCF_058795495.1). Classification (NCBI taxonomy): domain Bacteria; kingdom Bacillati; phylum Bacillota; class Bacilli; order Caryophanales; family Staphylococcaceae; genus Staphylococcus; species Staphylococcus sp. GW823-FHT05F06. Next base: position 8,152 of record NZ_JBXAHW010000017.1, on the reverse strand, counting down.
GATTATAAATTCAGGGACATTGCTATATTATACCGTGATGAATCGTATGCATATCTATTCGAGTCAATACTTCCTTCATATGATATACCATTTAACATTGATACTAAAAAGTCTATGACACATCATCCTATCATGGAAATGTTACGTTCTTTATTGGAAGTTATACGTTCAAATTGGCATATTAATGCAATGTTACGATTATTTAAAACGAATGTTTTAACGTCTCAATTTAAAAGAAGTAGCTATTTAATTGATTTACTGGAGAATTTCGTTTTAGAACGTGGTATTTATGGTAAACGTTGGTTAGATGAGGATATCTTTAGTATTGATCAGTTTAGTAGAATGGGACGTAAATCACATCAACTAACTGAAGGACATCAAGCATTATACAAAGAAGTAATTAAACTTAAAAAGAATGTTATAAATAAAGTGTTATATTTCGAGCAAGCTATGAATGAAGCGCATACTGTTAAAGATTATGCTACGTCATTTTATGAAAGTTTGGAGTATTTTGAACTACCGAGTCAGTTAATGACTCAACGTGATGAATTAGAGTTAGCGGGTCTAACAGAAAAAGCCGAAGAAATTGACCAAGTATGGAATGGTTTAATACAAATTTTAGATGATTTAGTTACTGTATTTGATGATCAGGAAATGACACTTCAACAATTTTTAGATGTTTTTGATATAGGTTTAGAGCAATTAGAGTTTGTTATGATACCTCAAACTTTGGATCAAGTTAGTATCGGTACAATGGATTTAGCGAAAGTTGATAATAAAAAACATATTTATATGGTTGGGATGAATGATGGTATATTACCACAGACTGTATCTTCATCAAGTTTGATTACAGATGAAGAGAAGAAATATGTTGAGGACAATGCACATGTTGAGTTAAGTCCAACTTCAGATATACTGCAAATGGATGAAGCGTTTGTATGTTACATCGCTATGACAAGGAGTCAACAAAGCGTTACTTTTTCATATAGTTTAATGGGGAATTCTGGAGATGAGAAGGAAATTAGTCCTTTTTTAACGCAAATTAAAGAATTATTTTATGATTTAGAAATCACCAATCTACAAGATTTACATAAAGCGCAACCATTATTAATGATGCAACATTCACATCAAACTAAAATTCAGCTTTTTGAATATTTAAGAGGTTGGTTAGACCATGAAGACATCGATTATCGTTGGTTGGATGCATATTTAGCTATTCGAGACGATGATCAATTAAATCAAGGTTTAGATTATCTTACTACGTCATTGACATATGATAACGAGACTGTCCAATTAAATGAAATTTTATCACAACAACTTTATGGTAAAACTATCAACGCTAGTGTGTCTCGTTTTGAAGGTTATCAACAATGTCCTTTTAAACATTATGCCTCGCATGGTTTAAGATTAAATGAACGCACTAAATATGAATTACAAAATTTTGACTTAGGAGATATTTTTCATTCAGTTTTAAAATACATTTCCGATCGAATTTATGGTGACTTCAAGAATTTAGATACAAAGAATATTCAATCACTTACTAAAGAAGCATTAGAGCTTATTTTACCTAAAGTACAGTTTAATTTGTTAAATTCGTCTGCGTATTATAAATATTTATCTAAAAAGATTGGATCAATCGTTGAAACAACTTTAAAGGCACTTAAATATCAAGGGGAGTACTCTAAATTTGTACCTCAACGATTTGAAACAGGATTTAGAAAATCACCTAAAAACAAAGGTGAACTTGTTGCACAACCACTGATTACCAATCAGGGAATTCCGATTAATATAAGAGGTCAAATCGATCGTATTGATACATATACAAAAGGTGATCATAGTTATGTCAATATCATTGATTATAAATCTTCAGAAAGTAGTGCAACACTCGATTTAACAAAAGTTTATTATGGTTTGCAAATGCAAATGATGACCTACATGGATATTGTATTACAAAACAAGGAGCGTTTAGGTCTTACAGATATTGTGAAACCAGGGGGTCTACTTTATTTCCATGTCCATGAACCGCGTATTAAATTTAAAAGTTGGGCAGATATAGATGAAGACCAATTTCAAAAAGACTATATCAAAAACTTTAAAATGAGTGGTTTGCTTAATCGTGACCAAGAAGTGTTAGACGCTTTAGATATTAGACTTGAACCAAAGTATAATTCGGATATTGTTCCAATAGCATTAACAGCTAAAGGCGCTATAAATCAACGTAGTAGTAAAGTAGCTGATGAAAACATCATTTATCAATTAATAGAACATAATAAGAAGAATTTTATCAAGACAGCCAGCCACATTATGGATGGACATACGGAAGTGGCACCCTTGAAGTACAAACAAGTATCACCTTGTCAATTTTGTAATTATAAATCAGTTTGTCATGTAGACGGATTAATAGATAGTAAGCGTTATAGAACAGTAGATGAATCGATAAAACCATTAGATTTAATTCAACAATTAAGAAATGAAGGTGGTGAAAGACATGATTCCAACTAAACCTCATGATGTGATTTGGACAGATGCACAATGGCAAAGTATTTATGCGAAAGGACAGGACATACTTGTTGCTGCTGCAGCAGGTTCCGGTAAAACAGCCGTTCTAGTTGAGCGTATTATACAACGTATACTAAGAGATGATGTAGATGTAGATCGGTTACTAGTTGTAACATTTACGAATTTAAGCGCACGTGAGATGAAGCATCGAGTTGATAAACGTATACAAGAAGCATCTTTTAAGGATCCTAACAATGAACATTTAAAGAATCAGCGAATCAAAATTCATCAAGCACAGATTTCTACTTTACACAGTTTCTGTTTGAAATTGATTCAGCAGCATTATGATGTATTAGATATCGATCCTCATTTTAGAACAAGTAGTGAAGCGGAAAATATATTATTATTAGAACAAACTATTGATGATGTTTTAGAACAACACTATGATAAATTAGATCCTCACTTTATAGAATTAACCGAACAACTATCATCAGATAGAAATGATGATCAATTTAGAAGTATTATTAAGCAGTTATATTTTTTCAGTATTGCTAATCCTCAACCATTTGAATGGCTCAATCAATTAGCGCAACCATACAAAGAAGAAAATAAACAGCAACAATTAATGCAGCTTATCAATGATTTAGCAATGATTTTTATGAAAGCAGGATATGAGGAATTACAAAAAAGTTATGACTTATTCTCAATGATGGAAAGTGTTGATAAGCAGCTTGAAGTTATTGAAACCGAACGCATGTTTATTACTAAAGCTATTGAAGGTAAAGTATTAAATACAGATGTTATCACGCAACATGAATTTATGAGTCGTTTTCCGGCAATAAATAGCAAGATAAAAGAAGCAAATGAAGGCATGGAAGATGCTTTAAATGAAGCAAAACAACATTATGATAAATATAAATCTTTAGTTATGAAAGTAAAGAATGATTATTTTTCTAGAAATGCAGAAGATTTGCAAAGAGATATGCAACAACTCGCACCTCGAGTGGCTTATTTAGCTCAAATAGTTCAAGATGTGATTCAATCATTTGGTGTTCAAAAACGAAGTCGTAATATTTTGGATTTTTCAGATTATGAACATTTTGCATTACGCATTCTTACTAACGAAGATGGCTCACCTTCGCGTATCGCTGAAACGTATCGTGAACATTTTAAAGAAATCCTAGTTGATGAGTATCAAGATACTAATAGAGTGCAAGAAAAAATATTATCTTGTATTAAAACTGGTGAAGAACACGATGGTAACTTGTTCATGGTTGGGGATGTGAAGCAGTCTATTTATAAATTTAGACAAGCTGATCCTAGTTTATTTATTGAAAAATATAATCGCTTTTCTAGTAGTGGAAATGAAAGTGGCTTGCGCATTGACTTATCGCAAAACTTTCGTTCGAGACAGGAAGTGTTATCTACAACCAATTACTTGTTCAAACATATGATGGATGAACAAGTAGGAGAAATTTCATATGATGATGCAACGCAATTGTATTTTGGTGCACCATATGACGAAGTTTCACATCCTGTTCAATTACGAGCACTTGTTGAGGCAAGTTCAGAAAATAGTGACTTAACTGGAAGTGAACAAGAAGCGAATTACATTGTTGAACAAGTTAAAGATATTATTAATCATCAAAACGTATACGATATGAAAACAGGTCAATACAGAAAAGCAACATATAAAGATATCGTAATTTTAGAGCGAAGTTTTGGTCAAGCTCGTAATCTTCAACAAGCTTTTAAAAATAATGATATCCCTTTTCACGTAAATAGTAAGGAAGGGTATTTTGAGCAAACTGAAGTACGTCTTGTGCTTTCATTTTTAAGAACAATAGATAATCCACTTCAAGACATTTATTTAGTGGGATTGATGCGTTCTGTAATATATCAATTTACTGAAGAAGAATTAGCTGAAATAAGAGTTGTAAGCCCTCATGATGATTACTTTTATCAATCTATAAAAAATTATATGATTGATGAAAAAGCTGATTCTAGATTGGTTGACAAGTTAAATCGTTTTATTCAGGATATACAAAAATATCAAAATTATAGTCAAAGTCAACCGGTTTACCAATTAATTGATAAATTTTATAATGATCATTTTGTAATTCAGTACTTTAGCGGTCTTATTGGAGGTAAAGGTAGAAGAGCAAATCTGTATGGGCTATTTAATAAAGCTGTTGAATTTGAAAATTCAAGTTTCAGAGGTTTATTCCAATTTATTCGTTTTATTGATGAGCTTATTGATCGTAAAAAAGATTTTGGTGAAGAAAATGTCGTAGGTCCTAACGATAATGTGGTTAGAATGATGACGATTCACAGTAGTAAAGGATTAGAATTTCCATTTGTAATTTACTCAGGATTATCTAAAAAATTCAACAAAGGTGACCTGAATGCACCAGTTATTCTAAATCAACAATATGGTTTAGGTATGGATTATTTTGATGTAAATAAAGATATGGCTTTTCCTTCACTTGCCTCTGTGGCATATAGAGCAATAAATGAAAAAGAACTTATATCAGAAGAGATGCGTTTAATCTATGTTGCGTTGACACGAGCAAAAGAGCAACTTATTTTAGTTGGAAGAGTCAAAGATGAAAAGTCGTTAATTAAATATGAACAATTAGCTGTTTCAGACACACATATAGCAGTTAATGAACGCCTTACTGCTACCAATCCATTTGTTCTAATTTATGGTGTTTTGGCTAAGCATCAATCGCCTTCATTGCCAAATGATCAAAGATTTGAAAGAGATATTGATCAATTAAATTCTGAAGTGAAGCCACGTGTATCAATAGTGATTGATCATTATGAGGATGTTTCAACTGAAGAAGTAGTCAATGATAATGAAATAAGAACAATCGAAGAATTAAAGGCCATAAATACTGGTAATGAAGATGTGAAAATTAAAATTCATCAACAGCTTTCTTATGACTATCCTTTTAAAGTTAACACGATGAAACCATCTAAACAGTCGGTATCAGAGTTAAAACGTCAATTAGAAACTGAAGAAAGTAATACAAATTATGATAGAGTACGTCAATATCGTATTGGTGTTGCATCATATGAAAGACCCAAGTTTCTTACCCAAACAAAAAAAAGAAAAGCAAATGAAATAGGGACTTTAATGCATACAGTCATGCAACACTTACCTTTTAGAGAACAACGTTTAACAAAAGACGAATTATTTCAATATATCGATCGATTGATTGACAAACAACTTATTGATGAAGATGCAAAAGAGGATATTAGAATAGATGAGATTATGCATTTCATTGATGGCCCTCTCTATATGGAAATAGCTCAAGCTGACAATGTTTATACTGAATTACCTTTTGTGGTAAATCAAATTAAAGTTGATGGACTTACAAGTGAAGATGAAGATGTATCCATTATTCAAGGTATGATTGATTTAATATATGAAAGTGACGGACAATTTTACTTTGTTGATTACAAAACAGATGCTTTTAATAGAAGAAAAGGTATGAGTGATGAAGAAATAGGGAATCAGCTCAAAGAAAAATATCAGATACAAATGACGTATTATCGAAATACTTTAGAAACCATACTTAAACGACCCGTAAAGGGTTACTTATATTTTTTCAAATTTGGTACATTAGAAATAGATGATTAAAATTCAAAGTTACTTTGATAAAGTGAGAAACAATAAGCCGTGTTTTCATCCTAACCAAGAAAACACGGCTTCACTGTATATATGTCTGTTATTAAGCTTACAAATAAACTTTCTTAATTTTCTTACTTATATATTTGTTATTTGAACTTAGATATAGTTATAATATGTAATAAGATATAGATGAGGAGTTGATTATGAATGAAATTTCTATCATTCAAACATAATGACAGAACTTCATATGGTGTTAAAGTAAAACGTGAAGATGCTGTTTGGGATTTACCAATGGTTTTTGCTGAGTTTGGGGACAAAGACTTTAATCCTAAAACTTTAATTGCAGGTTTACAGCAAAATCAAACTTTAGACTTTCAAGAGCAAGTTCGAAAAGCAGTTGTCGCAGCAGAAGAAAGTGGAAGAGATGAGGAATTTAAACTTTTATTCACTGATATTGATTTTCTACCACCAGTGACACCTCCAAATAATGTGATTGCATTTGGTAGAAATTATGAAGATCATGCTAGTGAATTAAATCATGAAGTTGATAGTTTATACGTATTTACTAAAGCGGCTTCATCTTTAACTGGTGATGAAGCAACAATTCCTAATCATAAAGATATTACAGAACAATTGGACTATGAAGGCGAACTTGGAATTGTAATTGGAAAATCAGGCGAAAAGATTCCTAGAGGATTAGCTTTAGATTATATTTATGGATACACAATTATCAATGATATTACAGATCGTACTGCGCAAAGTTCACATGATCAAGCATTCTTATCAAAAAGTTTAACTGGGGCATGTCCAATGGGCCCTTATATAGTAACCAAAGACGAATTACCTGCGCCAGAGAATGTAAATATCGTAACAAAAGTGAATAACGAAATTCGACAAGATGGCAACACTGGTGAGATGATTTTAAAAATAGATGAACTCATCGAAAAGATTTCAAAATATGTGGCTTTACATCCAGGCGATATCATTGCAACTGGTACACCCGCTGGTGTGGGTGCTGGTTTACAACCACCACAATTTTTACAACCAGGTGATGAAGTCAAAGTAACTATAGATAATATTGGCACTTTAACAACATATATATCTAAAAATTAAGAGTTATACAATTTTTTAAAAAGTTAAAGGGGGGAGTGTAGTAAATATGTTACTCCCTAAGCCCTAACTTGCTTTGTCTGTAGAATTTTTAGTGTAATTCTATGTGTTGAGCGTTGGAATTTAATTTGCTTATTTTAAAATTTCTGTTCAAAAACTTGATATTAATACATTTTTAATTCAGTCATCGAATGACTATTCGTTAAAAAAGTCTGGGATATTATTTGTATTCTAGACTTTTTTGAATACTTATCAAAATATTTATTATTTTAATTATTGATAAAAATTGAAGTAATGGCATCATCAAATATTTAGAAATATGTTATGATGATTTAGAAATAAAAAGATGGGGGGACAAACATGTTACATGTCCATATTTTAAGTTGGGTATTAGCAATTATTTTATTTATCGCAACTTATTTAAATTATTCAAAAACGCAAGGTGCATCACCTTATTATAAACCTTTGCATATGGCATTAAGATTATTCATGCTATTAACATTAATTTCTGGTTTTTGGGAATTAATCGAAGAGTTTATGGCTGCCTCTAATGGTGAAGGTGGAAATCATATGCTACTTACTTTAAAAATGTTATGTGGTTTAGCTGTTATCGCTTTTATGGAAATTTCCATTGCTAAAAGAAAAAAACAACAGACTAGCCATAAATTCTTTTGGATTACTATTATTTTAATCATAATAACAATGGCTATTGGTGTTATTTTACCTTGGGGTCCAATTTCCAAAATATTTGGAATAAGTTAAAAATGCTTGGATACAATAACGTATGATTTATATTTATTGAAGTATGAACATCATATTATTCCTAAATAAAACATACTAAGATTAGCTATGAAGAAATCTATGACGATAGATTTTTTCATAGCTATTTTTTATAGTTATAGAGAG
>NZ_JBXAHW010000016.1:0-39135 GCF_058795495.1 Staphylococcus sp. GW823-FHT05F06 | reverse complement strand
GCTAATGGCTCAAAAGATGGTGCCGGCCAGAGGACTTGAACCCCCAACCTACTGATTACAAGTCAGTTGCTCTACCAATTGAGCTAGGCCGGCTTTAAATGGTGGAGAATGACGGGTTCGAACCGCCGACCCTCTGCTTGTAAGGCAGATGCTCTCCCAGCTGAGCTAATTCTCCACATTATATTGCCTGGCAACGTCCTACTCTAGCGGAACGTCAGTCCGACTACCATCGGCGCTAAGGAGCTTAACTTCTGTGTTCGGCATGGGAACAGGTGTGACCTCCTTGCCATTGTCACCAGACAAAATTAACTTACTTAATTAATGATACATACTTTTCAAAGTTAATGCAACAGTTAATTTTACACTATGTTAAAATTTCTTTTGCAATTGCATAACATTCCGTTCTCGTTTTTGACGACTTTTATATGTTACTTCATTTATCAATATATGTCAACACTTTTTATGATGTTTTGCTATTTTTTGTATCAAATAGTAAAATCCTCTCTTTTCACTTGAAATATTCTAGCATATATTAGTTTTGATTACTATACGATTATTTTAGCAATTTTGGTATATAATTCTCTATTTATAACTTAATACATCTTTCTCCTTATTTCTATTCTTATTCGAGTTTGACACGTATTTTTTCACGGGTTTAATTTCAAACTTGAAAATAAGCGCTGCCTTTAAATATTAAGAAGGCAGCGCCAAAACATAATCAATACAATTAGATTTGTCAACATTACGATGGTTTGTAATTTTTAGCAATTATCACTAATAGAATCTATTTTTGTCTCATGTATGGGAATAGTAATACGTCTCTAATTGACGGAGAATCAGTTAATAGCATTACTAATCTGTCGATACCGATACCTAGACCACCAGTTGGAGGCATTCCATACTCTAATGCTTCGATGTAATCCTCATCCATATCATGAGCTTCATCATTTCCTTGTTCTTTTTCAACAAGCTGCGCTTCAAAACGTTGGCGTTGATCAATCGGATCGTTTAATTCCGTGAAGGCATTTGCATGCTCTCTTCCTACAATAAATAATTCAAAACGATCAGTAAATCTTTCATCGTTTGGATTTTTCTTTGCTAACGGTGAAATTTCAATAGGGTGACCATAAATAAACGTTGGTTGAATAAGTGTTTCTTCAACTTTCTGTTCAAAAAATTCATTTAATATATGGCCATATTTCATATTTTCAGTAATTTCAATATCATGTTCTTTTGCTAATCTAATAGCTTCTTCATCAGAATTAACATTATAAAAATCTACACCGGTAACTTCTTTAACAGCATCAACAATGTGAAGTCGTTTCCATGAAGATTCTAAGTCAATTTCTTCATCATTATATTGTACTTTAGCTGACCCAAACACTTCTTGAGCAATGTGTCTGACCATATTTTCAGTTAAATCCATTATATCATGATAATCAGCATAAGCTTCATACAATTCAATCATTGTAAATTCAGGGTTATGTCTTGTAGATACACCTTCATTACGAAAAACTCTGCCTATCTCGTAGACTTTTTCAAGACCTCCGACAATTAACCGTTTCAAATGTAGTTCTATAGCTATACGCATATAAAGAGTAGCATCTAATGCGTTATGATGCGTAACAAACGGACGTGCAGCAGCACCTCCAGCAATTTGGTGCATCATTGGTGTTTCTACTTCCAAGAATCCTTGTTTATTTAAATAGTTTCTCATTTCTTGAATTATTTTACTACGATTAATAAACGTTTGCGTACTATCTTCATTTGTAATTAAATCTAAATAACGTTGTCGATATCTTTGTTCTATATCTTGTAAACCATGGAACTTATCAGGTAAAGGTCGTAATGATTTGGATAGTAAAGTAAATGACTTAGCTTTGACAGAAATCTCGCCCGTATTAGTTTTAAACATGACACCTTCAACACCTATGATGTCACCTAAGTCAGCCATTTTCCAAATGTTAAATTGATCATCTCCAACTTGATCTTTTCTTACATAAATTTGAATCTGACCTTTCAAGTCTTGAATATGTGCAAATCCCGCTTTACCTTTACCACGTTTAGTCATAAGACGACCTGCAATTGACACGTGGCTTTCGTCTTCTTTTTCATGCAATTCTTCCTTAGAGAATTGGTCCCACTGTTCTTTTAACTCACTTGAAGTAGATGAGCGATTGAATCGATGACCAAAAGGATCAATCCCTAAATCAATTAATTCTTGTAATTTTTGACGACGAACTTGCATTTGGTCGTTCATTTCTTCTGACATAAATTTCTCTCCTTTGAACTTTGATTTATCAATTTATTGTTCCATGTCTTTCTGTTGAAAACTTTAGGAGCTATATATTGTTTCCTAATCAGTTTTAATTTATATTTAAGCCTTTTATTATACCCTTCTTATCTTCATATGTATTGTTATTCAATGAAGGTTGATATTGCATCTAATCAAAGCAAATCTACTCACTTTATTATTCTACAAGACCATCAAAATGTAATAAAGTAATTTATATTTTCATCGAATAGTTGCAACCCTTATAAACTTATTGATTAGCAATATATAAATTTCTTTAATTAAAAGTTTCAAAACCATATTACTATGCTTTATTATTCCTTATATTTTTTCACACTATTATCAGGTACTACTAGTTGTCCGATACTTTTATTAGAAATCGGTTCTATTTGTTTGGTGGCTATATCATTTAACGGGATAAGAACAAACGAACGTTCTTTCATTCTAGGGTGCGGCACTGATAAATTATCTTGTTCAATAATTTGATCACCAAACAGTAGTATATCTATATCTAAAGTTCTAGGCCCCCAACGTATTTCTCTTTTACGATGAAGTTGTTGTTCCGTTGTTAAACAACATTTTAACAAAGATTGTGGATTCAATTCAGTCTCTATCTCAATGCACAAGTTTAAGAATTTCGGTTGATTAGTATATCCCACTGGTTCAGTCTCATAAATATGAGAAACTTGAGTTACTTGAATACCTTGATAGTCATGAAGTATTTTAATAGCCTCATTGAGTTGTAGTTCTCTATTTCCAATATTGCTCCCTAATCCTAAATAAGCTTTAACCATTTAGTCATTCTCCCTCACTATTTCAATCCCAACACCATCGTAATGACCAGGAATAGGTGGGTTTTCTTTAGTGATTCTAACTTTCGTTTCCATTACACGATTATAGTGTGAATTTATATGTTTTGCAATACGTTCAGCCAGATGCTCAATTAAGCATGAACGTGGCCCTTCAACAATAGACTTTACATCTTTATAAACCTCTCCATAATTTACAGTATCTTTTACATCATCTGATTGACCTGCATAACTAAGATCAACCTTTAAAGTAATATCAACAACAAAAATTTGTCCAATATCATTTTCTGCAGCTAATACTCCATGATAACCATAAAAACGCATTCCATTAAGAAAGATGATGTCGTTCATATTCATTCTCCTTTAGAAAATCCATACTTTGGGCTAGTCGCGTATTTAATAATACATTATGAACTCGAACCCCACGAACGCCTTTCATTATACCATAAGCCGTTGTAGCTGCAGTTGCCTCATCTCTATCTGAAGGAGAAGAATCTTGATTCATCATTTCTTTAATGTATCTTTTTCGACTTGTTCCAAGTAAAACTGGATATTCGGTCGCTACTAATTCATCTAATCTTGCCATTACTTCATTTTCTTCTTCTCGTGTTTTAGCAAAACCTATTCCAGGATCTAACCAGATTTTATTATGTGGTATACCGGCTAGTTCAGCCTTATTCGCTTGCGCAAGTAATGATACAAGCATCTCTTCAACAACAGGTTTATCTCTATGACCGTCACCATTATGCATAAGTACAATTTCAGCACCGTATTGAGATACCACATTAAACATATTCGAATCAAATAGGCCTGCCCACTGATCATTAATCATTGAAACACCAAGTTTAAGACAAGCTTCCGCAACTTCACTTCGAAATGTATCAACCGAAATTTGCACATCATATTTAACGATAGACTCAACCACAGGCAATACACGATTCATTTCTTCTTTAAGCGATACTTCTTTATGCGATACTTCTTTATGACCTGGTCGTGTTGAGACACCTCCAACGTCTATGATGTCTACACCTTCATCTATCATCTCTTTAGCACGCTTCACAGCTTGATCAACTGAGTGGTACTGTCCTCCGTCAGAAAATGAGTCAGGTGTCACATTTAATATCCCCATTATTTTTGTTTTAATCATAATTTCACCTTTTTCAATAATATACTCTTAGATTTTTTTAATTTTCAATAATAACTACATTACTAAACACATCTGCTACTTCATGATATCATTCATTTCAATAAGTTTTGAGTATATATTATCGGCATATTAAAAAAAGGTAGCCGATTTTAGATAGAAGCTACAATATTGGTTGGTCTGATTAAATAAAAAACGAAGATTTATTTTATAAAAAGTTGAAAAATCAACGTGAAATACACGCTATTTTAAAACTTTAGAAACAAATCTTCGTCCAAAATGATTTTTAGTTTAGTTTTTAATTATCAAATGAATATAATGGTGTTGATAAGTAACGTTCCCCATTACTTGGTAATACTGTTACAACTGTTTTACCTTTACCTAATTCTTTTGCTTTTTGAATAGCAGCATATATTGCAGCACCAGATGAAATACCTGCTAATATACCTTCTTCTCTAGCAACACGACGTGCCATATCCATAGCAGTATCATTACCTACTTTGATGATGCTGTCATAAACTTCTGTATTTAAAGTATCAGGTACGAAACCTGCTCCCAATCCTTGTAATTTATGAGGGCCTGGTTCACCACCGCTTAATACTGGAGAAGCTTCAGGTTCAATAGCTACTATTTCCACATTTGGATATTCTTTCTTCAATACTTTACCAACACCAGATAACGTACCACCAGTTCCTACACCAGCTAAAAATGCATCAATTTGTCGACCTTCAAATTGTTCAACTAATTCTGGTCCAGTTGTAAGTTCATGAATTTCAGGATTTGCTGGATTTTCGAATTGTTGTGGTTCAAAATAGCCGTGCTCTTCTTTTAATTCTTTAGCTTTTTTTATTGCACCTTTCATAGCTTCAGATCCTGGTGTTAATACTAGTTCAGCACCATAAGCTTTTAATAAGTTACGGCGCTCTTGGCTCATTGTTTCAGGCATTGTAAAAACTGCTTTGTACCCCTTGGCAGCACATACAAATGCTAGACCTATACCAGTGTTACCACTCGTAGGCTCAACGATTGTATCACCAGGTTTAATTTTCCCTTCACGCTCAGCTTTTTCAATCATCGCTAAAGCGATACGATCTTTTACCGAACCACCTGGATTTTGATATTCTAACTTAACATAAATATCAGCTGCATCATCATCAACAACGTTTCTTAATTTGACTACAGGTGTATTCCCAATAATTTGTGTAACATAATCTACAGGTTTTTGTGCCATCCAAAACACTCCTTTTAGTTTTACAATTTATCAATACTTAGTTTTTCTATCGGATATAACTTTATTCTATCAGAATTTTCTAAAAAGACAAACCGTATAGTCTTACTATAAATAAAACTATATACTACTTTGGTCTTTACTATAAGACATTTCCTACAAAAGATTAAGTTAAACGTAAAAAAAGATAGTCGAACGAAAGTGAGGACAACAAATAATCCTCCTTTTCGACGACTTTTACATTACTATATGACTAACTTCTATTAAAATTGAGTGCATAACTTTTAAAATTTATATCCAGTTTGTTTTATAAATTATATTAACTCATCATTTTTTGAACTATTTCATTGTTTCTAATAAATCTTCTAATTCACTTTCACTATACTGATATTTATTACCACAGAAGTGACATACAGCTTCAGCTCCATGATCCTCTTTAATCATGCTATGAATTTCTGCCTCTCCTAAACCTTTAATAGCATTTAAAAATTTCTCATGACTACAATTACATTCAAATTGCGCTGACGTTGAATTTAAAATTTGAACATTACCTTCACCCAAAATTTCATTTAATATTCCTTCAGGTGTAAGTCCTTGCTCAATTAATTTCGATACAGGTTGCATTTGACTAATGGCTTCTTCTAATTTAGTCACCGTTTCATCAGTAGCACCTGGCATAACTTGAATAATAAATCCTCCCGCTGCTTTGATTGAGTTGTCTGGATTAACTAATACACCCAATCCTACTGATGATGGTGTTTGTTCACTTGTGGCATAGTAGTATGTGAAATCATCTCCTAGCTCACCTGATACTATTGGACTCGCACCAGAAAAGTAGTCTTTCATTCCAACATCTTTAACAACCTGAATGGAACCATCAGTACCAACTGCTCGCCGTACATCCAATTTACCTTGATCGTTGAGTGGAAAATGCGTTTGTGGATGGTCTACATATGCACGAACATTTCCTTGAGCATCTGCGTCAGCAATAATTCTGCCAATTGGACCTTTGCCATCAACAGTAACTGTTAACTTTTGATTTCCTTTTAACATTGCACCCATCATAACAGTAGCTGTCATAGTTCTTCCCATAGCGGCAGAAGCAGTAGGCCATGTATAATGACGTGTTTGTGCTTCTTGTACTGACTCTGTTGTGATTGCAGCATATGCTCTTATTTCCCCACCGTATGCTAAACCTCTCACTATATAATCATGTGTCATTGTTAAATCTCCTTTTTAAAAATAATCTATAATTTAAAACTTTTTATTTTTTAATACTGATTGGTTATTATACATCTCTTATTGGCTAATATGAAATCTATTGCTCATACATGTTTATTGAGTATTATAACCATGAGAGATGATAACAATATTTTTACCAAAAGTTTAAAAATGTATTGGTATAAACTATACATAAAAAAGTCCCTTTTCACTCAATTCATACGTGAGCAAAAAGAGACTTACTAAAACTTGTACTATTGTCTATGATTTGGATCGTTAGGATTGTATGGTTTATCGATGTTCGGAGATTGTTGATGACCTGGTTCATTCGTATGTGAAGTATTATCAGCTTCTCTGTCTGTGTTGTCTTGGTTTACTTCATCTTTTTCATGGTTGTCATCATCTTCTTTATCGTCATCTTCTAACTGTTCTTTACGAATGTCGTTGTATGATTTTCCATACTTTCCATCACTATAATCACTATTTTCATTTTTCACAACTTTTGCAGAGTCATAATCTACTTCTGGTAAAACACCATCATAGAATAATGATTGAATTTGTTCTGCAACTAATGTTTCTTCTGAAAGTAGTGTTTTAGCAATTAAATTAAGTTGTTCTTCATGTTCTAACAAGATTTGTTTACAACGTTCATATTGCTCTTTAACAATTCGTTGAACTTCTTTGTCAATTTCATAAGCAATTTGACCAGAATAATTCGGCTCACCTTGCATATCTTTACCAAGGAATACTTGTCCACCACTATTGCTTGAGAATTGTAATGGTCCTAATTTCTTACTCATACCATATTCTGTAACCATAGATCTTGCAATTTGCGTTGCTCGTTCAAAGTCATTCGAAGCACCTGTTGATACTTCACCAAAGTTAATATCCTCAGATACTCGTCCACCTAATAAACCACATATTTTGTCGAGTAATTCTGGTTCTGTCATTAAGAAGCGATCTTGTTTTGGTAACATCATTGCATAACCGCCTGCTTGTCCACGAGGGACAATTGTTACCTTGTGTACAATTTCAGCTTCATCAAGCACCATACCGATGATAGTATGACCTGCTTCGTGATGCGCTACAATATTACGTTCTTTTTCAGAAATTACACGAGATTTTTTAGCTGGACCTGCAATAACACGGTCAGTTGCTTCTTCAATATCGCGCATATCAATTTTATTTTTACCCTCACGTGCTGCAATTAAAGATGCCTCATTTAGCAAGTTTTCTAAGTCTGCACCAGAAAAACCTGGCGTTCTTTGAGAAATAGCTTTTAAATCTACTGTTTCATCAAGAGGTTTATTTTTCGCATGCACATGAAGAATTGCTTCACGACCTTTAACATCTGGTCGTCCAACTTGAATTTGTCTATCAAAACGACCAGGACGTAACAATGCAGGGTCTAAGATATCTGGGCGGTTTGTAGCCGCAATCATAATAATACCTTCATTTTCTCCAAAACCATCCATCTCAACTAATAGTTGGTTTAATGTTTGTTCACGCTCATCATGACCGCCACCTACACCTGCACCACGTTGACGTCCAACAGCATCAATTTCATCAATAAAAATGATACATGGGGCATTTTTCTTAGCATTTTCAAATAAATCACGAACACGACTCGCACCAACACCAACAAACATCTCAACGAAGTCAGATCCACTAATTGAGAAGAATGGTGCACCAGCTTCACCTGCAACCGCACGTGCTAATAATGTTTTACCTGTACCTGGAGGCCCAACAAGTAAGACACCTTTTGGAATTCTTGAACCCATTTGTTTAAATTTCTTGTTATCTTTTAAGAAATCTACAATTTCTATTAATTCTTGTTTCTCTTCGTCAGCTCCTGCTACATCTGAGAAACGAACTCGACGTTTATTACTGTCGTACATCTTAGCTTTGGATTTTCCAAAGTTCATCATACGACCACCACCGCCGCCACCTTGGGCTTGGCTAAGGAAGAAAATAAATAATAATGCAATGATTAATACAGGAATCAGTGTCGTTAAAATACTAACGAATACACTTTGTTTTTCTTCTTCTTTAACTGTAAATTTAAGATTATCTTGTTTCTTAGCTGTATCTGTGATTTTTTGTAAATCTTTTTCATTGTTATATAAAATTGTCGATGAGTAATCTTCATCTTTTTTTGTTTTACCACTTACCATATATACGTTTTGCTCTGGTTGAATTTCTAAAGTTTTTAAATCGCCTTTATTCAACTTATTAACAAACTGAGTATATGTAAGTTGTTTTGGCATATTCCCATTTCCATTTAAAAATGAAAAGAGGCCAAATATAATAACGCCAATAATTGCGATAACTAGCACATTGCGAAAAGCTTTCTGCATGCGTCATTTCCTCCTACTTTCAATAATAAAACTAACAAAAATTGTAACACAACACTTTATATTCAGGCTAGTATTTCAACTTTAGTATTGCATCTACAATTTTGTCGATTTTAAAATGCATTATTCTTTGTTTACTATCTGTTAACATTAATTATCTTAATAGTTTTAATCAATTCATAACATTTTTGAATTGTTACTTTGAGTCTACACTAAATCTACGCACAGTTCATTATACTAACATACTTATTAATTAATACAGATCCAATTTTAAAATCTATTTAGAATAAACTTCTGCTTTTAGTGTGCCTATGTATGGCAGATTTCTATATAACTCACGATAATCTAAACCATAACCAACTACAAATTCATCTGGAATCTTTTTACCAACATATTTTGCTTCGATATCAGCTTTGCGACGGTTAGGTTTATCTAATAATGTAGCTATTTCTAAAGAGTTAACTTTACGTGATTGCAATAACTCTGTAATAGATTTTAAAGTTGTACCAGTTTCTAATATATCTTCAATTATAAGTACGTCTTTATTTTCTATAGAAGCACCTAAATCTTTCAATATTTGAACTTCCCCAGTCGATTCCGTTCCACCATGATAACTTGAAACATCCATAAAATCGATTGATAAATGTGTATCAATACGTTTAATTAAGTCTGCCATAAACATGACTGATCCCTTCAAAATACCAACACAAACGAGTGGGCGATCTTTATAATCCTCAGTAATGATAGCTCCCATCTCTTTACAAATATTTTGAATGTCTTCTTCCGATAACAAAACATTCTTTAAATCCTTATGCATTATAATTCATCTCCATTATTCGAAATCAAAATAAATTCTTTAAAATTTTCTTTAACATATAAATCGCCAATAGCTAACACTGCATTTTCTTGATTAATAATGAGTGGGATGCGCTGACGTTCAGCAAGAGTCACTTTTTTATCGATAAATAAACGACTCACTTTTTTATGACCTTTTTGACCATTTAATTTATACACATCTCCATTTTGTCGGACACGCACAGTAAGCGGATATAACTGTTGTGGTAAGTCAGGATGAATATCAATTTGATAATCATTAAATTCATATGTACCTGGCTTTCTAATACATATACGGTCTAATATATATTGATCCATTTCACTTTTAGCCATTATTATTAATTTATCATATGCAATTTGAATTATCCATTCATCTGTTACGTGAATATTAAATTGAGATTTATCATTTCTAATCTGTTCAAACCACTCGTCATAAGCATGTTGTGGCATTGCTAAATGACAATCTAATTTTTCGAATAACAAATCCATAACTACGCTTTTGATATTCACATTCAATTCATTAAAAGCAGTTCTAGAAAAGGAATAGGTTAAATATTTACTTTTTGAAACTTCGTTATTGATGAACGTTTCAGCTTGTTCTTTTAACGATTGCAATTCAATATCATGCCAATCCTTAAGTTTGAGTAGCTGATGCGCGTTTAAATGCGGGTTCTCGTTAATTGCAGGTATGATGCGTTGTCTAATGTCATTTCTAACATATTTTCTATCTTGATTAGACATGTCCTCATAGTATGGAATTTGGTTCGCATACTGATACGCTAATATTTCAGTTTTTTTTAAATTTAACATAGGACGATACACTTTGTATTGATTAAAATACGACTCATATGTCATACCTAATGAATTACGTGTTGATCTCCCTGTAAACAAACGATA
Source organism: Staphylococcus sp. GW823-FHT05F06 (assembly GCF_058795495.1). Lineage (NCBI taxonomy): Bacteria > Bacillati > Bacillota > Bacilli > Caryophanales > Staphylococcaceae > Staphylococcus > Staphylococcus sp. GW823-FHT05F06. Next base: position 28,355 of record NZ_JBXAHW010000016.1, on the reverse strand, counting down.
TATAATCGTTTCAAGTTGATCATCAAGATGATGAGCTGTTAACAATACATCTGCTCTTAATTGAGCTATGATATCTCCAAACCATTCATAACGACGTTGACGCGCTTCTTGTTGAATACTATTACCGTCTGCTACAATATCACTTAAGTCTAAACGCTTTATATAAATGTCAATATGATGTTGATGGCAATACTCTCTCAAAAACGCTTCTTCTTCATATGACTGTTCACGCAATCCGTGGTTAACATGAACACATGTTAATTTACGATATGTATGTTGATAGTCGTTTAATAAGCTATATAATAAACTCATACTATCAATGCCTGTTGAGACAGCCACAACAATATGTGCTTTTTTAGACCAACCATCTGTTTTGATATTCATTTATTCACCTCGTTACTTTAAATGATGCCACTAAATTGAATTCTACGTGATACAATTAAATCCGTCTTCCATAACGTAATATGACTTACTCAACATCAACAAAAATAGGAGTAGGAGAGAATTCAAAGTAATATAATTGAATTCTACCTCCCACCCCATGTGGATGTTGCATATGTTTAATCAAGGACTAAACATCTTCGTAGTGTCTTCCCACTATTTGTCAAAGTACTAAAAACATCATCACTCTGACATTAACGGTCGTTTAATCTATATCATATTAACGTCTAGAACCTTTACCGCCTCTGCGTGATTCGGTTTGACGTTTAATTGACGTTAATTTATCTTCACTATCTTTTAAGAAGTTACTTAATTTTTTCTCAAAGTCTTCAGTTTTTTGAACTGGTTTACCGTGATTAGCTTTACTGTGACGAGGCTTACGAGGGCGGTCTTTAGCTTTTTTTATTGATAAACTAATTTTACCATCATCCGCGATTGATAAAACTTTAACTTCTACTTCGTCACCTACTGATAAGTGGTCTTCAACATTTTCAACATAATTGTCGGCAACTTCACTGATATGAACTAAACCACTTTTTCCTTCAGGTAATTCTACGAATGCACCAAACTTTTTGATACCTGTAACTTTACCTTTAAGCTTGTTTCCTACTTCGATTGACATTTTCTAAATAAATCCTCCTGGTTAGATTCGATTTTATCCTTATTATATTCCTGTTCACGTAATTTCACAATGATATAATCATATTATTTTATTCTAATTGCCTTTTTCGTTTGAAGTCTTTGACTGAGAGGATTTTTTATCATCAGGTAATCTAAAAATGACTTCACCTTTATTACTTAAATAATAATCGTCTCTCGCTATTTTCTCGATATAGTCTTTATCATTTAAATTATTAAGTTTCTCTTTTAAAGCAATTTCTTCATCTTGTTGTTTTTGAAACTCAGTTTCTTTCTCTTTCCTTTCAACTGCATCTTGATCGTTATTATGTCTTTGAATGACAAGCAATACAAGTAGAATGAGGATAATCGCTAAAAGAATACCTCCGAATAAAGCAATACGTCTACGTACAACACGCATTTTCATTTTTTGTCGTTGTTTTTTCTTATTTTCTTGTGACGTATATTGGTTACCGATATGTTCTACTTTTTTATTCATTGCTTGTCACCTCCTTAAGCATTTCACTCTTCATTAATACGTTCTTCTTTAATCAAATCATACATACCTTTTGCATTTTCTTTTGTAGCATGGTTGCTTAATCCTGTTACTTTAACTGTGACTAATTTTTGTCCAAAACGAATAATGAGTTCATCGTTTTCTTTGATATCTGTACCTGCTTTTGCCACATTTCCATTGACAGTCACTCGACCTTGTTCGCTAATTTCTTTAGCTAATGTACGTCGTTTAACTAATCGTGACACTTTTAGATATTTATCTAATCTCATGAATTTTTCTCTCCTTGTTGTAAAAATTGTTTGAGATCATCTTCGTCAAATTGCCTATTTTTTGTTTTATCATACAATTTCAAGAAGTGGTCTGCAAATACTTTCTCAAATTTAACACGAGGCACTTTACCTTCTTTTTCTTTAGCACGTGACCAAATGTCTTTTAAATCCTCTTGCGAAGTTACATGCGCATTACCAAAGATATGTGGATGTCTATGAATCATCTTGGTGTTGAGACTTTCTATAATTTCTTTGATATCAATATATCCTTCTTTTTTACCTATACTAGAATGTAATAATACTTGTAAAAGTATATCTCCTAATTCCTCTATCATATGCCAATCATCTTCATTATCAATGGCTTCAAATAATTCAAACGTTTCTTCTAAAAGATACCGTTTTAATGAGTCGTGAGTTTGTACTTTATCCCACGGACACCCTTTTTCATTATCAACGAGTAAATCAATAGTTTGAACTGCGTAATCAAAATCTTGATAAAGTAATGTATCCTCATTGATTTTTGGAATAAATAAACTTGTAAGATTATTAAAATAATCGTCGTAGCGATCAATTTCATAAAGTGGGCATTCAATTACGTGAGCTCCATCACTATGAGAACCAGTAATTATTTTCACATTAAAATCATCAGGATATCTTTCCATTAAAGTAAGTTTTAAATCGGCAGCTATCATTACGCTATAAACTTGAGTAATTACTGTATTTGTACGAACATTTAAGGCCGATTCTTTTAATGACGTACCATCAAGCAGTGTAAAACCATCATTGGGGTCTACATCAACCGCTTCAAAAATGTCATCAATAAAACTTTTTCCTCCAAGTACCTTCACAGAGATATCCTTATTAAAATGACTATACTCTAATAATTTTACAGTCGTAGTTTCAGCAACTCTAGGATGACCAGGAACTGCATAAACAATATCTTCAGATTGTGCCAATTCTATTAGTGATGTGACAATCGCTTCATAAACATCTTCAAAACGGTCATGTGCTTCATAAATACTATCGAAACTCTCGAATTCAATTTCTTTCTTTAGCGTATTGATGACAGGATGATTTAAGGTTCTAGCATATACTTTAGACTCTTTTTCTAAAAAACGATAGATACCTAAAGGTAACTCATCAATGCCATAATTACCTAAACCAACTATTGTAATTGTATGTGTCATGACCGTCTTCCTCTCTTCATTTGATATAATTTGTCTCCAAAAGGTAAGTGCTTTATTTCTTTGTATCCTAATACATTAAATATAACAATATACAACATTATAATCACTATGCCTATAATTGAGCTAACTATAAGTTCTAGTAATCCTAACATCCTACTTTTTGAAGGTAAGGCAAGCATGACAGTTTGAACAACTATACTCATAATTATCATACCTAAAATAAGTTTAACGATAAATAAAGATATACGATTAAAACGGTAGTACTTTAAGACTGCAACTTGCAATATTATGACAAAAAGTAGTAGTGATAAGACTGTACTCACACTTGCACCCACGATACCCCAAAAAGGTATTAATATAACATTTAAAATAATTTTGGACAGTATTCCTATTATCACACCCATAATAATGGGACGAATACTGGTTTGAACTTGTAATAATGAGATATTCATCATTATTAACGAAACACATATCACTGTAAACATATAAATACTCAAAGTTAGAGTTAAATGATTACTTTTAAAGAATACAACATTCATAAGTGGAAGCAGATTAATTAATCCTATACTAGCTGCTGTACTTATTACTACCGTGATTTTAATTGATGCATTTGCATAACGATTCATATGAATTTGATTATGTTCACGAATTGCTTGAGTAAGTAATGGGATAAGAACGAAACTAAAAGTCGTAGTTACAATCAAACCCATTTGTATAAATGAAGCACCACGATCATAAATGCCTTTTTGAATAATTGCTTCTTTAAAAGCAATACCGCTATGTTGTAATAAACGTATTATTGTAAAACTATCCACAACTTGCCATAAAATAACGATAAGTTGACTCAATGCAAATATGGATATGGAAATAAACAACTGCTTCCATTGAATGGAAGTATTATTAAAGCGATAGCATAACTTAAGTTTAAGTGGTTTTTTAAGTAATAAATATAACATTGAACCTAAAAAACCAATCGAAGATGCCAATATAGCTAATGCTCCTGCTTGATAAATAGACCAATGTTTCATTGAAAACATAATAATTGCAACAATGATTAAACTAACTCTAATTACCTGTTCTATAACCTGGGAAATTGCTGGTATGGTCATTACTTGCTTTGATTGATAAAATCCTCTTAACACTCCTAAGACACCTATTAAAATAAAACTAAAACTGGCCATCTTTAACATGGGTGCTAAATTAGAATCGCCCATCCATCGGGTAATCATATTCGCAAACATAAAAAGCAAAATAAAGACGATAAAACCTATGCATTGTAATCGAAACATAACCCTTGTATAGACTTCATCGGATCGATTAACACCTATCACTTGAGTCACAGCACTTGGAATGGCATTCATAGATAAAATAACCCCTAGTGCTACGACAGGATATATTTGTTGATAAGCATATAAACCGTCATCACCTAAAACATTTTGATACGGAATGCGATAAATGGCACTTAGTATCTTCACAATAATTAATGCTAAGGTAAGTATAACGACGCCGTTAAACGCCGTCTCACTCTTAGTCTTCATCTTTAATCGCCATACTTTCTTCAATACATCTAACTAAGAATTTCAAACTATCTAACCATTGTTTTGATTTTGTTAGCGTTACATTCATTGCATTATTTTGCACGCCAACTTTCATTGCTCTACCAAGAGGTTGCGTCTGTTTAAACAATTCTTCTCCATTAATATCTTCAGTCGCTTTAGGTGATAAAATGATTTGTATAGATTTGCCTTTGTCTTTTATCAATTCGACACCCGCATGTAGAGCGTGGACTTTGATTTCAACAATGTCTAATAATCGTTCGACTTCAATTGGATAATCATTAAAACGATCTATTAATTCATCTTTGACATCGAAAAGTTGTTCTTCTGTTTCTACTTTTCGAAGTTTTTTATAAATCTCAATTTTAGCCTGTTCACTTTGTATATATTCAGCTGGTAAATAAGCATCTAAGTGCAATTCAACTTCAATATCTGGTGCATCCGGCGATTTTTCTTTAATGCCACGTTTTTCGTTTACTGCTTCTTCTAACATTTGAGAGTATAAATCGAAACCAACCGAATCAATAAAGCCATGTTGTTGCTTACCGAGTAAATTGCCTGCACCACGAATATTTAAATCTCGCATAGCGATTTTAAAACCTGAACCTAGTTCGGTAAACTCCTTAATAGCTTGCAATCGCTCTTCAGCAGTCTCATTTAACACTTTGTTAGCTGGATGTAAGAAATAAGCGTAACCAATTCTACTTGAACGTCCTACACGTCCTCTTAATTGGTATAGCTGGCTTAAACCAAAACGATCAGCCTCTTCTATGATTAAAGTATTAGCATTTGGTACATCTACACCTGTTTCAATAATTGTAGTCGTTACTAAAATATCGTACTCGTGATTAATAAAGCTTAACATTGTTTCCTCTAAATCACGTTCAGTCATTTGGCCATGTGCTACAGCAATGTTAGCGTCAGGCATTAACATTTGAAGTTGTTCTCTTTTTTCATAAATGGACTGCACTTTGTTATACAAATAAAATACTTGTCCATCGCGAGATAATTCACGCTCTAATGCCTCTTTAATAAAGTTCGTATTCTGTTCTAAGACATAAGTTTGTACAGGAAAACGATTTTCAGGTGGTGTTTCAATCACTGATAAGTCACGTACACCTAACATACTCATATGCAATGTTCTTGGTATTGGTGTTGCAGTAAGCGTCAGTACATCAACGTTTTTTTTCAAAGTTTTAATGCGTTCTTTATGTCGCACTCCAAAACGTTGTTCTTCATCAACAATAAGCAATCCCAAATCTTTATATTGAATATCTTTACCTAATAATTTATGTGTACCTACGACAATGTCAACATATCCTGATTTGAGCCCTTCTTTAGTTTCCCTTATTTCTTTAGCTGTGCGGAATCGACTTACCAATTGAATTTCGACCGGAAAATCTTGCATACGTTCAAGTAGTGTTTCGTAGTGTTGTTGTGCAAGAATCGTTGTTGGTACTAAAAACGCAACTTGCTTACCATCCATGACAGCTTTAAACGCTGCACGGACAGCCACTTCAGTTTTACCATATCCCACATCACCACAAAGAAGACGGTCCATAGGTCTTGCTCTTTCCATGTCACCTTTAATTTCATCGATTGACTTACTTTGATCGGGTGTTAATTCATATGGAAAATCATGCTCAAATGCTGATTGCTCTGCAGTATCTTGGCCGTATTGATAACCTACAGACATTTCACGTTCTTTATACAAATCAATTAATTCATCAGCTATATCTTCAACACTTTGTTGAACTTTCGCCTTTGTTTTTTTCCATTCTGTCCCGCCTAATTTATTTAATCTAGGCGACTTATCTTCAGAAGCCACATACTTTTGAACTTGATCCATTTGATCAACTGGAACGAATAATTGATCAGTTCCTTTATATTGCAATTTAATATAGTCGCGATGTGTATCTCCAACTTCTAGTGTTTCAACACCTAAGTATCGTCCGACACCATGATGCACATGCACTATATAATCGCCCACATTTAGGTCTTGATATGATTTTATTTTTTCAGCATTAGAAATCGTTTTTGTACGTTTACGTTGTTTCTTTTGTCTTGTTTTAAATAATTCTCTTTCTGTGATGACTACCAACTGCATATAAGGTAATTCAAAGCCTTCAGAAAGACTACCTTCCGTCACTACAACTTGACCACCATCAATATCTTCGTGAATATTTGATACTGTTGGAATATGCATTTCATTAAGCATTGATTGAATACGTTCAACTTTTGTTTCAGTTTCAACAAGAACTACGACAGTGTAATCTTGATGCACGTATCTTTGAAATTCCGAGCGCATAATGTCATATTGACCATAAAATTGTTGAACTGGTTTACAAGAGAACTTAATAATATGTTGTAATGGTACTTGCATCGAAGATGTAAATAATGTGAAATATGCAACGGCATGTTGCTCTAATAATGCGTCAAAACTTTCATACTTCATAAATCCTTGTCCGATAAATCCATTTCCACTCTCAATTAAGTTACTCATAAAATCTTCAACTTCTGTTGTAAGTGTTTCTTCTGTTTCCTTAATACGATTAAACTCATCAACTACAATAATCGCGTTTTTTTGAAAATAGTCAATAAGGGTTGATGGTTTTTCATACATAAATGAAACAAGACGTCGTAACAATTGATGATCGAAAAAGGTAGATTCAAACAACTTAAAACTTTCATATGTCTCTTTTAAATCATTACGTACGGACTTTTCAATTTTAGGGCGTGTATATTCATATGCTTTTTTAAGTTCATTTTGTAAGTGTTGTATCACTTCATCAGTAATAATGTAGTCACTAGCTGTTGTGATTTCAACTTGATTTATATTATCGTTAGAACGTTGTGTTTCTACATCAAAGTCTCTGATGGAATCAACTTCAGTATCAAATAGCTCTATTCTCACAGGTGTTCCTATCAACGGATATATATCTATGATTCCACCACGCAATGAAAACTCACCAATATGTGACACTACACTTTCTCGGCGATAACCCATATTAACTAATTTATTTAAGAATGCATCAACATCAATATCCTGACCTACTTTAAGCGTCATTTGATGATCTTTCCATAAATCAACCGGTGTTAGCCATTTTTTAAAGCCGTTTAAAGGCACAATAAATAACCCTTTTTCGCCTTGGGCTAACGCAGTCAACGTTCTAACACGCTCACTCATCAATTGTGGACTTTGAGTAGAAAACTCTTCAGTCATTATATCTTGAACAGGATATTTATAAACTTCTGAGTCATCTACATATTGTAAAATGTCAGTTTCGATTTTATCTGCTTGGTATAAATTATTAGTTACGAGTAGCATTTGTTTATGATCTTTTAAATATTTTTCAGCAATAATTGTTGCCTTCGCTGACGGGGATAATCCCGTAACTAAAATATTCTCTTGGCCGAAGACTTCATCTAATTCTTGAAAACGATTATCTTCGCTAATGTAATTTGCAATCATTGATTTCACTTGACTTCACCATTAAATTCATTCATAACATGATCAAAACGAGAACTTTCAATAAAAGATTCTACAGCTCTTGCAGAATGTTCAATTACCTTTTCCATAATGATCATTTCTTCTTTTGAAAATTTTTGTAAAACATAGTCCGGAACAGACATCCCATTTGTTGGACGGCCAACACCAATTCGAATACGTTTAAATTGATCTGTACCAAGCATTTTAATTATCGATTTCATACCATTATGACCGCCTGCACTCCCCTTTTGGCGCAGACGCACTTGTCCTTGTTCTAAATCTAAATCGTCATATAAAACGATCAAATCTTCAACATCGACATTATAATAATCCATTAAAGGGGCTACAGCTTGACCAGATAAGTTCATCATGGTCATTGGCTCAATAAATAATACTTTTTCGCCGTTTAAACGTTCAATAGTATATGCACCTTTAAATTTTTGTTTGTCTAAAGTAAATTGGTGGCGTTCTAGAATATCATCGACAACTTCGAAACCAATATTATGTCTTGTTAATTCAAAACGTTTACCAATGTTGCCAAGACCGACAATGCATTTCATTATTGTTACCTCCACTATTAATATTATGTATCTTCACATATTTTCAAATGCTATTGCTGTGTTTATTTTAAAATAAAGGACGTAAAAATGATTGACCACTGATATATGTCAACCTCCTCTAAAACCGTCCTAAATAATTAATCATTCCCTATAATAACACAAAAAGCACTATGCTTATTAACATAAGCACAGTGCTCGCCTTTAAATCTGTAATCTCAACTAATGAGAATACCTACTTAAGAGACACGAAGATTAGTCTTCTTTATTTTCTTCTTCATCGTCTTCTTTGTCTTCACCAACAACTTCTGGTTCTTCAGTTGCTGATTCGCCTTCCATAGCTTCAACTTCTTCTTCAGAAGGTTCATCTGTTGGAGGAACTACTGTTACGATAGAATCTTCTGGATTATTTTCGATTGTGAAATCACCAGAGATTTTAATATCAGAAACTGCTAAGCTGTCATTAACTTGTAATTCACTGATATCTACTTCGATAGTTTCAGGAATATTTTCAGGTGTAGCTGTAACTTCTAAGTTGAATAATGGTTGTTCAACTACGCCGCCTTCTTTAGCACCTACAGCTTCACCAACTAATTGAACTTGTACTTCAACAGTACGTTCTTCACTCATGTTGATTGCTAAAAAGTCAATATGAGTGATTTGGTTTTTTAATGGATCAAATTGATAATCTGAAACCATTACTTTAATTGTTTTAGAACCTACGCCTAAATCAATAACACCATTACGTCCTACTTCACGGATTACTTTGATAAATTCAACTTCATCAACTTTAACTGAAGTATTTTTTGTACCGTAACCATATACAACTGCAGGTACTTTACCTGAGTTTCTTAATTGTTTTAGGTCAGAACGTGTTTGTTTACCTTGACGAATGATTGACTTTAATGAAGCCATTCGTATTTCCACCTTTCGAATTTCGAGGTTTAGACATTGGATACGTCTAACCTGCTCCTCACTTACCCATCAACGTTACTGTTGCTTGTAAGTGTTTATTTGTTCGCAATTCTACGAACGATAGTATTATACATGTTGATGTAGGATACGTCAAATTCAATTGTAAATTTTAGTCAAATAATACACTTACTGATTCTCTTTCGTATACACGAATAATTGCTTTCGCAATTAAACCAGCTACAGAAAGTTCTTTTGTATTATTAGGTTTTCTATTCTCTTCTAATTGAATTGAGTTTGTTACTATAAGTTGCTTGATTGCAGAGTTTTCAATTCGTTCTTTCGCTGGCCCAGAAAGCACTGGATGTGTACAGCAAGCATAGACTTCTTTAGCACCTTTATCTTTTAAAGCTTGAGCAGCTAAAGTAATTGTTCCTGCAGTATCAATAATGTCATCTATAATAATTGCAGTACGTCCTTCAATATCACCCACAATGTTCATAACTTCTGCCACATTCGGTTTCGGACGTCTTTTGTCGATAATTGCAATTGGAGTTTTTAAAATGTCGGCTAATTTACGAGCTCGTGTTACCCCACCATGGTCAGGGGACACAACTACACATTCTTCTGGATTAATATCAGGATCATTCTCAAAGTGTTGTGCAAGGATAGGAACACCCATTAAATGATCAATAGGAATATCGAAGAATCCTTGGATCTGAGGTGCATGTAAGTCTAATGCGATCATACGATTGGCACCTGCTGTTTCGATTAAATTAGCTACTAATTTAGCAGTAATAGGTTCACGACTACGGGCTTTTCTATCTTGTCGAGCGTAACCATAGTATGGTACTACGATGTTAATATTTGCTGCTGACGCGCGTTTACACGCATCAATCATAATAAGTAACTCCATTAAATGAAGATTGACTGGGTATGAAGTTGGTTGAACAATAAAAACATCACAACCACGAATGCTTTCTTCAATATTTATTTGAATTTCTCCATCACTAAAACGTTTTACAGAACATTTACCTAATTCAATCCCTACATGATCTGCTACTTCTTGTGCCAAAGGTTCATTTCCTTTAAGCGAAAAGATCTTCATTGATGAATTCTTATATTCATTATTTAACATTTATAGTCCTCCAATTATTTACTTAGACATTTATATTATATAGAAAATAGCGCTTTTTTACTATGATAGATGTACAATCAAAATTATTACAATTTTATAAATTCATTTAAAACTGCATATACGATAGCAATTCAGGGCAAGAACTATTTTTTTAGGTAGCCCTCTTTATTTACTTGTCTTGCACGCGCTAATGCTAAACTATCTTCAGGGATATTATCTGTAATTGTGGATCCAGCTGCAATAAGAGTATGATTACCTACTGTTACAGGTGCTATAAGGTTCGTATTACATCCTATAAAAGCATCTTTACCTACTATTGTTTTAAATTTGTTAGCGCCGTCATAGTTTACAGTGATAGAACCACATCCGATATTTGTACGCTCACCTATTTCAGCATCTCCAATGTAGCTCAAGTGTGATACTTTAGCACCATCTTTAATATCTGCTTTCTTCACTTCAACAAAGTTTCCTACTTTAACTTCAGAACCTAAATTAGATCCTGGGCGTAGTTGAGCGAAAGGTCCAACTGTTGTGTTCTCTCCAACAATAGAGTCATTGATAACCGATTGTTTTATGTTAGCATTCGAATGAATTGTGCTATTATTAATTTCAGAGTATTGGCCTATCCACACATCTTCTTCAATCGTTGTATGACCTCCGATGCGCACGCCCGGTTCAATAGTTGTATCTATTCCAATTTTCACATCTGTTCCAATAAATGTTGAACTAGGATCAATGATTGTCACACCATTTTCCATATGATAGCGATTGATACGTTGTTGCAAAGCCTTTTCAGCTTCACTTAACATCAAACGATCATTAACACCAATGATTTCATCAAAATCTTCGGTACAATAAACTTCAGCTTTACCTCCGTCTTTTAAAATTAAAGACAAAACATCAGGTAAATAATATTCTCCTTGAGCATTATCATTTTTAACTTGTTCTAACTTCTCAAATAGTACTCGATTATTAAAGGCAAAAATACCTGAACTAATTTCTTTAATCGCACGTTCTGAGTCATTTGCGTCTTTCTCTTCAACAATACGCTCTAATATTCCATTATGATTTCTAATAATTCGTCCATAACCATAAGGATTGATAGTAGAAGCAGATAATACAGTAACATGTGATTGTGTACTTTCATGATGTTCAATAAGTGATTGTAAAGTTTGGTATGTAATAAGTGGTGTATCTCCACATACTACTAGAGTAGTTCCTTCTTTATCTGCTAAATGTTCATGTGCCATTTTCACAGCATGAGCTGTTCCAAGTTGTTTATCCTGAAAACTATATAATGATTGATTACCCAATGTATCTTTCACACTCTCAGCGCCATGACCAATAATAGTTACAATTTGATCAACGCCAGCTTGTTTTACGTTGTTAAGCACATGTTCAACCATTGGTTTGCCAGCAACCTCATGGAGCACTTTATATTTCTTTGATTTCATTCTTGTGCCCTTACCTGCTGCCAGAATAATCGCATGTCTTTGCATGAATGCTAACCCTCCATTAAAATTTACACTTCATAGTTATTATAGTTGAATAACAAAGAGAGTTTCAACTTATAAAAGGTTTTGTTAATCATTCATTAAAGGTTTGATAATTTTAGAAATTCAAATAAGTTGTTATGCTTTAATAAGGAAAACGAGGTCATCAAACCCAACAGTTACATTACATATTCAACCTCTTTATTAATCATTGGTATTTTATTTCAGTGTCTAAATCATCATATTATCAATCATAATTTATGACGATAAAGTTATAATCATACAGACATATTAATTACGTCTATCATAAGTAAATTTTTATAGATGAATTGTTGTCAGAGAAACATATCAGTATTTTACTTCTATAATTCTTATTTATCGTTAAATGTTTATTTCGTTTTCGTTTATGGAAATACAAAGTACATTAAAAATAACGGAGGGACTACAACTTCAATAAGAAGTCGCAGTCCCTCCCGAACAATATGGTATAAATTTCAAGTAATCCATTACACAATCATTACTAATTTTGCCATTGACTAACAATACATTAAAATGCCTGAGACAATATATCATCAATGTCCCAGGCTTATTTTATAAATGAATACATTTCTTTAATTAAGCTTCGTCTGATTCTTCGTTATCTGAAGTAGCATTTTTGTCTGGAATAACTTCATCAGTTTCATCATATACTTTCATCACTGCATCTTGGATTTCTTGTCTCATATCAGAATTGATAGGATGCGCGATGTCACGGAATTCACCATCTGGTGTACGTTTACTTGGCATTGCGACGAAAAGACCTGAGTTTCCTTCAATTACACGTAAATCATGAATTACAAAAGCTTCATCTAGCGTAATGGAAACGAGTGCTTTCATTCTGCCGTCTGTTTGTATTTTTCTAAGTCTTACATCTGTCACTTTCATGTAGTGAGCCCCCCTAGTATATCTTTATGTTATTAGAAGCTTGACAACTTTTAAGAAAATTATAATTCCTTCACTTTACCTATCAATTCAATTTCTACCTTTACGTCTTTAGGCAACCGTGACACTTCAACACAACTACGAGCTGGTTGGTGTTCGACGAAATAGTTTCCATAGATTTGATTAATTTGTTGAAAATCATTCATATCAGAAATATAGATTGTCGCTTTAACAACAGAATTCAAATCAGAACCTGCTTCTTTTAATACCACAGTTAAATTTTCTAAAACTTGCTTAGTTTGTTCTTGAACATCATCGCTAACAATTGTTCCATCAAGTGTGAGTGGAATTTGACCTGATGTAAAGACAAAACCGTTTATAACAGTTGCATGCGAATATGGGCCTAGTGCTTCGGGTACCTTATCTGAGTTGATTATTTTCATGATGAATTTGACACTCCTTTTTTAAGAAAATTTAGACAAACTGTTGCCTGGTTCCACTTTAAATTCTTGGTTGTACTCGTCGACATCTGACAATCTGACTAAGGAAGTATAATCTTCAATTAATCTTTGTTTTACTTCTTTTGATTCTACAAGTACTGATACCCCTTTTACATGGGCTTTAAACTCATTCATTAAATTCATTACTCCATTAATTGAGCCACCAGCCCTCATAAAATCGTCTACTACGAGGACATTAGAATTCTCAGCTAAAGTTCGTTTCGATAACACCATTGTTTCTATTTTTCTAGATGATCCTGAAACATAATTGATTGAAACCGTAGAACCTTCTGTAACTTTATTGTCCTTTCTTATAACCACTACAGGTAAATTTAATACGTTTGCGACTGCATTCGCAAGTGATATCCCTTTAGTCGCTATGGTAACAACAGCATCAAGTTCTTCGTTCATATATATACTAGCAATTAACTTACCTACTTTATTTAATAGAGAAGGATTACCAACTAAATCGGATAAAAATAAATATCCTCCAGGTAGCAAACGGTCTTTCTCTTGTAATTGCTCTATCACCTCATCAACAACCTCTGTGGCCTCTGATTTACTCATCATAGGCTTATAGGTTACTCCACCGCTAGCACCTGCTGTAGTAATAATAGTTCCTAATTTTTCATTTTGAAACGTATTTTTAATGATTTGAACGTCTTCACTAATTGACGATTTTGCTTGTTTAAATTTCTTTACAAAATAAGTGAGGGGTATCAACTTATTTGGGTGGTTCATGAGGTATTGTGTCATAAATACAATACGTTCGCTTCTTTTATATCTCATCTTTTCAAACCCTTCTATCCTAATAATCTTACTAAGTAAACTTCATTACAACAACCATTCACTGCATTATAAATATTTTTAGCTTGTCTTTCTTTTTGAGCTAGCCCGTAAACAGTAGGACCGCTTCCACTCATCAAAGCACCATCAGCACCACATTGTAGCATGTTATCTTTAATCTTTTTAATGTCAGGATGCATAGCCATAGAAACAGGCTCTAACCGGTTAGAAAGACTATTGCATAATAAATGATAATCATTGTTCTCTAAAGCTTGCTTACACTTTTCATTATGAACTATATGTTCTTCAGTTAAATCTAGTGCTTTAAATACATCAGGTGATGAAATTCCGATGTTAGGCTTAGCTAAAACAACCCATGCAGAAGGTGGTCTTTTTAGGAAAGTTACTTGCTCGCCACGCCCCGTACACACAGCAGTTTGGTTATAAATACAAAAAGGTATGTCTGTGCCTATTTGTATGCCTAATGCAGCTAAAGCGTCTAAAGATTGACCTAAACCAAACAATCGATTCAATCCTCTCATTGTAGCGGCAGCATCCGCAGAACCACCTGCAAGTCCAGCTGAAACTGGTATATCTTTATCGATTGAAATTGTCACACCTTCATTAATATTAAATCTCTCAAACATTAAATCAGCTGCTTTATACGCAAGGTTTTTATTATCGTTAGGAACATAATTATGCTCAATATCGACAACAATTTTATTATCAGTTCGCTTTTCAAAAGATAATCGATCATTTAAATCAACTGTTGTCATCACCATTTCAATTTCATGATAACCATCATCTCTTTTAAAAAGGGTGTCGAGCGTAAAATTTATCTTAGCTGGCGCAGTTTCATATATCATTTTTCCGCCCTCGCTTTGAATTGTTATTAAAATGATTTTAACATAAAGCCTTTAAATATTTGATAGATTATGTGCAATTTCTCGTAAAATCTTAATGAAGAGTAATTTTTTAACACTCAACATACGCATTTTCAATATTTAAAAATATATTTAACAACTAAAGCGAATCACTTTTGGATATTACAAAAATTGGACTTATTCAAATGGTTATTCGTTTAATTTAAATGAATTGTGTATTAATAATAAACGTAAGTTGCATAATCTCATGAAAATGGGAATAAATAAAGACTACAATAACAAAGAGTCTGAACATATATTCAATGTCCAGACTCACCTTAAATAAAAAATATTAAATTTAGAGTTATCGACGACGCTCATAAATTATGTTTTTGTTAGTGTGCAACTGCTTCTTGATGATTATCTTCTTCAAATGAAACTTGTACATTTTCTGTAAGCACATCAGTGTATGTATAAGATACGCGTTCAAAGTTGTGTTTATCTTGATCTAATTCGACAATAAAAACAGATGGATATGTTTCTTTTAAAACCCCTGATCGTTCAATTGTCTTTTTACGTCCACCATTGGCTTTAAGTACAATACGATTTCCTAAATGACAATCAATAGAATTTTTGATGTCCAAAATTGATTTTGGCATATTGCCCCACCTCACTACACATTACATTTTACCATATTTGAGTCGTTTTCGTCAAATAAAATTTAAATTTTATCAATGTGAAGGGCCTTTGTCAACATTTTAATTTGTTAATTCGGAGAATTTTTTCTTTTGTTCATATAATGTGGCGAAATCTTGAATCGTGAGTGTTTCTCCACGTCTTTTAGGATCAATACCAGCGCTTTCTAGCCACTGTCGTATAGTTTCTTTATTCTTCTTACCATCTTTAAAGAAGTTTTGGTAGTTATTATTAATTGTTTTACGTCGTTGTGCAAAAGCGGCCTTTGCTAACTTAAAAAAGCCTTCCTCATCATCAACCTGTACAAGTGGTTCTTGGCGTTGCATCAATTTTACAACGATAGAATCAACGTTTGGAGGAGGCATAAATACAGTTTTAGGAACTGTTAAAACTTTACTTGTCTCCGTATAGTATTGAGCAACAATCGATAACGAACCGTATGCTTTGGTACCTACTTGAGCGTTCAAACGTTCTCCTACCTCTTTTTGCATCATTACGACAAAACCATCAATAGGTACATCCTGTTGCATCAAATTAAGTAAAATAGGTGTGGTAATATAATACGGTAAATTAGCAACAACCATAATCTTGTCACAATCTTGTAGATGTGTATCTACAGCTTTAGCAATATCAGCTTTAAGTATATCTTCATTGATAATTGTTACATTATCGTATGGTGAAAGTGTATCTTTAAGCACAGGTATTAATCTTTGATCAATTTCAAAAGCCATCACCTTCTTAGCATTCTTTGCAAGTTGTTCAGTCAATGATCCCATACCTGGTCCAACTTCAATTACACCCGTTGTACAATCTATATGACTCGCTTCGATAATTTTATTAATGATATTTACATCTATTAGAAAATTTTGTCCTAAACTTTTCTTAAAATTAAACCCATATTGATCAAGCAAAGCACGTGTTCGAGATGGTGTTGCTATATCTTTATATTCCATTTAATTCTCCTCTTCTTCAAATAGCGCTTTTCTGACATCGTCTTCAGTATAGCCAAAAGCATTAAGTTTCTTTAATAATTGCTTTCCATTAGAGTGACCGATGTGTAATTTTCGACCTAAGATATTTCTACGGTATCTTGCATCTTTACCGATAATTAATCCCAAATCAATGAGTACACTTTTATCAATAGTTTCTTTAGCTTCTTCAAGTGGTGAACTTACATGCATTAATGCTTCTTGAATATCTTTAATGTTTGCATGTTCTATTCCTATTTTACCTCTTTTACTTTTGGCCTTTTCTCTATCTACATATGCGTGTTTAACACCAGAAACATGTTCCCGTATAGTATTTCTAATTTTATCACCTGGGAAATCTGGATCTGTCAGTACAATCACACCTCTAGTTTGCTGCGCGTGTTGTATCACTTCTAAAGTATATGTATCAATTGCACTACCGTTTGTTTCAATAGTATCACAATCTACAGCACTTTTTACTCGTTCAGTATCATCTTTACCTTCAACAACAATAAATTCGTTTATTTTCATAAATTAACCTTCCACAATATTGATATCTTAATTATTAATTTTATAGAATCTTTTGGCAATATTAAAATAATAACTATCAAATCATAATTTCTTACACTAACCTCAGTTTAAATTAAAAAAATGAGAAAGATATCTTAAACTTATAAAAAAGTGATGTTCCTCATCTTTTTAAAGTTAGACACCTTTCCCACTAAAAATTCATTGAGTTAATTCAAATTGAATAAACGTTCAGCATTTTCGGTTGTTTGGCGACAGACCTCTTCATAAGTCATACCACGCAAATCTGCAATTTGTTGTGCTACTAAAGTAACACGTTCTGGTTCATTACGTTTACCTCTATAAGGGTGCGGGGATAGATACGGGGCATCTGTCTCGCATAACAAACGATCCATTGGTACGTGTTTAGCAACTTCTTTTGGTTGTTTTGCATTTTTGAAAGTGACGGGTCCTCCAAGCGAAACATAGAAGTTCAATTTATTAATCACGACATCAGCAATTTCAGGTGAAGCACTAAAACTATGCATTATTCCGCCCACTTCTTCTGCATGTTCTTCAATCAAAATATCTATGCAATCTTGAGTCGCTTCACGATTATGAATAATAATAGGTAATTGAACACGTTTAGCTAATGCAATTTGCTTTTTAAATACCTCTTTTTGTACATCAGAAGGTGATTTATCCCAATGATAATCTAACCCCATCTCACCAATACCAATAATTTTAGGATGTTTAGAAAGACTTTCTATCCATTCCAATCTTTCATCAGTACAATCTATTGCATCAACAGGATGCCAACCGATAATACCATAGATAAAGTCATACTTATCTATTAGCTCCATAGTACGTTCAATAGTAGGTGTATCAAAACCTACTACAAACATTCTATCTACGCCTGCTTCTCTCGCACGAGATATCACTTCATTTAAATCCTCATCATATTGTTCATCATTTAAATGTACATGCGTATCGATTAACATCATTATCTCTCCTATCCTTAGATTATACTATTTAATTACTGCACCATTTGGAATTGCGCTAGGCAAGCTTATCAAGGTAAGTACGCCATCTTTTTCAGCTGACAAAATCATACCTTCGGATTTTTGTCCCATCAATTTAGCTGGTTTTAAATTAGTAACAACTGCAACTTTTTTACCAATAATGTCTTCCGGACGATAAAACTTAGCTATACCAGATACTATTTGACGTTGTTCATTATCTAATTCAACTTTTATTTTTAATAGTTTCTCCGATTTTTTTACATTTTCCGCATCAATAATGGTTGCTGCTTTGATTTCAACTTTATCAAAATCTTTGATATCAATTTGCTCTTTACCGGGTTCATCAGACTGTTTTATTGATTTAGGTGGTTGCATTGATTCTTTGATATAAGCAATTTCTGCTTCAGTGTCTAATCTTGGGAAAATTGGTGTTGGCTTTTCAGTTACAGTAATTGCCTCTGACAACATACCATATTGTTGCAGACTATCTAATTGATGTAAATCCGGATTGTTAATATTAAGTTGCTTAAATATCTCTCTAGGTGCATGCGTCAAGAATGGTTGTAATAAGATTGTAGCGAAACGAATGTTCTCGACAAGATGTGCCATTACATTACCAAGCATCTCACGTTGATTTTCATCTTTTGCAAGAACCCAAGGTTGAGTTTCATCAATATATTTGTTTGTACGACTAATAAATTTCCATACTGTTGATAAAGCAACAGAAAATTGTAAACTTTCCATATTATCATTGAATGATTTAACAGTTTCAAGCGCCATCGCTTCCATTTTTTCATCCAATTCATGTTTTGGACCTTGGTATGCAGGTAATTCGCCGTGGAAATATTTGTTTATCATAGAGATAGTACGATTCACTAGATTACCTAAATCATTCGCAAGATCGTAATTTGTTCTTTCAACAAAGGCTTCCGGTGTAAATACGCCATCAGAACCAAACGGTAATTCACGCATTAAGTAATAACGTGTCGCATCAAGACCATAACGATCAATTAATACATTAGGATCTACGACATTACCTTTAGATTTACTCATTTTACCATCTTTCATTAAAATCCAACCGTGTGCAAAAACTTTTTTAGGAAGTGGTAAATCCAACGCCATTAACAATATTGGCCATATAATAGAGTGGAAACGTACAATTTCTTTAGCCATCAAGTGTATGTCTGCTGGCCAATATTTATTAAATAATGTTTCATCATCAGATAGATAACCTAATGAAGAAATATAATTAACAAGTGCATCAATCCACACGTATACAACATGTTTAGGATTAGATGGTACACGTACACCCCAATCGAATGATGTACGTGATACTGCTAAATCTTCTAAACCTGGTTTGATAAAGTTATTAATCATTTCATTTTTTCTAGATGGTGGTTGTATAAAGTCTGGATTTTCATCGTAAAATTCTAATAAGCGGTCTGTATATTTATTAATGTTGAAGAAATAGCTTTCTTCTTTTACAAGTTCGACTTCGTGACCAGAATCAGGACTTTTACCACCTACAATTTTGCCGTTTTCATAAACAGGGTCAACAAGTTGTGACTCTGTATAATATGTTTCATCAGGAACAGAATACCAACCTTCGTATTCACCTAAATAAATGTCACCTTGTTTTAATAATCGCTCAAACACTTTCTCAACGACTTGCTTATGACGCTCTTCTGTAGTTCGAATAAAATCATCATTAGAAATCTCAAGTTTACTCCATAAGTTTTTAATACCTGAAATCATTTCATCTAAGTATTCTAGTTCTGTTTTGCCAGCTTTTTGAGCTTTTTCTTGGATTTTTTGACCGTGCTCATCAGTGCCAGTTAAATAACGAACATCATAGCCTTGCATTCTTTTATAGCGAGCTATCACGTCGCCTGCGACTGTAGAGTATGCATGACCGATGTGTAGGTTCCCGCTCGGATAGTATATTGGGGTTGTTATATAAAATGTATCTTTAGCCATCACTGGTCCTCCTCATTAATTACATAATAAATGATATCTAAATTTATTTTTCTTTTCAATGAAGTCGCGTACCGTTATGTATCAGTTTGAAAAATTCGCATCAATTGAAAATTAATTGTCATCATCTTTACTACAATACCATAAAATCAACACGCTATGGGTTTTTTACAATAATTAAGTCATTATAAAGTAAAGTGTTTAACACATTTTTAATCAATATTATGATAAATATTATATATGTCACCCGTCTTCATATGTCGATCTGTAGCGACAAATTTAATTGCTTTTTTAGGTTTAACATGTTTGGTTTCAATATAATAATCAACATGTTCTTTAACCGTATAGCTTTCAAACCATGATTCACCACTCTTAGGTAATGCACCTTCAATCAGTATCACAAACTCACCTTTAAGAGGTAATTTGTCATGATTAATCAATTTCAACATATCATCAACTGTAAGTGTAAGAACTTGTTCAAATTTCTTCGTTAGCTCTCTACCAACAGTAATCCATCTTTGTGAATCTATTTTAGCTATTGCTTTCAAAGTATCAGTAACCCTATAAGGCGATTCATAAAGTATTAAAGTACTATTTTGAAACATTCTATCCTCAAGCACTTCAATTTTTTCTTTTTCTTTTCTTGGCAAAAAACCTAAAAATGTGTATGTGAAAGATGGTAATCCACTTGACATAAGTGCAGTCAACCCAGCATTAGGACCTGGTACTGTTTCTATATTTATATTATTTTTACGTGCTTCGACAACCAATTCATATCCTGGATCACTAATTAATGGCAACCCAGCATCTGATACTAACGCTATATTTAAGCCAGTTTGTAACTGCTTGATTAAATAGTCAGTTTGTTGTTCTTTATTATGTTCATGATACGACTTTAGAGGTGTTTGTATTTCATAATGATTACACAATTTCCGTGTTACACGTGTATCTTCACATGCAATCACATCAACTTTTTTTAATGTTTCTATAGCTCGAAATGTAATATCACCAAGATTTCCAATTGGTGTTCCTACTAAATATAAAGTTGTCATGTTATCCCTCCTGTATCATTTTTAACTTTTGTTGTCTAGTATATGTTTTAATTTCATATTCACGTTTCAATGCTTCCGATTTCGTTGTATATGTTTCTTGATAAACTAACTCTACCGGCCGTCTTATTTTTGTATATTTAGCACCCTTACCGTTATTATGCTTTATTACGCGTGCATTTACATCTTTAGCATAGCCTGTATATAAACTTCCGTCATTACATTTAACAATATAAACAAAATGTTTATCCATAATAAACACCTTTCATCTCATCGCTATATGATCCATCCTCATTATATATGTATAATGGATTACGTATATCTAAACCTTGGTTACCACCTTTTCTTCCTTCCACAACAATTGTTTGTGCAGGCTTATCATGTTTACTATACACTAACGTCAGTGCTTTAGGCTCAATTTTACCATGTCTTAATTCGGTTAAGACATCCATTAGCCTTTCCGCTCGATGAACCATAATAAAACGACCACCCTCTTTAAGTAAATGTCTTGCAGCTTCAATACAATCTTTAAGATTACACATTATTTCGTGACGTGCTATTTTATGTGCTTCTTTTTGATGTTGATGATTTTGATTCATTTTAAAATAAGGAGGATTACAAGTCACTAATGTATATTGAGCAGGTTGAAATGTTTGATATACATCTTTTAAATCCATATGGTGCATAGTTAGTCTATCGTTCAAATCATTCAATTTAAAACTGCGACGTGCCATACTCACTAGTTGCTCTTGTATTTCTATTCCTTCAATAGGTTGAGTTGATTTAGCAGCTAATAATAATGGAATAACACCATTGCCGGAGCATAAATCCATAACTTTATCATTTTTGCGAACTTCGGTTAAATACCCTAACAATAGGGCATCAGTAGAAAAAGAGAATACTTCATCATTTTGTATAATCTCATATCCTTCTTTTATTAAATGGTCAACGCGTTCATTATCTTCTAACATATCTTTACTCCTAAAAAAAGGATGTTATTACAGTATGACTTAAACTACACACTTATAATACATCCTTATATTTAAACATTTATTTATCGAAAGAATTAATCACTCAACACATTAAGGCATAATAAGCAATCTTCACCATGACGATGTTTCCCGAATAATTCACCCTTACAAATATGAAAACCTTCACGATATAACATTGCTAAATTATCTTTACTTGGAGATGGTGTTTTTACATGCTTATAATTATCTTTATCTAAGTGAGTTTCAACCGATTCTTCAGTTTTGTTCATCAATCGTTTTAAATTTTCATTTTCAACTTGCAAAGCAACATTCTCCTCAACAAGTTCGACTGTTAAATCTTTAAGTTCTGACATGTCGGTTGTAAGTTGTTCAACGTGATGTTCTAATTTCATAAGTCTTTCGAATAATTCGTTTCGATTCAAAGGTTATTCAACCTCCTTAATTCAATACTTCTATCTCTTCCATTTTATATTCTAAAGGTTGTTCTAGACCCTCTATTTTAACTTGCATAGAAATATCTAAAATATTTAATCCTATCACTTTTCCGTGACCATCTGGTGTTTGAATCATATCTCCAACATCAGGTAATTGAGTTCGAGCCTCTTCATAGTAGTCATTTTCATATTTAAGACAACACATCAATCTACCACAAGCTCCTGAAATCTTAGTTGGATTTAATGATAGGTTCTGATCTTTCGCCATTTTAATGGATACAGGTTCGAAATCTCCTAAAAATGTAGAACAACATAAAGAACGTCCACAAGGACCGATACCACCCAATAATTTCGCTTCATCTCTTACCCCAATTTGACGTAATTCTATTCTAGTCTTTAGATTTTGAGCTAAAACTTTAACAAGTTTGCGAAAATCAATGCGATCATCTGCGGTAAAATTAAAAATCACTTTAGATTTATCTAATGTATATTCACAATTAACTAATCGCATATCTAATTGCTGATCTTTAACTACTTTTTTACATAATTCTAACGCATCATTGGCATCGCGTTCATTACGATAATATGTTTCTTGATCATCTTCATTCATTTTACGAATGATATTTTTTAGCGGTAATGTGACATCTTCTACATCAACTTCACGTAATGGAAACTTTACGTGGCCAATTTCTATACCTCTTTTAGATTGGACAACAACCCAGTCACCAACCTCTACATCTAATTGATTCGGGGCGTAGTATTCTAATTTCCCTGCTTTTTGAAACTGAACACCTACAACATTGGGCATTTTAAATCACACCTTTTATTACTATTTGTTCAAAAACAAGTGTTGGATTAACATTTTGATTTAACTTTTTATGCGCTTCAGTAATCTGATCATACATGAGGATTAATTGATTAAAAGTTAATTGATTTGCATAATTTTCAATTTCTTCAGTTAAATCACTAAATGTATAATAATTATCCATTTCTATCTTTGCATGCATTATATCTTCGAAAAAGCCATTGACGGCTGATAAAGTAAGTAATTGTAATTTACGATTCTTAGCTTGTTTTAATAACTCAATGACACCTATAAGAGCCATAGCTTTATTAGATAATATTAATTGACACCATCTGATGATTGATTTTCTTAAAGTAACTAAATCAAATTCCTCATTTAACGACGATGCTACTTCTATTTGAGTTGTATAGGTACTTAGCATTTCTGCTACCGGTCTTGCTATTGACATCTCTACTAAACGCTCTATAAACTGCCGCTTATCAATAGGCTTAAAATATACATGCTGACATCTTGAATGTATAGTGTCTAATATTTGTTCCGGTTTCGTTGATAAAAGTATCGCAATTGTATTATCAGGGGGCTCTTCTAAAAATTTTAGTATACTATTTTCCCCTTGAACAGTTAATTTTTCAAAATCTTCAATAATATATACTTTATATTGACCCTCAATAGGTAGTTGGTTCATATGATGAACAAGTTGTTCAATTTGTTCTTTTTTAATTGTATTTTCATCAGAAGACACATATGAAAAGTCAGGATGATTAAAAGTATCAACTTTCAGTTCGCATTGATTACTATTATTACAAAGAATTAATTTAGTAAAATGGATTGCGACACGTTTCATCGTTTGTGCATCATCACCCTCAAACAAATATGCATGTGACAATTTGTTAGAATGATATGCGTTAGCTAACTGTTGTTGTTCATCCATAAGCGACTTACTCCCTTTATGATATTCATTATGTAAAAAGACTACTTAAATGATAGTTCTAGACTGTTGAGCATCGTCTTCAAACAATTTCGAATTAGCAACTGCATTCCTTGAATTAAACGCATATAATTACTAACTTTCACGCTAAAAACTCAAAGGATGAAGTATAAATTTTGAATGAATATGCCTTCAATCTCAAACTACATTTCAAGTAGCCAAATAAAAAATACATCTATAATAATTACATTTTAAACACTTTTCGTTAACATAAATATGTAAATGAAAAGTAGATTTTTTATAAACAACTAGAATTGATGAAATGCTTCAATCGGCATTACAAATACTGTCGCGCCACCTACTTCAACTTCAACTGGATAAGGAATATATGAATCTGCACTACCACCCATTGGTGTTATTGGTGAAACAAGTTGGTCTCTATTACCACAAGTATTATCAATGACAGATAGAACCTCGTCGACACGGTCATCCTTAACCCCACATAAGAAAGTTGTATTGCCTGCTCTTAAAAATCCACCAGTAGTTGCTAACTTTGTAGCTCTGAAATTGTTTTTTACGAGTTGGTCTGAAAGCTCTTGACTATCTTGATCTTGAACGATCGCTATAATCATTTTCATTTTTATACACCTCTTTTTATCATTATATCATAATTATTTTAAATATTTGATGATAGATTGGTATGTTTCTTCAACAACTTTATCCAAACTATGGTTAGCATTGACTTTAATAAACCGATGAGGATTATCACTAATCACTTTTTGATATCCTTCGATCACTTTTTCATGAAAAGCTTTTTCCTCTTTATCTAATCTGTTTTGTTCTCTGTTATTTTTTAGAATTCTTTGACGACCAATTTCCGCATCAACATCTAAATAAATCGTTAAGTCTGGATACAAACCATTAATTGCAAATTCATTTAATAATTTTACTTCTTTAATTCCTATACCCCTTGCATAACCTTGATAAGCCAATGAACTATCAATATATCTATCACAAAGGACAATTTTACCTGCCTGTAAAGATGGGATAATCTTTTCAACAAGGTGTTCACGTCTAGATGCAGCGAACAGCATAGCTTCAGTTCGAATGTCTATACTATCTCCATCAAGTACAATACGACGTATTTCTTCACTAGTTAATACTCCACCAGGTTCACGTGTTGTAACAATATCATATTCTTTAGCTAATCTTTCGCTTACTTTTTTAATTACTGAGGTCTTTCCTGCTCCTTCTGGACCTTCAAACGTTATAAATGTAGACATTTCTTATTCATCCTTAACTAATATTTTTTTATGATTTAAACCTTCAACTTTAATATTTTGTTTATCATATTTATTTAATAAGTCTATCATATGAGACGTCACGACTTCTCCTTTAAACATCACCGGTATACCTGGAGGGTATGGAACGATATGTTGTGCTAAAACTTTACCTTCTGCCCTTTTAATAGACACTTCTTTCGTATTTTGAAAATGAACAGTTTTGTATTCGCTAAAACCCGTCATAAAATTAAGAGGTTTTATGTCGCGCGTACATTTTTTTGGCACGTTAATTTCTCTAATTTTTTCAATCAACAACTTAAAAGGAAATTTATCTCCTTCATGCCATAGGGGGAGAACGAGTAACACTTGATACATATCAGCTAATTCTACATAAATTTCTTTATCCTCAAACCATTTTTGCACATCATAACCTTCAACACCCTCAAAACTCACAACCAATTTTAAAGGATCCTCTGGTTCTATAACTGTAAATCCCATATTTACTAATAAATCAATTAACATCTTTCTTCGTTGGTCAAATAATGTAGAATCATATTCTTTATAAAATTTATTCGCTAATTCTAAACTAGACATAATGAGGTACGAAGGACTTGACGTTTGGAAATAAGTTAAATAATCTATGACTTGTTGTCTTAATGGTGCATCTTTATGTATATATATAACTGATCCCATTGTTAGTGCAGGGAGTGTTTTGTGATATGACTGCACAACGTAATCAGCATTAAAATTCATTGAGGATTCTGGAAATCCATCTAAACCAAAATGTGCACCATGCGCTTCATCTACTAATATCGGTATCCCTCTGTGATGTAATTGTTTGATATATTGAGAAATATCAAAAGTTTCACCGTAATAATTAGGGTATGTACAGATGGCAAGTTTATAATATTGATTTTTATCTTGATTTATCTTTGGATTTACATATTGATTCGTTTTCTTACTGACATCTGTCTTAGTTATTGTCGCTTGTTGTTGTGTTATGTCTAAACCGTGAAATACTGATTTATGAACATTTCTACTAATTAAATATTTACCTTTTCTTGTCGAAAACGCTTGGATAACCGATAATATACCTGAAGTCGTTCCGTTAACTAATAAGAAAGCATCATAGTTTTTATGTTTCCTAAAATTCTCCATGCTTTCTAAAATAATTCCTTCAGGATAATGCATATCATCTAATCCAGTAATTTCTGTCATATCCATTGCTAAATCAAGCCTATTTAAGTAGCCGATTGTCATGTTTTTATGTCCAGGAACATGCATAGAGATAGCTTTTTTCTCTATCAAGTGATTTAATTTTTGAATTATTGGTCTTTTCATATTAATAACTCTCTCTAAATTTAATTTTTCATCTTATATGAGACAAATCATCATTCTTATTAACCCAATTCCTTTTTAACAAGCCCATTACATAGCAATCTCTATATTCTCCCCTTGTATAGAAGTGTTCCTTTAACGTTCCTTCTATTTCGAAATTATTACTTTGATAGATATGTACTGCTTTCTCATTCTTAATATCCACATATAAGTATACCTTATTCATATTTAATACTAAAAAAGCATAGTCAATAGCCATTTTAAAGGCTTTTTTCGCGTACCCATTATTTGCATACTGCGGATCGATAATAATTAACACTTCACAAGTTCTATGTATAAAGTTAATTTCTAATAACTCTACCACGCCTACAGATGTTGATCCCTCTTCAACAATGAAACGTCGCTCTGTTTCATCTAAAATATGCTTTGTATATAAATTTTCTAATTCGCTTAATGATTGATAAGGCTCTTCAAACCAATACGACATAATGGAATACTCATTATTCAAATGATGTATAAATGATAAATCTGTCTTCTCCAATGCCCTAATAATCAAAGTCATCCCTCTTTCTTAATTTTTTGTTATTTATTACTAGTGTATTAGAAAACACAAATTTTCTCTAATACTTAACTAACTTCTTAATCATTGTCATTTCAACTTACTTAGATGTTCGATTTAAAATTGCTTTATTAAAAAGAAAATTTTCCCAAACCTAATTATTGTAATTATTTGATATAAAAAAGAGACCTTTCGGTCTCGTACTTTGTCTGGTAACATCTTATTCTATCGAAACGTTAGTCCAACTACCATCATCGGATGCTAAGAAGTTTCCTTCACTCAAGACAAGCGCTAGGCTCTCACTTTATATATAGTGTTCATTAACTCGTTTAGATTATCTAAATTCATTGTCTCTCTCATTTATTCATAAGTTTCTAATACTTTCTCCTCGCCGAGAAACCTATTTTTTAGAACTATTTTTGTATAAAAAAAGAGACCTTTCGGTCTCGATTAGGCTCATCGCATCTATACGATATTTGCCTGGCAACGTCCTACTCTAGCGGAACGTCAGTCCGACTACCATCGGCGCTAAGGAGCTTAACTTCTGTGTTC
>NZ_JBXAHW010000015.1:0-43237 GCF_058795495.1 Staphylococcus sp. GW823-FHT05F06 | reverse complement strand
ATAAACAAAATTAACGAGGTGCCTTATGTATAAAGACTATAACATGACTCAACATACTCTACTAATGGAAACTTCAGCTCTTATCCCCGCGAATGATATTTCACGACATGTAAATGATATTGCAAAACAATTCCCGATACTGAATTCGATGAATTCAGACATTATCGTTGCTTAATATAATAAAGTAAAAGCTCAACGAGCTGAAAATAATAAAAAAATTTAAAAAAGACAATTTCTATATTATTTCAATAGAAATTGTCTTTATTTACTTATCGTGGACTTTTTTGTCCCAACTTCTATATTTTTTTATCATCACAATATTATGCCAACTCTGATACATAATCTTATGTTAGAATAGCATATGTAATTTTAAAAAGGTGGCAAAGCTAATGAACAATAAACTAAAAAAAGAAATTATAGACTTTGCTCATTCTATAGGCATTGATAGTATTGGATTTACTACTGCAGATCCTTTTGATGAATTGAAACAAAAATTAGAGGAATACCATGCAAAAGGGTATGCATCGGGTTTTGAGGAATCAAATATATCATTACGTACAGAACCTAAACTAAGCTTACCTAGCGCACGTTCTATTATTGCAATAGCTGTGGGTTATCCTAATAAACTTAAAGGTGCACCAAAAAGTGTTAAAGGTGATCGTAGAGGCATGTTTGCAAGAGCATCATGGGGCCAAGATTATCATAGCATTATGCGTAAGAGACTTGATAAATTAGCTGATTTCATCAAAGAAAAAGTACCTGATGTCGAAATCCAATCGATGGTTGATACCGGTGTATTGTCAGATAGAGCAGTAGCAGAAAGAGCTGGATTAGGATTCACGGGTAGGAATGGATTTGTGATTTCTCCTGAATTAGGGACTTGGTCTTACCTAGGTGAAATGTTAGTAAGTATACCGTTTGAACCTGATGATCCTTTATTAGATAGTTGTGGTGACTGCACAATTTGTGTTGATCGCTGTCCAACAGGTGCACTTGTTGGAAATGGTCAGTTAAATAGCCAAAAATGTATTAGTTTTTTAACTCAAACTAAAGGTTATCTTCAAGATGAATATCGATATAAAATTGGAAATAGATTATATGGGTGTGATACATGTCAACAAGTTTGTCCTAAAAATCGTGGTATTAATACTCAGCATGATGATATTGTCTTGGAACCTGAAATTTTGAAACCACGTCTTGTACCTTTACTTCAAATGAGCAACAAGAAATTTAAAAGTACATATGGGCATTTGGCAGGTGCTTGGAGAGGTAAAAAACCAATACAAAGAAATGCTATTATAGCTTTGGCACATTTTAAAGAAGAAAGTGCTATACCAGAACTAAAAGAAGTTGCATTAAATGATCCAAGACCTATGATTAGAGGTACTGCATATTGGGCAATTGGACAAATTTTAGAGGATGATGCTATATCTTTTATTGATGAGCATTATGAAAATGAGATTGAAGAAGTGCAGCTCGAAATGAAAAAAGGTTTGCAAATGAGGAGAGAACAAAAATGACAAATCATATTGTACTATATCAACCAGAAATACCAGCAAATACAGGAAATATTGCACGTACTTGTGCGGGTACTTTAACCCATCTTCATCTAATTAAACCACTCGGCTTTAGTACGGAAGACAAAATGTTAAAACGTGCAGGACTTGATTATTGGGAGCATGTTAATATTACATATCACGATAGTATTGAGGAATTTTTTGCTAATACAGAAGGTCATTACTATTTATTAACAAAATTTGGTAAACAGACCTACAGCGATTTTAATTTTTCTAATACTAATGAGGATTATTATTTTATCTTTGGTAAAGAAACTACTGGTCTTCCTGAATGGGTTAAGGAGAAATATGCAAAAACAGCTTTAAGAATTCCAATGAGTGACAATATACGCTCTCTTAATCTTTCTAATACTGCTGCTTTACTGATTTACGAAGCTTTGAGACAACAAGATTATCCTAACCTTTCATAATTAACGCTAATAGATAAAGTAAATGCAAGATAAACCCAAGAAATGTTATATTAATTGTGAGCCAATAAAAAATAATAGTTTGATAATTAATACAAAGGGTATACTTTAAATTAAATCGACTTAAATAAAAGAGCAAACTTAGAGGAGTGTAGTTAACATGGCAATGAATTTTAAAGTATTTGATAATAGTGAAAAAGTAGCAGAATATACTGCAGATATTCTACGTAAGCAATTTAATAATAATCCAACTACTATTGCAGGATTTCATTTGAGCAAAGAACATGCACCAGTGTTTGATGAACTTAAGAAAAATGTAGAAAATCATACAGTTGATTTCAGTCAAATAAATATTTTAGATTATGATGATAATCATTCTTATTATGAGGCTTTGGGTGTGCCAACAGGCCAAATTTATTCCATTTCTTACGAAAATGATGCAATTGACTTTATCTCAGATAAGATTAAGACTAAAGAAAATAAAGGCAAACTGACAATGCAAGTCCTTACGATTGATGAAAATGGTAACCTTGACATTAGCGTTCGTCAAGGTTTGATGGAAGCTAGAGAAATTTTCTTAGTTATTACTGGTGCTAATAAACGCGATATGGTAGAAAAACTTTACCGTGAAAATGGTAAGACTAGTTTTGAACCATCGGATTTAAAAGCACACCGTATGGTCAATGTTATCTTAGATAAAGAAGCGGCTGCAGGCTTACCTGAAGACGTAAAAGAGTACTTCACTGCACGTTTTGCATAAAATAAGTTTGTGAGGGATAAATGATGGCGAACAAAAAAGATTCCAAATTAAATTATCATGAAGAAGAAAATGCTATGGTTACCGACTTAGATGATTTAAAAGAATTAGGAAAAGAAATGGAACAGATTTCACAGGAAAATGATGAAGAAAAATTAAATCAATCTCATGATAACGAAGTTCGTTCAGATTTAAAAAAACAGTAAATAGATTTCATAAAAATCCAGTAACTTATCAGTATGTTAAGTTATTGGATTTTTGCATTGTATTATCTTTCACATGATTTGTTGTAAAAATATTCACTCCTTTTGATTGGTTATGATATGATACTTACAGTCATTAACACAAGGAGATTAATTAAATGTTAAGAAAATACTGGATTCACTTTGTCATAGTTACTGTTATAGTGAGTTTGATATCTATAAAAGGTTTTCCACTTGCTTTAGGCGCTTTATACTTGCCACTACTGTTCAAAATTGTACAACTTCAGCTTAATTTATCAAAAGGTCTTATTGATAATGTCAATGTACATACATTTATAAAAAGTAATCAGTCTGGTGTGGTGATCAGTGTGATTTGTTGTCTATTAATAACGGGAGTTTTGACATACACCTTGGATGATTTTTATAATGAATTACCAGGATTTTTAGGTATTTTAGTAAGTATAAGTCCTGTTACTCTCACTATAGGCGTGATACTATTTGTTTTAACTGCAATTGCTATTGTTCAGGCTACTAAAGCAAAATATCAACAATCTAAGAATTAAATAAGTAAGAAATAATTTAATATATGAGTCATAAATGAACATGAAAAAAATCATTTAGGACTCATTTTTATTTTAATAGGAAAAATTTTCTTTTAAATGTAAACGGTTTATTTCAACATTGCTCATACAATTTAAATAGTGCTATACTACAATTAAACAAAGAACAATAGGGGGAGCGATATAAATGTCAGTCAGAATTGAACATGATACATTTGGAGAAATTGAAGTACCAGAAGACAAATATTGGGGTGCACAGACTGAAAGAAGTAAACGAAATTTTCCAGTCGGCAAAGAGCATATGCCTATACAAGTCATTTACGGATTTGCTCAACTAAAAAGAGGTGCAGCCTTAGCAAATCATGAATTAGGAAAATTGAGTGATGAAAAAAAGAACGCCATCGTTTATGCTTGTGATCGTATTTTAAATGGAGAACTAGATAATCATTTTCCACTTGTGATTTGGCAAACAGGTAGTGGTACTCAAAGCAATATGAATGTAAATGAAGTCGTAAGCTATGTAGCTAATGAATACCTTAAGAAACATGGAAGTAAGGAAACTATCCATCCAAATGATGATGTAAATAAATCTCAAAGTTCAAATGATACATTTCCTACAGCTATGCATGTCGCATTGTTCCATGAAGTTGAAACTAAGTTAGAGCCAGCACTTAACCATTTACGTCAAACTTTTAAAGAAAAAGAAGACCAATATCAATCAATCATTAAAATTGGACGCACACATTTGCAAGATGCAACGCCTATTAAACTAGGTCAAGAGATAAGTGGTTGGCGCTATATGTTAGAAAAATGTGAGCAATTACTATCAGAATCAAAAAAGCATATTTTAAATTTAGCAATTGGTGGAACTGCAGTAGGAACGGGAATTAATGCTCATCCAGAATTTGGTCATAAAGTAGCCAAATATATTTCCCAAAACACAGGGTATGCTTTCGTATCATCTGAAAACAAATTTCATGCTTTAACTTCTCATGATGAAATTGTACAATTACATGGAACATTAAAAGCGCTAGCGACAGATTTAATGAAAATTGCAAATGATATTAGATGGCTAGCCTCTGGACCGCGTGCAGGTCTTGCTGAGATTTCAATTCCAGAAAATGAACCTGGATCTTCTATTATGCCAGGAAAAGTAAATCCAACACAATGTGAAATGTTAACTATGGTAGCAGTACAAGTCATGGGGAATGATACGACGGTAGGTATCGCAAGTTCTCAAGGTAATTTTGAACTAAATGTATTTAAACCGGTAATTATGCATAACACTTTACAATCTATTTACTTATTAGCAGATGGAATGAATACCTTTAATAAAAACTGTGCAATTGGTATTCAACCGATAGAAGAAAATATTAATAATTATTTAAATCAATCATTAATGCTAGTTACGGCACTGAACCCTCATATTGGATATGAGAAAGCAGCTCAAATAGCTAAAAAGGCACACAAAGAAGGACTTACTTTAAAAGAATCTGCAATAGAAAGTGGATATGTAACTGAATCACAATTTGAAGAGTGGATAAAACCAGAAGATATGGTAGACCCACATTGATTTTCTAGATTATAAAAATTGCATATAAAAACAAAGTATTTTGGCGAGACTCTTGAGGGAACAGGACAAGCTGAAGCTGTCCCCTAAGAAAGCGACCCAACAATACGAATTATTGTAAATAAACAAGCCAGTAAATGAATTTATAAAAAACTCATTTACTGGCTATTTTGCTAGGAATTATGCCCCAGCCTCTATATTAGTAGTTTGGCAATGAGAAAGATGAAATTAGGTGTTATGTTGACTTTTTTAATAAAACATTCTGTCCTATTTCATTAATTAATAGTTAAAATAATATAGTTTTTAATTCGATATTTAACTTAATGTTAATGATAACATCGACATATTGCTATTTATCATCTAGACTTACAGAAATAATTTCTTGAGTCAGTGGATGAGTAAATTCAATTTGATGACTATTTAGCTCTAATTGTCGTAATGTTGAAGTTCCATAAAGTGGATCCCCAATAACTGGATGGCCAATCTCAGCAAGGTGCACACGAATTTGGTGTGTTCGACCTGTATCTAGTTTAATGTCGAGTTGACATACACCTTCTTTAATCATTTTAGAGTTAATAATGTGAGTGATTGCACGTTGACCTGTGTTGGAAATTCTTCGTTTGTTTGAATGAAATTTATCTTTACCAATAGGCATATCTATCGTTTGTGGCTTAATAGGTAACAACGCTTTGACATTTGCTTTATATATACGCGTAATTTCATTATATTCTAACATTCGGTCTAAGATTTTTTTCATAAGCGGATTTTTAGCAACTATCAATAAACCTACTGTTTCTTGATCTAGTCGATGTATGGGCTCAACATATTCACTATCAACAGTGTAAATCACATGGTTCATAAGTGTGTTGCTCTCTTTTAAATCATTGGGATGCGTTTTAACACCTTTTGGTTTCATGACAATGGCCAAGTCATCATCCTCGTAATAAATTTGAGCATATCGATAACTTGGTAAATAATTACTTACTTCATTAGGGGTTGGTATCTCAACATGATCACCAGTTTTAACATTATTTAATAATGTACCGTACTCTTTATTAATTAAAATTTCTTTAGACATATTCAGTTGATGTAAGTCTTTTTTAGGTAATTTTAAATATTGGAAAATCTCTCTCAATGTATAATCGTTAAATTGTTTAGGTATTGTAAATTTCATTTTTTCCTCCTATAAACTCAGTTCTATCATATCATATATTTGCACGACTCTATAACTTGTTTTATTTTGAAAGTTTTAATAACATCGACATTGTGAGTTTTTAAAAACAAAGAATGAGATGTATAATAATGATAAAATGCTAAATTTGAGGGGATAAAATGGAGAAACCAACTAGACTTGCATTACTTAAGGAAATAGCCGAATTTCTAAATGAAGAAACTGAAATATATAGCATGATGCAAGGAGCTTTGCGTTTACTTATAAATGGGAGCGACTTTTCAACTGGTTGGATTTTCTATATTGATGAAGAGGGGCACCATGATTTAGTTTCCTCTGTAGATTTACCTGAAGCTTTATCTAAAAACCATTGTTACTATTTGACAAATGGTTCTTGTTGGTGTGTGCAAGCATATCAAAATCATAAATTAACTAAAGCTTCTAATATAATAAATTGTTCTAGAATCAATTTAGCTAATCATGCTTATGATAAAGAAACGAATCATATTACTCATCATGCTACTGTTCCATTGCAGTCTGGGAGCGAAAGATTCGGTTTGCTTAACGTAGCATCTCCTAACAAAGAACATTATAGTGAAGAAGACTAAGAACTATTAGAATCTGTAGCATTTCAAATTGGTTCAGCTATAAAGAGAATTCAGCTAACTAATAAAGAAAAAGAAAATGCCAAAATTAATGAACGTAATCGACTAGCTAGAGACTTACATGATTCAGTAAATCAAATGTTATTTTCTTTAAAATTAACGGCTCACGCTGCAAAAGGGATAACTACTGACGAGCAAGCGCAAAGAGCTTTTAAGACTATTGAGGAAACAAGTCAAAATGCAGTAAATGAAATGAGAGCACTGATTTGGCAACTAAAACCAGTTGGATTAGAACAAGGCTTAATTCATGCATTACACTATTATAGTAAAATGTTAGGATTAGATTTGAAAGTTACTATTAATGGACTAATAGATTTATCTAATGATATCGAAGAAAATGTATACAGAATTATTCAGGAAGCAATGAATAATGTTATTAAGCACGCTAAAACTAACAAAGTTTATCTTGATTTATCACAAAATGTTGATTATCTTGAGGTAGATATTAGAGATAACGGTCAAGGTTTTGACACGCAATCAATTAATACGTTTTTATTTAATGGTTTAAAAAACATAAAGCAACGTACACAGTATTTGAACGGTAAAGTTACTATAGAATCAAAAATAAATCAGGGCACTCGGATTTATATTAAAATTCCATTGAAGTTAAAGGAGCATCCTTATGCATAAAGTCATTCTCGTCGATGATCACTATATTGTAAGGCAAGGTTTAGAGTTTTTATTATCAACTGTAGATGATTTATCAGTTTTAAAGGGTTTTAAAGATGGCGCAACATTTTTATCTTATTTAAAAAACAATGAAAGACCGGACATCGTGCTTTTAGACTTAGTAATGCCAGAGATGAATGGTATAGAAATTACTGAAATACTCAAACAACAATATCCTGAAATCAAAGTATTAGTACTTACGAGCTATGTAGATGATGAACATGTTATTTCAGCTATTGATAAAGGAGCTGATGGGTATGAAATGAAAGATGTTGAACCTCAAAAGTTAATTGAGACAATTCATAAAGTTTTGCAAGGTGAACGTATCATACATCCTCAAGCTAAAAGCGTGATTAAGGCCGTATCAAAAAAACCGCATTATACGAATAAGTTATCTAAACGTGAAAAAGAAGTGCTTAAGGAAATGGTTAAAGGTAAAACAAATAAAGAAATTGCAAGAGCATTGTTTGTATCAGAAAAGACAGTAAAAACACATGTGAGTCATATTTTTAGCAAACTAGAAGTCTCCGATAGAACTCAAGCCGCTATTTATGCAATGGAAAATAAATTGATTTAAAAATTACATTGATTTTTATGAGTGTAATTGTGTTAAGTTGAGTTTTAGCCAATAGCACTTACAGCAATTAAATTTCTGCTTGTAGATTAATATCACTGTCTAATTATTTTGATAATTATGCCTATTATAAAAATAGACTCAAAAACGTATTTACTCTTTTATTTTTATTGAAAATATATTAAGATGTAATTTGTGTTTCAAGAAATGTGTATTATTGCAATTTCTTGTGTCCGGATAAAATATTTCCAATGAGAAAGGTAGATAAATAGAATGGATAGACAGAGTTTCACAGATTTAATTCAAACAAAATTTAAGATGGTCCGTATAGAAGCAGGCTATACTCAAGATACAATGGCACAAACCATTGGACTTTCCAAAAAAACATTGGTTCAAATTGAAAAAGAAAGAGTTCTACCAAACTGGACTACATGCGTATCAATTTGTGCTTTATTCAGAGATTCAGATGTATTAAATAGTACATTCGGTTGTGATCCGCTCGAAATTGTACAAACAATTTCTAGAAACCATTGTGCTTATCCAAATCACTCAACAACAAGTGATATTTACTGGAATACTATTGATACACGTAATGGTTTCATTTTACAAAGTAATAAAGTAAGTAACATTTATCGTGTTCTCAATAATGAAAAACAGCCAATCTTTGGTACTTCAAAAATGAGGGAAGCTGAAACTTACTTCAATAGAAATGCTAAAGAAGAATTAATACACGTATAAACATAAATACATAAGTGATAGAAGAATCATTTTATGATTGAATCACTTTGATCTAATATCATAAAAAATATAGGAGCATAAGTGTTAGACGATGAGACAACTTTTTGGTTTCATCGTTTTTTTATAAGTGAGTAAAATGAAATAGTTTTGAAACATTTTCTATTTAAAGGGAGTTTATATGATGCATACCATATTATTAGTAGTTTTTATGATAATTTTAGGAGCAATAATTGGTGGAGTAACTAATATGATTGCAATTAAAATGTTATTTCATCCATTTAAACCGTATTATATTTTTAGGTTTCGTATTCCATTCACACCAGGTTTGATCCCAAAACGTCGTGAGGAAATCGCCAGAAAAATTGGACAAGTTATTGAGGAACATCTTATTACTGAAGAACTAATTCGACAGAAGTTAAATCAACCGCAATCGAGAAATATGATACAGCAATTAATCCATAAACAAATAAGTAAATTAAAAAATGATGATGTGACAATAAAAAAAATAGCTGGATTTTTAGGGATAGATGTTAATGAGTTGGTAGATTATAAATTGACTACTAAATTTCTAAATAAACTAAACTTTTGGTATGAGTCAAATAAATATAGAAAGTTAAGTGAAATATTACCTCAGTCTTTCTTAGATCAATGTAAAGGTCAAATAGAATATATTACTGACTTCCTATGTGAAAGGGCTAGAAATTATTTAAGTTCTGAAAAAGGTGAACGTGATATTTATGAAATGTTAGACACATTTTTCAATGAAAAGGGACGCATCATTGGTTTACTACAAATGTTTATGACAAAAGAAAGCATTGCTGACAGAATTCAACATGAGTTGATTAGACTAACTCAACATCCTCAATCTCAAAAAATAATTACTAAAGTATTAAATGATGAGTATGAAACATTTAAAGATAAGAACTTAGATGAGATCATTAAAGAACAACAATTTAAAAATTATAGTCAATTAGTACTTAATGAATTAAAAACTTATTTAAATCTAAAAGATAAAACAGAGAGACCTATCAAACAAGTTGTTCCGCAGTTTATTCAATTCCTAGAAGATGATACATCAAAACGTATGACTGATTTTATTATTAAAGGTACTTCAAAACATTTAACAAACATTATGAAAAAGATTAATTTACGTCAATTAGTTGAAGAACAGATTAATACATTTGACTTAAAGTATATTGAAAATCTAATTATTGATATTGCCAACAAAGAATTAAAATTAATCATGACATTAGGGTTTATATTAGGAGGTATCATTGGATTTTTCCAAGGAGTGATTGCAATCTTTGTCTAATGGTGACAGATATGTTAAAGTATTCTGTGAGTGGTTAAAAACACAAATTAACTCAAAGGAGTGCAAAGACTTATGGCAGTAAATTTATATGATTATGCAAATCAATTAGAACAAGCTTTAAGAGATAGTGATGAATATAAAGCTATTAAAGATGCATTTGCTAAAGTAAAAGAAAACGAAGAATCAAAAAAATTATTTGATGAATTCCGTGAAACTCAAATGAGCTTCCAACAAAAACAAATGCAAGGGGAAGAAATTCCTGAAGAAGATTTACAAAAAGCTCAAGAACAAGCTCAAGCTATAGAAAAAGATGAAAATATTTCTGAATTAATGAATGCTGAGCAAAAAATGAGCCAAGTATTCCAAGAAATTAATCAAATCATCGTAAAACCTTTAGATGAAATTTACGCTGACTAATAGTTAATCAATATCTACTTTGATTGAGCCTGGGACATAATAATTGTTCCAGGCTTTCTTATTTATATTTTATTATTTTTAAATCCATGGATTCTTCATCGACTGTCAACAAACAGATATGGTAAAATGAAAGAATATAAGGTAAAGTTATTTCTCATCATTCATACTGTAAAATTTTAGTTTATATACTTTATGCATCACATTAATGTATAAACAATCTTGTACATTTTTTCAATTAACTTTGCAGATATTCTAAGGAGAATCAAACTTATGGTTAAATTTATACACTGTGCTGATTTGCATTTGGACAGTCCTTTCAAATCTAAAAGTTATCTTAGTCCAAATATTTTTGAAGATGTCCAAAAGAGTGCATATGAAAGTTTTAAAAACATAGTCGACTTAGCTTTAAAACAGGAAGTCGATTTTATTATTATAGCAGGTGATTTATTTGATAGTGAGAATCGTACATTGCGTGCTGAAGTCTTTTTAAATGAACAATTTGAAAGATTAAGAAAAGAACAAATATTTGTTTATATTTGCCATGGCAACCACGATCCTCTTACTTCTAAAATAACAAGTCAGTGGCCTAATAACGTATCCGTATTTTCAAATCAAGTAGAGACATATCAAGCTATCACTAAATCAGGAGAAACAATTTATATTCATGGATTCAGCTATCAAAATGATGCGAGTTATGAAAATAAAATAGACGCATACCCATCAAGTCAAGGTCAGAAGGGCATACATATTGGTGTATTACATGGAACTTATAGTAAATCTTCGGTGAAAGACCGTTATACTGAATTTAGGTTAGAAGACTTAAATCAACGTTTATACCACTACTGGGCATTAGGACATATACACCAACGTGAACAGTTAAGTGACATGCCAGTCATTAACTATCCAGGTAATATCCAAGGAAGACATTTCAATGAATTAGGAGAAAAAGGTTGTCTATTGGTCGAAGGTGATCATCTTAAACTCACTACACAATTTTATCCTACTCAATTTATTAAATTTGAAGAAGCTACAATTGAAACTGATCATACATCTAAACAAGGACTTTATGATGTTATTCAATCTTTTAAAGATAAAGTAAGAACTGAAGGGAAATCATTTTATAGATTGAACGTACGCATTAATAGTGAAGACATTATTGCACCACAAGATTTAATTCAATTAAAAGAAATGATTACTGAGTTCGAAGAAAACGAAAATCAATTTGTTTTTATTGAAGATTTAAATCTTCAATATGTTCAAAATGACGAAATGCCAATAGTTAAAGAGTTTTCACCAGAATTACTTGATGATGCGTCACTTTTTGATTCGGCAATGACTGATTTATATCTTAATCCAAGGGCTTCTAAGTTTTTAGATGACTATAATGAATTTGATAAAGTTGAGTTAGTCAATCATGCAGAAAGACTTTTAAAGGATGAAATGAGAGGTGAACAAAATGATAATTAAATCATTAGAAATATACGGATATGGCCAATTTGTTCAACGTAAAATTGAATTTAATCGTCAATTTACTGAGATATTTGGTGAGAATGAAGCTGGTAAATCTACTATTCAAGCATTTATTCACTCTATTTTGTTCGGATTTCCTACTAAAAAGTCCAAAGAACCACGTTTAGAACCAAGATTAGGTAATCAATATGGTGGGAAATTATCACTCATTTTCGACGATGGCATTGAAGCAGAGGTTGAGAGAATCAAGGGAAGTGCTCATGGAGATGTCAAAATTTATCTTAAAGATGGTACTATTCGAGATGAAGTTTGGCTAAATAAAAAACTTAATTACATTTCAAAGAAAACATATCAAGGTATATTCTCTTTTGATGTTTTAGGTCTTCAAGATATTCATAAAAATCTAGATGAAGAGCAACTACAAGATTATTTATTAGAAGCAGGTGCACTTGGATCAACTGAATTTACAAGTATGAGAGATAGAATTGGACAAAAGAAAGAAGAATTATATAAAAAATCTGGAAAAAATCCAATTATTAATCAACAAATTGAGCAACTTAAACAATTAGAAAATCAAATTCGAAATGAAGAAAGTAAACTTGATACATATCATCGACTTGTAGACGATAAAGATAAATCATCAAGAAGACTAGAAAATTTGAAGCAAAATTTAAATCAATTATCAAAAATGCATGAGCAAAAACAAAAAGAGGTTGCTCTACACGATCAAACACAAGAATGGAAAAGGTTAGAACAGTCGCTTAATATAGAGCCTATAAATTTTCCTGAAAAAGGGATAGATAGATACGAAACTGCTAAATCTCACAAACAATCACTTGAACGAGATAAAAGTTTGCGAGAAGAAAGATTAAGCATATTAAATAAAGAGGCGGAGTCCATCAATCCAGTAGACCAAAAGTATATTGATTCGTTTAATAGCCTTTATCAACAAGAGACTGAAATTAAACAAAAAGAATTTGAGTTACGTTCAATAGAGAAAGATATTGCTGATAAGCAACGTGAACTAGAAGCTCTTCAATCTAATATAGGTTGGCAAGAAGTGTTTTACGACGCAGACAGTACTGAAGCGATGAAAAGTCATATGAGTGATTTAGTATTAGGCAAGCAAGAACAAATTGCTTATATCAATCAGTTAGAACGTGGACTTGAAGAAAATAAAATTGAAAGAAACTCTAATTCTAATGAGATTAATCAAGTTGAGAATGAGCTTGTTCCTGACGAAACCTTTGAAAAGAAAAAGGAATATACACAACAAGTTTTAGAATTACATGAAAAAGAGAACTTGTATGAAAAGTTAAAAGAAACTTTTGAAGAAGAACAAACACAAAAAAATAAAAGACAAAAGTTTTTGAGAATAGGATTTATTGTTTTGACTATTCTATCAGCAGCACTTTCTATTTTTTCTTTTTTCACTGCAAATCTTATTTTTGGTATAATATTTGCTCTATTAACTGTGATTTTTGTAGTAGGTATCATTTTTTCTAGATCTAAAGCAGTAGATTATAGCACAGCAATAAGTCAGGAAATTAATGATTTAGAAAACCAACTCACGCAACTTGAAAAAGAATATAATCTTGACTTCGATTTAGAATATCAACAACAAGTTCGTGAACAATGGCGTCATGCTAAAAAAAATAAAAAAATACTTGAAGAAAAACATCAATATATCAATCAATCATTAACGACTGCAAATGAGCGATTAGATAGTTTAAAACATAGCATTATTGAAATAAAAAAAGAGTTACGTTTATCAGAAAAACTTTCTGATGAATTAGTGGTTGAAAGTATCTCAACCATTGGTCAAATTAAAGCGCATGATAAATACATTATTGATTTAAATCAACAACGCAATAATCTGCTAAAAGATATCAATCACTTTTATGAACGTGCACAATCTGTAACTGAACCACATTTAAAACTATTTAATCAGATGTCTTTCTTCCATGATGTGAAACAGTGGTTAAAAAATGCAGAAGAACAAAATGAGGCTTGGAATAAAAATCAAACTGAAACGCAATTACTCAATAATGAATTAAAGCAATTGAAGTCACGCTTAAGTGAAACGAATCAAATGATTAAGCAATTATTTGATTATGTTGATGTAGATAATGAAGAAGATTATTATACACATCATCATCATTTTGAAACATATCAAAGTGATTTAAATCGATTTAATGATTTAAATCAATATTTAGAAAATCAAAATTACACTTATGAAATGAGTTCGCAATTAAGTGAGAAAACTACTGCTCAACTAGAAGAAGAAGATCATAGATTGGCTAAACAAGTTGACGATTACAATGATCAATTTTTAGAAATGCAAGCAGAAGTTAGTGATTTAAATGCTCAGATTAATCATATGGAAACAGATAGAACTTTAGCACAATTAAGACATGAATATTATAGCTTAAAAAATAGACTTAACGATATTGCTAAGGATTGGGCAAGCTTAAGTTATATGCAAGCTTTAGTGGAAGAACATATCAAGCAAATAAAAGATAAGCGTCTACCACAAGTGATTAATGAAGCTGTATCTATTTTTAAAAATTTAACAAATGGTACTTACAATATGATTCATTATACTGAAAATCATAAAATACATGTAAAGCATTCTAACGGACAAGTATTTGAGCCAGTTGAGTTGAGTCAATCTACAAAAGAATTATTATATGTGGCTTTACGTATTAGTCTTATTAAAGTATTAAAACCGTATTATCCATTCCCAGTGATTGTAGATGATGCATTTGTTCATTTTGATAAATATCGTAAAGAACGTATGTTGAAATATTTGAGAGAACTATCAGAACATTATCAAATACTTTATTTTACTTGTACAAAAGATCATGTCATACCGGCTAAAGAAGTATTAACTTTAAATAAATTACAGGAAGGCGGGAAAAAATGAGAAATGTAGAAAAATTAAATCCCGGCGACTCAGTGGATCATTTTTTCTTGATCCATCGTGCAACTCAAGGTGTTACAGCTCAGGGTAAAGATTACATGACACTATTTCTGCAAGATAAAAGTGGTGATATTGAAGCTAAATTATGGACTGCTACGAAAGATGATATGCAAACTTTAAAACCAGAAACAATAGTTCATGTCAAAGGTGATATCATCAATTATCGTGGACGCAAACAGATGAAAATACATCAAATACGTCTTGCACAAGCTGAAGACAAAGTGTCAACTAAAGACTTTGTTGACGGTGCGCCAATGTCACCTACAGAAATACAAGAGGAATTATCGCATTTTATGTTAGATATTGAAAATGCTAACTTACAACGCATTACTAGACATTTAATTAAAAAGTATCAAGATCGTTTTTTCACTTATCCAGCAGCTAGTTCTCATCATCATAATTTCGCGAGTGGATTGAGTTATCATGTTTTAACAATGTTGCGTATAGCAAAATCTGTATGTGATATTTATCCTCTGTTGAATAGAAGTCTATTATATAGTGCTATCATTTTGCATGATTTAGGTAAAGTAAGAGAATTGAGTGGTCCAGTGGCGACGACCTATACTGTTGAAGGAAATTTACTTGGTCATATCTCTATAGCAAGTGATGAAGTTGCT
This sequence comes from Staphylococcus sp. GW823-FHT05F06, assembly GCF_058795495.1. NCBI lineage: Bacteria > Bacillati > Bacillota > Bacilli > Caryophanales > Staphylococcaceae > Staphylococcus > Staphylococcus sp. GW823-FHT05F06. The sequence goes on along the minus strand of NZ_JBXAHW010000015.1, from coordinate 27,547 downwards.
GAAACAGCCAAAGAGTTAGGCATTGATGGAGAAGAGGTTATGTTACTTAGACATATGATTTTAGCGCATCATGGTAAAATGGAGTTTGGATCGCCTAAATTGCCTCATTTAAAGGAAGCTGAAATACTTTACTTTATAGATAATATTGATGCTAAAATGAACATGTTTGATAAAGCTTTCAAAAAAACAGAAAAAGGTCAATTTACAGAAAGAATTTTTGGTTTAGAAAATAGACAATTTTATAATCCAACAACACTTGATTAAATTCAGGTTCAATAGTACAAAGTTACTTTTAATGAATAGATAATTTTAAAGAAGTATCTATTCTTAGAGTCTTTGTACTTTTTTAATGTTTTTTAAACAACATGTTATAATAAATTAGTCGCCTAACTTTACTTCTCAGGCGTCGTATGACGAAGGGAAGGAGGTGCATATATGATTTTAGATATCTTTGTACACATCATCACCACTGTTATTAGTGGTTGTATAGTTGCGTTGTTTACGCATTGGCTACGTCAACGTAATGACAAACATCGATAGGCGACATTTTTTAAATTTAGCCACACTAAAAACCCCCTTACTACTGGCATAGTAAGGGGGTTAGTGCATATATGATAGATATCTTTGTTAAGTATATTATAACATGAGTGATGAATATTTCAATTAAGGACAATCAAGTTTGAAAGGAATTAAGAACCTGAATTAGTTAATCCAGAACCACCTTGTGATTGTTGTTGCTGTTGTTGTTTGATTTTATCTGGATCAAGAATAGAATCCTCAATTGCTTTTTTAATATCTCTATCTTTGTAGTCTACTTTATACTCTTTTAATAATTCTTTGTATGCATCAGTTAATAATTTAGGTTTCTTCTGTACCTTTTCTTCGATTAATTTTTGTTTGATATTTGATTTTTCACTATTAAAATCAGTTTCTTTATCTGCTTTTATAATGTGATAGCCATAGTCTGTTTTTACGACTTTAGAAACTTCTCCTTCTTTTAATTTAAATAGTGCTTTTTCGAAGCTATCTACCATTTGACCTTTAATCACATAACCTAATGAACCATCTTTCTTAGCTGAAGAACTGTCCATTGATTCTTTTTTTGCTATTTCTCCAAACTTATTTGGATTCTTTTCCACTTCTTTTTGAATTTTTTCAGCTTTTTCTTTCGCTTTTTTATCTGATAAACCTTCTTTATCGCTAGATTTAGATTTAACTTTAATTAAAATGTGTGATGTTTTTTTAGAGTTTTCTTTGATTTCTTTATCTGATACATTAACTTTATCTAGTAACAATTGTTTCTGATAAGCTGATAATTTCTTCTGTTCTTTATAATCATCAAGTGACATACCTTGTTGTTTTAACATGCTTTCAAATTGATCTTTACCGCCGTATTGTTTCTCTTCTTTTTTAATATCTTTATCAATATCTTTTGTATCTACTTTATCTTTATATTTATCTGCTAAAACTTTGTTTAATACAATGCTAAAAGATGTGTTAGCAATTTGTTCTTTGCCCATTTTTTTCATTACGTCAGCAACTTTAACATCACCAGCTTTAGAAGAAATAAGTGTGTTATCCTTCGATTCAGTTGCATTTGAACCACAGGCACCTAACAAAAGTGCACTTGCTGTTACAGGTACGATAATTTTATTCATTAATTTCATAAGTTGATAGCTCCTTTATGTATTAATCATCGTAAATATAACATATTATTAATCATCAACCAATTAGAAACCCCTTTCCTCAGACTATAGTATGACAAGGAAAGGGGGGTGTAACTACATAATTGATAGCGATTTAATTATGCATATTTTATTTATAAATATAAAGAATGTTGCATCTATTCTTTGTAAAGGATTTAAAAAATCAGTGTTGTATATAAGGATTGTCTACCTTGTTTAAAATATGAAGACCTGATTGATGTTCTTCGACATAATGTCCATCATTTGAAAATAGAAGTATCTTTAAATATAAAATATCCATCATTGAACAGCCTATGTTAAGTGATAATAAAAACATAAAATAATGTCCATATTGAGGTAAATATATACTTAGCATTATAAATATACCAGATAGGAAAAAGATGGGTAGAATGAGATTAATACAAAAATAAATTTTGTGAACAGGCGTATTAACATAAGTATTAAAATATGGTACCCATTTCTTACTAGATAATTTATGGATTTTAAAAGATTTATAATAAGGCAAAAAGAATAAAAGATGTACTATTTTATGAATAGGGTACATGAGCAATATAAACACTATAAGTACAAAAAAATATCTATCTGAGAGTGGTGTATCTAAAAAATAATACATCACTTCATAACTAACTAAAAATGTAAATATTGTCGCAACTAAACTTAAAAATGCAATTCTTTGAATACCGAACCGTGCATGTATATCGATTTGCCGAGTACATAAAAACATAATATATGCCTCTTCTCTATGTTAATATTCGTTACGTATTATCTATGTCTTTTGCTCAATAGTCAATAGATATTGCTGATATTTGTTGGTTTTACTGAGTGAAAAGTTTAAACTATCTAAGATTTAGAAGTAAAAAAACTATGGCTTAGTTGCCATAGTTTTAAACTACTTATCGTTTGAAAGGTTATTACTAATATCTTCGCCACGATTTTGTAAATTTTCAATGTGGCTTTGTAATTTTTCGATGTTTGGATTAATATCAGATTTAAAATTACCAATCAATCCTTTAAACTCTTCGCCAATTGAACTTCCAAATTCAATACTTTCATTCTTGATTTGTGAACCGTAATTAAGAATATCATTGAAGGATTGTTTCATATTCTCTATTTCACGTTGTAATTCTGATTGAGCTCCAGTGGGTTGACTAGCATCAATCGTATGATTTTTTACGCTTTGGTTATCACGATGTCTTAAAGCAACTGCAAATCCTGCAACAGCACCTACACCTAAACCAAATAATATTCTTGAGACTTTCATTATGATTCTCCTCACTTTATTTGTCGGATAATTGTAATAGTTATTTCATACCCAGTATAACAAGAAATATGCATGATTAAGATATTTGTGCTTGAATTTGTGTTGCTATTTTTTGTTTAGTTTCATCATCGATTACATCTTCATGTGTTTCCCATTTATAGCCAAATCCGTCTATATCATTTTCATATCTCGGTATTAAATGGAAATGAATGTGAAATACTGATTGATCGGCATATTCACCATTATTTTGAATAATGTTTAAGCCGTCAGGGTGAAATGCGTTTTTAATTGCATTTGCTACTTTAGGTAAAGCAACCCCTATATGTTTCATTGTTTCTTCATCAGTTTCAAATATATTTGCTGAAGGTTTTTTAGGTACTAATAGCGTATGTCCTTTTGAAACTTGAGATATATCAAGGAATGCATAAACATAATCATTTTCATATATCTTAAAACTAGGAATCTCACCTGAAATAATTTTACTGAATATCGTTTCTGACATAATAATGACACTCCTCTACAAATGTTTGTTCATATTATATCATTCATTTTTTAAAACTACATCATTGTAAAGATTATTTTTAGGTCTATATAATTTTTTTTGATACAATAAAGTCAATGGAGGTGCCTTATGACAGTAAAAGTTGAACATCTTACAGGGGGATATGGAAAAAAACCTGTAATTAAAGATTTGAATTTTGAATTAGAAAAAGGTGAAATTGTAGGTTTAATAGGTCTAAATGGTGCTGGGAAAAGTACTACAATTAAACATATGCTAGGATTGATTAATCCAATGGAAGGCAAATTATCAATTTCAAATATTAAAATTAATGAAGATATTGAAAATTATAGAAGAAAGTTATCTTATATACCTGAATCACCAGTCATCTATGATGAACTAACTTTAGAGGAGCACATTGAAATGACGGCGATGGCTTATCAATTAAGTAGAGAAGAGGCTATGCGTAGAGCTAAACCATTACTTAAAGTTTTTAGATTAGAAAATGAACTTAAAGTATTTCCAAGTCATTTTTCTAAAGGGATGAAACAAAAAGTGATGATTATTTGTGCATTTATAGTTGATCCAGAATTATATATTATTGACGAACCTTTCCTCGGTTTAGATCCTTTGGGGATACAGTCTATGTTAGATTTAATGGTAGAAAAAAGAAATGAAAATCGAACAGTATTAATGAGTACACATATTTTGGCTACAGCCGAAAGGTATTGTGATAGATTTATTATTTTAGATAAAGGTGAAATTGTTGCATTTGGTAATCTTGATGAGTTACGGGAACAAACAGGATTAAAAGATAAAACTTTAGATGATATTTACATCCATGTCACACAAGGTAGTAGTGCTTATGAATAACGAGGCGTTAACTTTGTTTAGAAAACGACAACAAGCTATACGTAAGGAGAAAAACTATTATAATAAATTTATATTTAATGGTCACTTTACAGTTTTTCTACTTATACTATTAGGAGCATTTATATTTGGATATGGCGAATGGTTAAGTCACATTCCTCCCCAAATAGACTATGCACTATTTGCTAGTATAGCATTAGCTGTTGTTTCATTATTCCCAATTCGTACACTCTTAAAAGAAGCGGACCAAATCTTCTTACTACCTTTTGAAAGACACATGAAAAATTATATTAATGCAAGTCTGTTTTATAGTTATATTTCAAGAATCAGTTTACCGTTCATTTTGCTAATCGTATTCTTTCCATTGTTTTATAAATTAAGTCACAATCATTATGGATTTTATATCGCATTTTCTATAAGTACATTGCTATATCCATATTTGGTATTACTCATCAAATGGCAATGGGTTAAATTAAATAAAAATGTGTTCATTATCAACATATTATTATTTATACCTTTAGCAGTAACGCATTACATGATTTTAAGATTTCATAACTATTTAGCTTTTTTAATAATGATTATATTATTTGTAATTTATTTAGTCCTAAAGACTAAAGCAGATCACTATTTACTTCCTTGGGAAAAAGTGATTGCAATTGAACAACAACATCACACAAATTATTATAAATTCGTTAATATGTTTACAGACGTAAAACACCTAAGAGAATCAGCAGTACGTCGTAGTTATCTTGATTTCTTACTACCCGTTCCTAAAGGTGCCAAATTTAATGAGAATCGGATGTATTTATATTTATTTATAAGAAGTTTTGTCAGAGGACGCGATGCTTTTTCTATTATTTTAAGATTAGTTATTATCGCTATTATATTAATGGTATGGTTATCACAACCGGTTGTTTCATTAATTATCGGTAGTTTGTTTATGTATATTATTTTATTACAAATGTCTCAATTTTATACGCAACAAGCATACGGTTTATGGCCTCAAGTTTGGCCTGTATCTGATACAAAAGTTATTGCGGGATATCAGCAATTTTTAAATCGCTTGATGATTATAATCGCTATTACATTTACGATTGTTTATGTAATCAAACACCATGACTTATTCTTTTTTGCTGTATTATTCTTTATAGTAGGCTGGCTAACCATTCGAAATGCAGTTAAAAAATTAAAATATCAAGAAACATTATTACGTGACTAAATCAAATTTAGTTAGAGTAAAATTTATTTTAATTTATTAAAGTCAAAAGAGGGATTGAATGTTTGAAACGATAACGACAGCCGCCATCCTGTATATTGCTACAGCGGTTGATTTATTAGTTATATTATTAATATTTTTTGCAAGAGCTAACAATTATCAACAGTATAAAGATATTTATATTGGACAATATCTAGGGTCATTAACTTTAATTTTTGTAAGTTTGTTTTTTGCTTATGTACTTAACTATGTACCAGATAAATGGATTTTAGGATTGCTTGGTCTTATACCAATTTATTTAGGAATTAAGGTTGCTATATTCGATGATTGTGAAGGGGAAAGAAGAGCTAAAGATGAACTAAATAAAAAAGGATTATCTGAGTTATCAAAATCTGTAGCAGTAGTCACATTAGCAAGTTGTGGTGCAGATAATATAGGATTATTTGTACCATATTTCACTACCATAAATAATTATGAATTAGTTATCACTTTAATCACATTTGTAATCTTAATTTTTATTCTTGTCTTTACCGCTCAAAAATTGGCTAATATACCTGGCCTAGGTGAAGTCATTGAAAGATTTAGTAGGTGGATAATGTCAATAGTCTATATTGGTTTAGGACTATTCATTATCATTGAAAACGGAACAGTTCAAAAACTCTTTCATTTTGTTTTTTTAGTGTAATGAGATTATATTACAACTATAATTCATTCGGTAACTTCCATAGTAAATATGGTGGTTGCCGTTTTTTAATTCAACAAACATAATCAATTGAGATGAGTTTGAGGATGAAATGCCATTTAATTAAAGCTATAGCTAAGAGGTAATACATCATGGCTAAATTAAAGATAGAATAAAATCGGTGTTTTAATCAATGTAAATTAGAATAAGTAAAAGTATTTAACTATATACAAAAAGATGCCTATGACCATATGTAATGTCACAGGCATCTTGTCGTATAAACAATTGCCATAAATAGAAAAATGCACTTAGAAATTCTTTAGAAAATGCAATTTGAAAGATGTAAAAAATTAATGGATATAACAATTAATCAAATTTATTATCTCACTACATCAATCACTCTGCTTAGTATAGTTCCTTTTACAGGCAACAGATTAACCTAAAATTTGATAAATCTCTATCAACGGTTGAAATGTCTTTTAACATCATTCCATATAATTTATAAGTAGACTAAATAACTGTGTTCATATTTTTTGAATATATAATTTGTATTGACGAATTAATGATCTTCTATTGGATATAAATATCTTTCAAAATAGCTGGAATGTTGACCACTAGCACCAAAGTATTGGCTCAATGCATCTTTTGAAAAGTTTTCATTAAATATATCAGAAGCTTTGAAATCTTCATATGCTGTTCGATTTGCAAAACCAAAGTAAATTTTGTAGGTAGACCCCTCAGTGGGTTTTAATAAACGATAGCTTTTAAAACCACCAAAATTACTTAAAGGTACGTCTACGTGTAATAATTTTTTCTCTAGCTGTTGACGGTGATCTTCAGATGTAGGGACAAAAATAGCACTATAAAAATGATGTTCGCTAAATTCACCTGTGCTATCAATCACTTGATATGCACTAGGATGTTTTAAGATTGATTTTCCCTCAGACTCTTCTAAGATTATTGAGGAATCATTAGTGGAAAATTGAAATAAATTACGTTCTTGATGATTAAGTTTAATTTGATTTAAAAATTGGTAAGTCCCATAAGATGTATATAAATACATGGCTCATTCCTCCTTTGTTTAAATTTATTATACGAGCCTACTGTTCTATATACAAATAAAGTTGATTAATTTGTATAAAAAAGTAATTTATTTTTAGATGACAAATTAAGAAAAATCATAAATTATTTAATATTAGTCATGTAATTTAATATCTATCCAACTTTTAGTAAATAAGAGATATCTTATTAAAGAATTTTATCCACTTGGTACAGTCAAATGTAGTGTGTCTTTTTTGTGACATTTAAGCATATTAAAATACTTAATTAAGTGCAATATGCTATCATTGGTAAGAATGATTCAATTGTGGGGGGACTCAAGGGTGCGCAGCAAAAACGATACAATTTTAAAAGCTATAAAAGGAGAAAGTACGTCACATACACCTGTTTGGTTTATGAGACAGGCTGGACGTTCTCAACCTGAGTATCGAAAATTAAAAGAAAAATATTCTCTATTTGAAATCACACATCAACCGGAATTGTGTGCATATGTGACACATTTACCAGTAGATAATTATCAAACCGATGCGGCTGTATTGTACAAAGATATTATGACACCACTCAAACCAATTGGTGTAGATGTCGAAATTAAATCAGGAATAGGACCTGTAATTTCCAATCCTATTCAAACTGTTAAAGATGTAGAAAGGCTATCCCAAATAGATCCTAAAAGAGATGTCCCATATGTATTAGATACAATTAAGTTACTCACTGAAGAAAAACTTAATGTACCTTTAATAGGTTTTACAGGAGCGCCATTTACTTTAGCATCTTATATGATTGAGGGAGGGCCTTCAAAAAATTATAATTTTACTAAAGCGATGATGTATAGAGATGAGGAAACATGGTTTGCTTTAATGAACCATCTCGTCGACATTTCTATTGATTATGTTGTAGCACAAGTGGAAGCAGGAGCGGAAATCATTCAGATTTTTGATTCCTGGGTTGGTGCACTCAATGTGAAGGATTATCGCTATTATATTAAGCCAGCCATGAATAAATTGATTTCTGGCATTAAAGCTTATTATGATGTACCTATCATTCTTTTTGGTGTCGGTGCAAGTCATTTAATTAATGAATGGAATGATTTACCGATAGATGTACTAGGCCTTGATTGGAGAACTACAATAAAGCAAGCTGACAAAATGGGAGTCAATAAAGCAATTCAAGGTAATTTAGACCCATCTGTACTGTTAGCGCCATGGGATGTCATAGAATCACGACTCAAAGACATATTAAATCAAGGTTTAAATCGTGGAAAGCATATTTTCAATTTAGGTCACGGTGTATTTCCAGAAGTTAAACCAGAAACTTTGCGAAAAGTGACTGAATTTGTTCATAATTATACAGCGAAATAGTTTTTAAAGATTTGGTTAGATTCCAAACCTTACTTCATTGATTCAAATTAAAGATTTAAAAGGAAGGTTTTTATTAATGACTAAAACAATAGGCTTATTAGTAATGGCGTATGGTACACCATATAAAGAAAGTGATATAGAGCCTTATTACACTGATATTAGACGTGGAAAAAAACCAACTGAAGAAGAACTGCAAGATTTAAAGGATAGATATGAATTTATTGGTGGGCTTTCTCCTTTGGCAGGAACAACCGATCGTCAAGCCGAAGCATTACTCGAAGCATTAAATAAAGAACAAGATGATGTGAATTTTAAACTTTATCTCGGATTAAAACATATATCTCCATATATTGAAGAAGCAGTAGAGCAAATGCATAATGATGGAATTAAAGAAGCAGTAACAGTTGTTCTTGCGCCTCATTATTCTAGTTTTTCTGTTGGCTCTTATGATCAACGTGCTCAAGAAAAAGCAGATGAATATGGCATCCAGTTAACACATATTAAACACTATTATCAGCAGCCAAAATTTATTAAATATTGGACGGAAAAAATTAATGAAACATTAGAACAAATACCTAATCAAGAACATGATGAAACTGTATTAGTAGTTTCTGCACATAGTTTACCAAAAGGGTTAATTGAAAGAAATAATGATCCATATCCTCATGAATTGCATGAAACAGCGGAAATTCTTAAACAGGAATCTAACATCATCCATGTTGCTGAAGGGTGGCAATCAGAGGGGAATACTGGAACACCTTGGTTAGGCCCAGATGTCCAAGATTTAACTCGTGATTTATATAAGGAACACCAGTTTAAGCACTTTATCTATACGCCAGTAGGTTTTGTTTGTGAACATTTAGAGGTGCTTTATGATAATGATTATGAATGTAAAGTGGTTTGTGACGATATTGGGGTAAATTACTATCGTCCAGAAATGCCTAACACACATCCATTATTTATCGGTGCTATTGTTGACGAAATTCAATCACATATATAAATGAGTCTGTCATCCAAACCTATTAAACAAAACAATTCCTCCATTTTAATAGGGGGAATTGTTTTTATAATTTTTTCTTTTAGAGTCGGTATATGGCGTATTTTAATAAATTTTTAAGCAATTCTGAAAGGAAGCGTGGAAAAGTGAGTAAGAAAGTGGCAATTATTGGAGCGGGAATCACTGGTTTATCTAGCGCATATTTCATTAAAAAACAAGACCCTTCTATTGAAGTAACTATCTTCGAAGCCTCAAATAGAGTAGGTGGAAAGATTCAAACATATAGATCAGATGGTTACACAATTGAGTTAGGCCCTGAGTCTTATTTAGGTCGTAAGACAATTATGACTGATGTGGCAAAAGATATTGGATTAGAAAATGACCTTATAACAAATACTACTGGCCAATCTTATATTTTTGCTAAAAATAAATTATATCCTATTCCTGGTGGCTCAATTATGGGAATTCCTACAGATATTAAACCATTTATTAAAACAAGACTCATTTCACCTATTGGTAAATTAAGAGCGGGGCTTGATTTGTTTAAAAAACCGATAGAAATTGAAGATGATATTTCTGTTGGTAGTTTCTTTAGACAACGATTAGGTAATGAAGTATTAGAGAACTTAATTGAACCACTAATGGGTGGTATTTATGGCACTGATATTGATCAATTGAGCTTAATGAGTACATTTCCTAACTTTAAGGAAAAAGAGGAACAATTTGGTAGTTTGATTAAAGGAATGAAAGACGAAAAAGAACAACGTATTAAGAAACGTCAATTATATCCAGGTGCTCCTAAAGGACAATTCAAACAGTTTAGACACGGATTGAGTTCTTTTATAGAGGCTCTTGTTAAAGATATTGAAAGTAAAGGTGTCCACATACGATATAACACGCCAGTCAAAGATATATTGATTTCGCAAAAAGATTATGAAATTTTATTAGAAGATGACAGTAAAGAGAAATTTAATGGCTTACTTGTAACAACACCACATCAAGTATTTCTGAACTGGTTTAGTCACGATCCAGCATTTGATTACTTTAAAAACATGGATTCTACTACTGTCGCAACAGTTGTTTTGGCCTTTGATGAGAAAAATATTACCAATACGTACGATGGAACTGGCTTTGTTATTGCAAGAACAAGTCAAACGGATATTACTGCATGTACTTGGACATCAAAGAAATGGCCATTTACTACTCCAGAAGGTAAAGTTTTAATTCGAGCATATATAGGAAAACCAGGTGATACTGTAGTAGATGATCACACCGATGAAGAAATAGTATCAATTGTTAGAAAAGACTTAAGCCAAATGATGACCATCTCAGGGAATCCTGATTTTACAATTGTAAATCGGTTACCTAAGAGTATGCCCCAATACCACGTGGGTCATATTAAAATGATTAAAGAAATTCAACAACATATTAAAACAACTTATCCTAGATTACGTGTTACAGGGGCACCGTTTGAAGCTGTCGGTTTACCAGACTGCATACAACAAGGTAAGAATGCAGTTGATGAAATATTAGAAGAGTTATAATAATATAATGACACTTTAATTAGAAGAATGTAATAAGTTAGATTTACGCTATAAATATATGGCAAGGAAACTTATTCGATTTCTTTTTAAAGTGTTTTTATTTACAATAGAATTAATAAAGGAGTGAGAGGAAAGATGACAGACATTATAATTGTACACTCAAAACATGGTAATTCTAAAAATCATTGGTATGAATGGTTAAGGCATAATTTAACTTTGGAAGGGTATGATGTTTCTTTATTCAATCTTGAAGCAAATGATCATGCTCAAATTGATGAGTGGGTTAATGAAATGAAACAACAACTACATATCCGTAAAAAAGATACATATTTTGTGACCCACGGATTTGGCTCAATCGCTGCTTTAAAATTTCTTGAAGAAACGCATCATCACATTGAAGGTTTCTTTAGTATCGCAGGATTTAAAGAAGATGCACAAGATATAGACGAAGATGTAGATTTAAAAGGGGTAACCATCGATTACGATAAAATAAAAGAGCAAGTAGATAAATTTTATGGACTCACGTCTAAAGATGATCAATATGTTTCATACAAGGAAACACAAAGGCTGATGAATTCACTTAATGGACATACACGTGTAGTAGAAGATGGGGGACACTTTTTAGAAGAGGAAGGTTTTGTAACATTTACTTCTTTAATTAACAGAATGCAAGGATATATGACTAGGTAGGATGTTTACACATCTATCCTAGTCTGTACTTTCAAACATTAAATATTATTGATAATAATTCATATCATTTAGTAATTTAAATTATAAAATGATATATGAAGTAATTTTTTACACAAATAAATCGAAAAACGATATTGACTATTATGGCTTAAGTTTATATACTTAATAGGTAATTGTTTAGAGGGCGTTAAACCTTAAGTGTTACATTTATTTTTTAATGACATTTAAAGAAATTGTTAAAATAATTTAAATAAAGTGTTGACATCATTAACTATTTAATGATATGATTAATAGGTAGTCAAAAATAATATTGGCGCGGGATGGAGCAGTTCGGTAGCTCGTCGGGCTCATAACCCGAAGGTCGGTGGTTCAAATCCGCCTCCCGCAATACATGTTTTATTAGGTCTCGTAGTGTAGCGGTTAACACGCCTGCCTGTCACGCAGGAGATCGCGGGTTCGATTCCCGTCGAGACCGCCATTACAATTATGGTTCAGTAGCTCAGTTGGTAGAGCAATGGATTGAAGCTCCATGTGTCGGCAGTTCGACTCTGTCCTGAACCATTCGCTATTTTTGGCGGTTGTGGCGAAGTGGTTAACGCATCGGATTGTGGTTCCGACACTCGAGGGTTCGATTCCCTTCAACCGCCCCATAATCGTATTTCATTAAGCGGGTGTAGTTTAATGGCAAAACCTCAGCCTTCCAAGCTGATGTTGTGGGTTCGATTCCCATCACCCGCTCCATTTTATTTATCCACAGTAGCTCAGTGGTAGAGCTATCGGCTGTTAACCGATCGGTCGTAGGTTCGAATCCTACCTGTGGAGCCATGGCTCCTTGGTCAAGCGGTTAAGACACCGCCCTTTCACGGCGGTAACACGGGTTCGAGTCCCGTAGGAGTCATACAAACAGAAGTGAAATATCGCTTCTGTTTTTTTATTATTATATTCTATCATGGAGAGTTGTCCGAGTTGGCCGAAGGAGCACGCCTGGAAAGTGTGTAGGCGTCACAAGCGTCTCGAGGGTTCGAATCCCTCACTCTCCGTTATTTGTTTGTACCTCGTTAAATCTCGTGAAACAAAACGTTGATTTGACGGGGTTTTGTTATATCTTATTAACTTTCGTTAAACCTCGTAAGTCAAACTAAACGTTCCCGTAACATTCCTCTATATTGTTAAATTGATAAAAACGTCCCCGCAAAATTAAATTACGTTCCCGTTCATATTTTCCAATACATTCACTGTTTTTTCTCTTTCTGTCTGCTCTACTTCATCTAATAGATGCGAAATATGCATCCATAGTAGTTTTAATATTTTTGTAACCTAATCTCTTTGAAGTGTAATAGATAGATACGTCATTGAGTAGTAAATAAGAACAATGCGTGTGTCTTATACTATGCAAAGTATATTTACCTATTTTATTTTCTAAACAAAATTTTTGTAACACTTTAGATACAGCATTGTGTGTAATCAATCCTACACCTGTACTGAATAATTGATTTGATAAACTCACTGGCATTTTAGATAATGTTTTTCTTAACATATTCATATCTGCAGCAGGTATATCTACAGTTCTATCTGAAGTTTCTGTTTTCGTTCCTGGTAAGTGTATTGTATTATTTTTATAATCTAAATCACTTCTACTTAGTTTTTGAACTTCTCCAAAGCGACCTCCAGTGACGATTAAAATATAAACAAATACATATGATTGAATAGGGGGATCAGATACATACTTCTTTAAATTTACAAAATTTTCTATGCTCATAAACTTTTCATCTTCTTTTTGTGCAGGTGTCTAGGTAAGATGGTTGGTAAATTAGAGGTGTGACACCTAGAAACGATTTGTTAAATGCTAATATTACCGGACAACTTAATTTAAATTATAGATTAATTTAGTTAGGTTTCATCACTAGTAAAAAAGACATGGACTATATAACTAAGAACATCAACAGTTTTACTAAGAGACTTGCAGAGGCTATCAATGGTAGACAAATAAACGCACTAAAAAGCAACCCATCTAGCAAAAAGATAACTTGGAACTGGGGAGGTACTTTCTACCCTAACGCACCTAAAAGTGGTATTAGAGTTAGAAGGTCGCTAGGTATCAATGGCGCTATTGTTGAAAGTGGCTCGTGATTATACAGAAAGACAGATTGGGTTAAATTCGACCAAGTTATTAAAAAAGATGGATATTGGTGGCACCACTTTAAATATCAAGCACCAGGTTCAAGTAATAAACATTTCTATTGAGCCGTTAGTAAAATTATAAACAAACAACAAAAAATAAAAAATGAGTAATATTGGGGTAAAATAGACTGGAAATGATATAATTAAATTACCAGGTCATTGTACAAGGGTAGTCGCTATGGCTACCTTATTTTTTTATACAAAAAAAGCGACTAAAAAGTCGCTTTTAAAAGTGTTATTTCTTTTTATTAAAATACATTAAAGTGATTATAATTGAATACGTGAAAAGAAATATCATTATAAACATTGCCATGTAATCACCTTTTCCTTATTTACAAATATAGTTGGTTGCACCAGTACAGCCTAGAGAGCTTATCAGACCACAAATTGTAGCTAATGAAAAGCCTCCCCAACCAGTAGTAATACCTAAAGCTGTAGCAGTTGCCCAACAACCTGCAGCTCCACCGGTACCACATAAAGCTCCTACTGCCCATTCACACCAACCACGCTCTTTAGGTGGTAAGTTTTTAGCAGAATCTTTTTCGATTTCATCTTTAGAGGTATGTTTAAAGTTTTTATCGTAGTAATGACCTTTCTGATCTATATTAAATTCATAATAAGGTTTGCCATTTAAAATGCCTTTCATATTAATATATTCTTTATTATTATATTTAACAAATTTTGAATACATCATATGATTGTAGAAAACTTCATTGTTTGCTTCGTTATATTTTAATTCAATCATTGCAAGGTTATCATTCATTTTAGCTAATTTTTTACCAAATACATAGTTAATAGAATATACATTGGTGTTTTTACCTTTATCCAAATGAACAATAATATCGTCATCTTTTATTGAGTCAATAGAAGTTGAATTAGCGTGCTTTTTATAAGCATTAGATTTTTTTATTTTTTTAATAATATTTTGTTTAGTTTTACTATCCACATTACTTTGAGGTTTGCTCACCTCATTATTTGCAGCATTAACGTTTTGAAACCCTGTTGCAACACAAAAACTTGAAATTATTATAATAGATAAAATTGATAGAAATAATTTTCTCATTAGAATTCCTCCTTATTGTGTTCTATACTCATACTATCATTTTAACTAATTAATATAACGATAATTCCTATGTGTTTATTATCATTTCGTAGATGTCGATATCAAAATTTTAACCATTTTACTAAAAGGTATGTTTTTTATTTTGGCAGAAATCTGTAATAGTCTGTTTAAAACATTTTGTATATGTTTCATATCTTTTATAGCAATTGAAATGATTTTATTAGCTGATTTTGTCATAGTACTTCTTAAATGAATAGTACTATTGATTTAATCTATATCGTTATATTGTAATTTTATACCTCTCCAAAAGGTCCACCTGCAGCTATAAGTATAAAAATTGCTAAATATGATAATTCATTTTTACAAGTTGAGAATTATTTTAATTTCCTGTATTCAGTTAAAGACATGAATTTATCTTCTTCTTTTTTTGTAGGTTTCCTTTCATAGATAGGGTCGTTCCAAGTTTGATCACGTTCAATTATTTCCTCATTTAACGCATCTTTAAAAGCTTGTGAAAAGCAATTATTTAATTTTTGAACACTTGCTTTCGTATGTCTTTTTTATGTCCACCAATAATGTGACCTTCTGCATACTCTTTTAACATTTCGCTATATTTAAGTTGTGAAAAATTTTTAATAGCTGTATTGCCAAACTTTTCATCAAAGATATTTAATGCATTATAATAACAGTTTAAAGTTGATTGTGATATTTTGTTCTTTTTATTAATTTTTATACAATCTTGAAAGTTTTCTAGAAACGGTGTTTCAGACGAAATGAGTTGGTTCTTATTTATTTCATTGTATTTAAGTTGCATTGTCTTATACGCTACTTTTTAGTTTTATAACCTCTTTTACGATAGCTCTTATTTTACATCTAAAATCATAAGACCATGTTATATTAATTTTTTCACATTCATTCTCGTTGTTCTTCTCTTGATGCTAAAAAATAGGACGAGAAAGTAACTCGTCCGTAAACTTAATTATCCAAATGCTCAATAGCATATTTTGCTTCTGATTCTGTAAATTTTTCACCGTAGTTAGACACCAAAAGATCGTAAATTGAGTCATTAGACATATGCATATCTTTGGCATATGATTTTGCTTTCTCAAGTGCATTCTTTTCATAATCAGCCTCTAGATGATCTATAGCATATTGTGCATCTTCTTTATCAAATTTTTCTCCATATTCAGATGTTAAAATATCATAAATTCCTAGTTTAGACATGTGAAAATCATCATAATATGACTTTGCCTTTTCAAGCGCAGAGTTCTCCAATCGTGTTGCAGATTCATTTTCTTTTCCAGGTTCTTTAGTATTTTCTTTGGTGGAGTCATAATTAGTTTTTGTTTCTTCTACTGCAGTTTTATGATTTCGCTCGTCTTTATCATTTACATTATTCTCTGTAGTTTCTTTAGTTTCGTTATTTGAATTTGATGTTGCTGGTACAATCATTTGTAGATTACCATAATAGGTAATGCTTGCTAATACGATAACTGAAATTGCAACAGTAATGATTGTTCTTGCAATAGATGGCCACTTGCTAAATTTCCACATGAGAAATAAACCTAGTGGAAAAATGAATAAAAGTGATAAAACTATAAACCATTCTTGTTTGTACCATGATGTCGTTTCTTGTTGCATAAAACGTCCTCCTGTGTATCTATTTGATGAAAAGTAGCAGGTTTAATTTTTAATATATTGAAAAAAGCAAATTTGTATATTTAAGGTTATAGAATCACATTGTTAGAAATAAATGTGTAGTAGGTAAGTTAAAGTAATTACTCAAGTCTTGAAGTGTTTTGCAATCGTGAGCGTTGATTGCTTTTTCAATTTGATTTAAAGAGATTAGTGCGTTAGTTAAATTACTTTTCACATAGTACATAGTAAGTGTTGATGTCTTCTCTCACATAAGAACTTGATGATAATTTACTGTTAACATATAATTCACTACCTAAAATGACTCATTCTAATTTATTTGGCATTTCAATATATTTAATATCTATATCATCAATCAACTCCTTATATTGATGCATAATTCTCACTCCTTATTTAGTTTTAGAAATTGCATATTGATTATATTTATAAAATCAACTCCTATATGAAGGTTTAAATTATGCGTAATTTTATATATAAAAAAGAGACGTAATCATACTAAAGTGTAAATTAGTAATATAAGCGTCTCTCTTTATTTATCGCTATTTTTCTTTTGTTTTTATTAATCCATAAAAGCTATAATTTCTCTCATTTCATCTTCAGTAACATCAGGTGTAATATAAGTGATAATTTGATTGTTTTTCATTACGAAGTTTTATTCTGTTAATTTAGTAACATTAAACATTATCAGTTACAGTTTAAATTCTCTTTATTCCTATTGGAATGTTAGAATGAGTGAGTTTTGTAGCTTCATCTATTTCCCTTCAATCTATAGTTTATTATTCGGTGAAATATCTCGGAAAAAGTATTTAACAATTTCGGTACTCATATAAAACCCCATAGTGTTATATAAAGTAATTTAAAAATATAACAAACTAAACGGTGTTACAATATTATATAAATAAAATATATTAAACAATGAATTCATGAGGTGATTCTTTTTGAAAAGAGAACGATTCTTATAAAAATGTATATATAGTTAATAATAGAATGATTGATGAAAATAAATAGAGCACATTATTAATTGAAATGTGATAATGAAAGTTGCGTAGGTTACTAACTTAAAAGCATGATTACATTAAAGACTTATAGTTGACGCATGTAGTCCACATTTTCAATAGGGGATTGACTTTTGGACGTATTACTTTAAGTTGAAAATAACATATTAAGCTCAACTACTGATATTTAATAAGCAAGTAGGTATAATTATACGTGTATATAATTTGGAGGAATGCATTGTGAATTTTTGGTTACAGGAACAAGCTCAATCAAATGGAAATCGATTAGCGATTGTTACAAATCAGTTATCTTTAACGTACGAAGAATTATATCATCGTGCAAAAACAATCGCGGAATATTTAACTTCTTTAAATCAGAAAAGGATTGGTTTATATATAAGCAATGATATTGATTCAGTTGTTTTGATTCATGCTTGTTGGTTAGCTCATATTGAAATAGCTATGATAAATACACGTTTAACGCGACATGAGATGATAAATCAAATGAATTCAGTCGACATAGCAACGATTGTACACACGTTGCCTTTAGAATTAGAAGGGTTTAATTTATATCATTTTAATGATTTAACACAATTAGATAAACATGATGTTTCAGGTTACAAATTTAATTTAGAATCGATTGCATCAATTATGTTTACGTCTGGAACGACGGGACCTCAAAAAGCTGTGCCTCAAACGTTTAATAATCATTTAGCCAGTGCTAAAGGCTGTAAACAAAGTTTAGGATTCGAACAAAATACTGTGTGGCTTTCGGTCTTACCTATATATCATATTTCTGGGCTCAGTGTTATTTTGCGCGCAGTGATAGAAGGATTCACTGTCAGACTTGTTAAAAAGTTTCAAACTGATGATATGTTAACACAAATAAAGACTTATCCAATCACCCATATGTCCCTTGTTCCACAAACGTTAAAGTGGTTAATGGATGCAGGATTGACTCAACCATTTTCTTTAGAAAAAATTCTGCTAGGTGGTGCTAAATTATCACCACAATTAATTGAGCAAGCATTGACTTATCGTTTACCTGTATATAATTCTTTTGGTATGACAGAAACTTGCTCTCAGTTTCTAACAGCCTCACCTCAAATGCTCAAAGAACGTTTCGATACTGTTGGAAAACCAAGTGAAAATGTCGAAGTGAAAATAAAAAATCCCAACGCATATGGACATGGAGAGTTATTAATTAAAGGTGAAAATGTGATGAATGGTTATTTATATCCCAAATATTTAAAAGACACATTTGATAATGATGGGTATTTTCAAACTGGAGATATAGCTGAAATAGATGATGAAGGTTACGTCATAATATATGATCGGCGCAAAGATTTGATTATAAGTGGTGGAGAGAATATTTATCCTTACCAAATTGAAACAATCGCAAAAGACTTTGAAGGCATTGAAGATGCCGTATGTGTAGGAATATCAGATGATACTTGGGGTCAAGTACCAATATTATATTATGTGACAAATCAAGATATTAATCAAACTGAATTAATAGAACATTTTGAGAATCATTTAGCTAGATATAAAATTCCTAAAAAATATTATCAGGTCAAATCTTTACCTTATACATCGACAGGTAAATTACAACGTAAAAAGGTCAAAAGTGAAGACTTGAATGAGGGAAAGAATAATGAAAGTTAAGGCAATCAATCTATATACTTATAAGGAACCTTTTAAATCACCAATTTCAACACCGAAAGTGAAGTTAACGCATCGAGAAAGTTTGTTTACGGAAATAGTAACTTATAGTGGAGAAACTTATTATGGAGAATGTAATGCATTTTTAACTAATTGGTATGATAAAGAAACAATACTCACAGTCGTAAACAGATTAAGACAGTGGATACCGCAAGTACTTCATAAAGATATGACATCTTTTGATTCATGGTTACCTTACCTAAATCAAATGAATGATGTGCCAGCTGCTAGATCAATGGTTGTCATGGCTGTTTATCAAATGTATAACGACTTGCATGATTTTGAAGTACAATACGGTGCTACAGTTAGTGGCTTAACTAATAGTCAAATTGAAACATTATTAGAAACAAGACCGAAACGTATAAAACTTAAATGGTCAACATCACTCATCAAAGATCTTGAAACTATACGTTTATTAAATTTTGATTGTGATATTGCTATAGATGCAAATGAATCATTAACAAAGCCATCATTTTTACAATTAGCCAACGTAAATACATCAGATATTATATATATTGAAGAACCTTTTAAAATTCTAGAAGATTTAAATGATATTGATATGTCTATTTTTCCTAGAATTGCCATCGATGAAAAGGCACTTTCTATAGAAAAAATACAATCAATAATTCAGCAATATCCCATACAAGTCGTCGTGTTAAAACCATTTAGACTTGGGGGAATAGATAGAATGTTAAACGCCATGAAAATTTTGAAAGAAAAAAATATAAGGTTTGTAGTTGGGGGCATGTATGAGTTTGGTCTAAGTAGATATTTTACAGCAATGTTAGCTAAAGAAGGAAGTTATCCGGGTGATATTACGCCACACGGTTATTATTTTTCTAACGATATCGTAGAGACAAGTGGCATATTAAAAGGGGGAATGATTTATTTCACTCCCCCTAAAGTCAAACGTTCTTTACTTAACAAAGTTTAATGATGATGTGTGGTTTTAGAATTTTTATCTTTTTTTAATGGAACAGGATCAAAGCCACCTTTATGCAATGGATGACATTTAAGTATGCGTCGTACACCGAGATAAAGTCCCTTTAGTGCACCATGGTATTCGATGGCTTCTCTAGTGTATTGTGAACATGTTGGATAAAATCGACATGTTGGTGGTGTAAGTGGCGAAATAAAACGTTGATAAAATACAACTAGAGATAATAATATTTTTTTCAACATTGATAAAGGCCTCCAACTAAATATTTAATAATTATATTTTAACACAGGATGAGAGGAAGTGAGGAACGTGGAGTTTGAGGATAAAGATGGAAGGATTGTAACATTGAACTATAAAAATGAAAATGATATGCCTAATGGCAATCACGTTCTTGCAATTCCGGTATACAATAATCAGTTATTATTTACAAACCATCAACATCGTGGGATAGAGTTTCCTGGTGGTAAAGTTGAAATAAGCGAACAAAGTAAAGAAGCAGTAATTAGAGAACTATACGAAGAGACGGGGGCAATCGCAAAATTTATCTATTATTTTGCACAGTATAGTATAAAAATGGAGCATGATGAGCCGTTTATAAAGGACGTTTACTTCGTTGAAGTAAGTCATTTGGAATATGTAGATACCTATTACGAGACTTTAGGCCCTTGTCTTTATCATCAAATTAATGATATTCCTTTAAATAAAAGAAGTTTTTTAATCAATGATAAGGCGATTCTTCATTGTTTGGAAAGGGTGAAAACACTTGGATTTTATTAAGGAAAAGCGCATGCCAATCGAATATGAAACTCATTTTTTTAATGAAGTAACATATCTTGTAGATTATTTAAAAGTCAAGGCTCTGATGATGATTCCGAAAAATAAAAAAGATATCAAACGTATCGTTATATACTTAAGAGGTGGTAAAGGGCAAGTTGGAAGAGTGAGAGCTGCAAGACTTATGCAATTTGCAAATGAATATACTTTAGTTATAGGTCCTTACTATAGAGGAAATAATGGAAGTGAAGGAAGAGATGAATTTTACCGCGGTGATTTAAATGATGTAACGCATTTGATTCGACTTTTAAATCAAAACTATCCTTCTGCATTTATACATATGGTAGGATTTTCACGTGGAGGTCTACAAGGATTACTTACTTTTAATGATTTGCCTGTAGATAGTTATATGATTTGGGGTGGCGTATCTGATATACATTTAATGTATGAAGAACGAGTTGACTTGAGAGGTATGCTACGACGAATGGTTGGACATCCAAAAAAAGATGCGAAAGCTTATAAAAGCAGAGATGCAATGCAATTTATAAAAAAAGATAGTCCTCCTATTCTCATTATTCATGGTGGCAAAGATATTCAAGTTGGAATACATCAAGCTTATGATTTAGAAAAAAAATTAAAATCCAAAGGAATTTATTATCAAACCTATTATCAATTGGATGAAGGTCATGTACCACGACCTCCTGCGATGAGAGACGTAATTCGATATATACATCAATGGATGAACGACGTCGAAAATAAAAATTTAAATATATAGTGACAATGGATTATACAAGTTGATGATAGCAATGTAGATATTAGGAATAATTAGTTATTAAATAAAGAGACTGTTTGAAACTCTAGAAATGTATTATCATATCCAGATATCCTCAAATAAATGTATTATTATTTCCATCGTCATTTAAATAAAAATTTAAGTGCCCGAGATATTAAAAGCTTTCTCAGGCACAATGCTTTTAAATTTAGCGTGATAAATGTGTATATTAATTATTGATTAAATGCACCTTTGTTGGCAATATGTTCAACTTCCTTGCCGAATTTTTTAAAGTTATTATTAAAGCGTTGAATCAAATCGTAAGCTTGTACTTTGTAGTTATCTTTATTGTTCCAAGCATTGATAGGATTCAGAATAGTTGTAGGTATACTGTCAATCTGAACTGGAATATTTAAGCCAAATGTATCATCTTTAATATATTTAGTATTTTTTAATTTACCTGATATAGCTTGATCTACCATTTCACGAGTATAGTGTAGACTAATTCTTCGCCCTATACCATATTTACCACCTGTCCATCCAGTATTTACTAGATATACATCTACATCATGAATATCGATTAAATTTCCAAGTAAATCAGCGTACTTTGTTGGACTTAAAGGTAAGAATGGTGCACCAAAGCAAGTTGAAAACGAAGGTTGAGGTTCAGTAACACCACGTTCTGTTCCAGCTAGTTTAGACGTGAATCCACTTAAGAAATGATACATTGCTTGATCTTTAGTTAGCTTAGAAATAGGAGGGATAACTCCAAATGCATCAGCGGTTAAGAAAATAATCGTATTCGGATGTGCTGCCTTTGAAGGTGTAACAATATTCTCTATATAGTCAATAGGGTAGGCGGCGCGAGTGTTTTCAGTATAGGTGTTATCATCAAAATCTACCGTACCGTCATCATTTGTAACTGTGTTTTCTAATATTGTTCCGTATTTAATAGCATTATAAATTTGAGGCTCTTTCTGTTTAGATAAATGAATTGCTTTTGCATAACATCCACCCTCAATATTAAAAACGCCATTTTTATTCCAACCATGTTCATCGTCACCAATTAACTTACGTTTTGGATCGGCAGAAAGCGTCGTCTTACCAGTTCCTGATAATCCAAAGAATAGTGCTACATCTCCTTTTTCTCCAACATTAGCTGAACAATGCATACTCATGATATCCTGCATTGGAAGCAAATAGTTCATTACAGAGAAAATACCTTTTTTCATTTCACCAGCATATTCTGTGCCACCAATTAAAATCACTTTATGTTTAAAAGATATAATGACAAATGTTTCACTATGTGTCCCATCTAATTTGGGATTAGCTTTAAAGTGAGGTGCTGAAACAATTGTGAAGTTGGGTTTTATATTTTGAGCTTCATCTATAGATTCTGGACGAATAAACATGTTACGAGCAAATAAATTATGCCAAGCTAATTCATTTATCACCTTAAGTTTAAGACGTGACTCTTTATCGCTCCCTGCATATCCACTAAATATGTAAAGTTCCTCTTTCTGATTTAAATAATCGAGTACTTTATTGTAAAGTTTTAGAAATGTTTCTTCATCCATGGGCTGATTGATATCTCCCCAATTTATATTATCCTTATACGATGGTTCAGTGACTATAAATTTATCTTTAGGTGAACGACCAGTGTACTTACCTGTTTTAACATTTATTGCCCCCAGTTCAGTTAACTCACCCTCATGATTTTTTAAAATTTTTTTGTATAATTGTGTTGATGATAGTTGAAAATGTGATGTAGCTTTTTCTATTAGCTGATTTATCTTAAGTGTTTCTGTGTATGTATCTATAGACATACCCAATCCCTCCATACGATAATTTATGTAAGCCCTTACATTTAGATAGTATAACATACCGATTGAATTTATCCACTTTAAAATAGAAATAGTGACAATGTATAAAATTGACAACATACTTTGAATTAGATATTATTAAGTTTAACGGATTCTCTTATCCTGAGTGGTGGAGGGACATGGACCCAATGAAACCCAGCAACCTCTTTATTTAAAGAAAGGTGCCAAACCGTTTGCAGACAAATATGGTCTGAACGATAAGAGCGAATGGACGTTTAAGAGCCTTCTCTCTATCTATATAGTGAAGAAGGCTCTTTTATTTAGCTCTCATATTTAAAGAGAATTTTCGTAATTTATTTAAAGGAGAAAATGATGACATACAATAAACGATTATTTACCTCAGAATCAGTTACTGAAGGCCATCCTGATAAAATTGCTGACCAAGTTTCAGATGCCATTCTTGATGAAATATTAAAGGATGATCCCAATGCTCGTGTAGCATGTGAAACAACAGTAACAACAGGAATGGCACTTATTTCTGGAGAAATCTCAACAACTACTTATGTAGATATTCCTAAAGTGGTGAGAGAAACGATTAAAGATATTGGTTATACTAGAGCAAAATATGGTTATGATTCACAAACAATGGCAGTGTTAACTGCGATTGATGAACAGTCTCCTGATATTGCACAGGGTGTAGACAAAGCTCTTGAGTATCGAAATGATATTTCTGAAGAAGAAATTGAAGCAACAGGTGCAGGTGACCAAGGATTAATGTTTGGATATGCAACTGATGAAACTGATACGTATATGCCTCTACCTATATTCCTGTCGCATCAACTTGCTAAACGATTGGCTGATGTACGAAAAGATGAAATTTTAGATTATCTTCGTCCAGATGGAAAAGTACAGGTGACTGTTGAATATGGTGAAGATGACAAACCTAGACGTATTGATACCATTGTAGTTTCTACACAACATGCTGAAGATGTAGAGTTAGCACAAATTGAAAAAGACATTAAAACGCATGTTATTTACCCAACTGTAGATAAAGCTTTATTAGATGATGAAACTAAATTTTACATTAACCCGACTGGACGTTTCGTTATTGGAGGACCTCAAGGAGATGCTGGTTTAACTGGACGTAAAATTATAGTTGATACGTATGGTGGTTATGCCCGTCATGGTGGAGGTTGTTTTAGTGGTAAAGATCCTACTAAAGTAGATCGTTCAGCAGCTTATGCAGCAAGATATGTAGCTAAAAATATTGTTGCAGCTGGTTTAGCTAAACAATGTGAAGTACAACTTGCATATGCAATTGGTGTAGCAGAACCCGTTTCCATTTCAATTAATACGTTTGATACTGGAAAGGTTTCAGAAGCACGTTTAGTTGAAGCTGTAAGAAAGCATTTTGATTTAAGACCAGCAGGTATCATTAAAATGTTAGACTTAAAACAACCGATATATAGACAAACAGCAGCGTATGGTCATTTTGGACGTACAGACGTATTGTTACCATGGGAAAAATTAGATAAAGTCAATGTTTTAAAAGATGCTGTTGAAATTCAATGACTTGTAAAATAGAAAATAAATAATTATAAAATATATGTCGAAAATAAGCCTTTTTTCTATTATAATTAGAGTTATTGAAACTGATAAAGGAGCGTTGTTTTAATGGATTTTTCTTCACCGACAGTAATTGGCTTAATTGTTGCAATACTTGTGGCTGTTTTATTCTTTATACTCTTCTTAATAGCGAACCATAGTAAGAAGAAAGTGAAGAATCAAACAGAAGCACATTATAAAGAAAAAGAACAACATCTAAAAGAATCTCATGAAGAAGCTTTAGAAAAAGAGAGAGTTGAGAATAAAAAAGTTGTTACAAAACAAAAAGAAGATTTTGACGTGACAGTTAGTAACAAAAATCGTGAAATTGATGCGTTGAAACTATTCTCAAAAAATCATAGTGAATATGTTACAGATATGCGATTAATTGGTATTCGTGAGAGACTAGTAAATGAAAAGAGAATACGCCCTGAAGATATGCATATTATGGCAAATATTTTCTTGCCTAGTAATGAGTTAACTAATATTGAACGTGTGAGTCATCTTGTACTTACACGAACTGGCTTATATATAATTGATTCTCAATTATTAAAAGGCCATGTTTATAATGGTATTAGTGGTGCGCAATTTAAAGAATTACCTACGATGTCACAAGTTTTTGACACGCTCGACTTAGATTCATCACAGCCACAGACATTGGTCTTAGATCAAAATGAAGATCAACATTCATTATCTTTTGTTAATTATTCAGATAAGATTAAACATATTGAAAAATTAGCAGGAGATTTACAAAATGAATTGAATACCAAATATACGCCTACATCAATACTGTATTTTAATCCTAAAAAGGATAATGATGTTACAATTTCTCATTATACGCAGTCATCAAATGTTAAAGTTTTAGTTGGTCCTGAACAATTAGATGAATTCTTCAACAAGTTTGTTTTCCATGGACGCATACAGTACAATGTGGATGATTTACAAGATATCATGGTTAAAATCGAGTCATTCAATTAAATTATTAAAGAAATACTTTATTTTTCATATGAGTGCTTATTATAGTCTTCAAAACAATTACTACAAATTAATTGTTTTGAAGGCTTTTTTGATTTGATAGTATTACTTTTTTAAATAGTAAAAAGAGGGTATGTATTACTAGTAAACTTTTCAATTACAATGATTAAAGGAGAGATTATATGGAGACGGTTCAATTTTATAACGGAAGAACAATGCCGAAAATAGGGCTCGGAACTTATAGAGTAAAAGATGGCGATGAATGTAGAGAATCTGTAAAATATGCTATCGAACGGGGTTATAGAAGTATAGATACGGCAATGATTTATGGTAACGAAGAAACGGTAGGTCAAGGTATTAAAGAAGGATTAGAATCGACTGGTTTAAGTCGTGAAGATTTATTTATAACTTCTAAATTATGGCTAACTGATTTTGGACGTCAAAATGTGGAAGATGCCTATCGACAATCTGTTGCAAAATTAGGACTGGATTATTTAGATTTATATCTGATGCATTGGCCAGGTACAAATGAAGCGGTAATGATTGATACTTGGAGAGGTATGGAAGACTTGTATAAACAAAATCAGGTGAAAAATATTGGTGTGAGCAATTTTACTCCAGAACATTTTGAAGCATTGCTTGCCCAAGTTTCTATTAAACCGGTCATTAACCAAGTAGAATTTCATCCTTATTTAACACAAAATAAATTACGAAAGTATTTAGAAGCTCAAAATATTATCATGGAATCATGGTCTCCATTAATGAATTCACAAATTCTCCATGATGAAGTCATAAATGAAGTAGCTAATGAAGTAGGAAAAACTCCAGCCCAAGTTGTAATAAGATGGAATATTCAGCACGATGTTGTTGTTATACCTAAATCCGTAACACCACATCGCATAGAAGAAAATTTAGACGTATGGAATTTTGAATTAAGCGACAACCAAATGGAAAGAATCGATCAATTAAATCAAGATAAAAGAATTGGACCTAACCCTCTTGAATTTGACGGTAAGTAAATCAATAGTAAAATGAGGTTGGGACATAATTCCTAGCAAAAAAGTCAGTAAATGAGTTTTCAGAAATTCATTTACTGGCTTCTTTATTTACAATACTTCGTATTGTTGGCTCGCTTTCTTAGGGGACAGCTTCAGCCTGT
>NZ_JBXAHW010000014.1:0-66700 GCF_058795495.1 Staphylococcus sp. GW823-FHT05F06 | reverse complement strand
TATTCAAAAAAATTAAAATGAACGGTTTAGTTAAGTAATGCTTATTTTAATTATAAGTACTTGACTAATCGTAGGAAAGAGGCTGGGACAAACACAGGCTCTTTCAATACATTGGCAGATTGAGTGTCATTGAAGAAGCTCGAAATTTAGAAAAATGTATTTTTGATGAGTGAACATTTACGATTTGAATTAAAATAAAAGCAAGAGAAACAAAAACGTTACTCTTGCTTAAATCTACGTATGTTAGATAAAGAATCCTGCAATAGCCGCTGATATAAACGAAACAAGTGTTGCACCAAATAATAATTTTATTCCGAAACGAGCAACAACGTCACCTTTTTCATCATTCAATGATTTAATAGCTCCTGAAATAATACCAATTGAACTAAAGTTTGCGAATGATACTAAGAAGACAGAGGTAATTCCTTTAGCATGTTCCGATAATCCAGTCGCTTTACCTAAATCTTGCATTGCTACAAATTCATTAGATAGTAATTTTGTAGCCATTACTGAACCAGATTGAACTGCATCTTGCCACGGTATTCCAGTTAGGAAAGCGAAAGGTGCAAAAATAAATCCAATAAGCGTTTGGAAGTTCCATTGAATAGCACCGCCAGACATAAAGCTTAAGATTCCACTCACCATTCCATTTAATAAAGCAATAATTGCAATATAACCTATCAGCATAGCGCCTACAATAACTGCTACTTTAAATCCATCTAGTATATACTCCCCAAGCATTTCAAAGAAAGATTGTTTTTTTGTTTCGTTCTCATCAATTAATAATTTGTCGTCTTCCTCATTGACTTTATAAGGATTAATGATAGATGCAATGATAAAACCACCAAACAAGTTAAGCACTACTGCAGTAACAACATATTTTGGTTCAATAAGTGTAAAATAAGCGCCTATAATTGATGCTGATACCGTTGACATCGCTGAAGCAGTTAATGTATATAAGCGTTGTTTAGGTATGTAAGGTAATTGTTTTTTTAATGAGATAAAGACTTCAGATTGTCCTAGAATTGCTGCCGCGACCGCATTGTAAGATTCTAAACGGCCCATTCCATTAATTTTTGAAATTAAAAATCCCAGTAAGTTAATAATTAGTGGAAGTATTCGTGTATATTGTAATATACCAATCAATGCTGAAATAAAAACAATAGGTAACAAAACGCTAAAGAAGAATGGTGGTTGTTTAGGATCAATAAATTTAAAGCCACCAAATACAAAATTGACACCGACCGCTGCTTTAGCTAATAAATAATTAAAACCATCTGAAATACTCCCAATAACTGAAATTCCCAAATTAGTTTTAAGTAATATAAATGCAAATATTAGTTGAATTACTAATAGCAATCCAACATATCGCCAGCGAATATTTTTTCTGTCTGAACTAAATAAAACTGCGAGTGCTAAAAAGAAAATGATTCCTAATATCCCAATCACAATATGCATATTTCTTCATTCCTTTAAATTTTTTCTATTTTCTATCATACAACAAAATGAACACGCTAACATCATTAATTTGAAATTTTAAAATCAAATTGGTTGAAAAAGGTCAAAGATGGTCATATAATATAGTCAAAGAAGGTCAAAAAAGAGGTGATATCTATGCACAATATGTCCGACATCATAGAACAATACATTAAGCGGTTATTTGAAGAAGCAGATGAAGATGTTGTAGAAATACAACGCGCTCATATTGCTCAACGTTTCGATTGTGTTCCTTCTCAACTTAACTATGTTATTAAGACACGTTTTACTAATGAACATGGTTATGAAATAGAAAGTAAACGTGGTGGCGGTGGTTACATTCGAATCACTAAAATTGAAAATAAAGATGCTACAGGTTATATTAATCACTTACTACAATTAATAGGTCCATCTATTTCTCAACAACAAGGGTATTATGTCATAGATGGTTTGTTAGATAAAGGTTTGATCAATGAAAGAGAAGCTAAAATGATACAGACCATTATTGATAGAGAAACTTTAAAAATGGATGTTGTTGCACGCGATATTATTAGAGCTAATATCTTAAAACGATTACTACCAGTTATTAATTATTACTAGGTTAGGTGAGGTGTTTAAAATTGCTTTGTGAAAATTGCCATTTTAATGAAGCGGAAGTTAAACTTACTGTTAAAGGTATAGATAGTACGCATGAAAAATGGGTATGTTCAGTATGTGCCCAAGGAGAAAACCCCTGGTTACATTCTAACGATGATAATACGTATCATACACACCAAGACGATATAGAAGAAGCATTTGTAGTGAAACAGATACTTCAACACCTTGCTGCAAAACATGGTATTAATTTTCATGAGATGGCATTTAAAGAAGAAAAAAAATGCCCAACGTGTCAGATGACACTTAAGGATATTGCACATGTTGGTAAGCTTGGGTGTGCTGATTGTTATGCTACGTTTAAAGAAGACATCATTGATATAGTTCAACGTGTTCAAGGTGGTCAATTTGAACATGTAGGAAAAACACCACAATCATCGTATAAGAAACTTGCAATAAAAAAGCAAATTGAAGAAAAATCAAAATATCTAAATAAATTGATAGATGGTCAAGAGTTTGAAGAGGCAGCGATTGTTCGTGATGAAATTAAAGCTTTAAAAAGTGAGAGCGAGGTGTCTCATGATGAGTAATATCCATACTAATATTAGTGAGTGGATGAAGATGTCTGAGGAGACACCTGTTATTATTTCTTCCAGAATTCGATTAGCTAGAAATCTTGAAAACCATGTCCACCCACTTATGTTCCCTTCAGAGCAAGAAGGATATCGAGTGATAAATGAAGTTCAAGATGCGCTTTCCAACTTAACTTTAAATCGATTAGATACGATGGATCAACAAAGTAAAATGAAATTGGTTGCGAAACATCTTGTGAGTCCTGAACTAGTGAAACAACCTGCTTCAGCAGTAATGTTAAATGATGATGAATCGGTAAGTGTTATGATAAACGAAGAAGATCATATACGAATACAGGCTCTAGGAACTGATTTATCGCTAAAGGATTTATATCAGCGCGCTTCTAAAATTGATGATGAATTAGATAAAGCGTTAGACATTAGTTATGATGAGCATTTAGGATATTTAACTACCTGTCCTACTAATATTGGTACAGGAATGCGTGCAAGTGTGATGTTACATTTACCTGGACTCTCCATTATGAAAAGAATGAACAGAATTGCACAAACAATTAATCGTTTTGGATTTACAATTCGAGGTATATACGGAGAAGGGTCACAAGTATATGGTCACATTTATCAGGTTTCAAACCAACTTACACTAGGGAAAACAGAAGAAGACATTATCGATAACTTAACTGAAGTTGTAAATCAAATTATAAATGAAGAAAAGCAAATAAGAGAAAGACTTGATAAACACAATTCTGTAGAGACACTGGATAGAGTTTATCGATCATTAGGTGTACTACAAAACAGTAGAATTATTTCTATGGAAGAAGCCTCATATCGTTTGAGCGAAGTGAAACTAGGTATTGATTTGAATTATATTTTGCTTGAAAATTTTAAATTTAATGAATTAATGGTAGCAATACAGTCACCATTTTTAATAGATGACGATGATAATAGAACAGTAAATGAAAAAAGAGCTGATTTATTAAGAGAACATATAAAATAGGAGGTATTTATACATGTTATTTGGTAGATTGACAGAGCGTGCACAACGTGTGTTGGCACATGCACAAGAGGAAGCAATTCGTTTGAACCATTCTAATATTGGAACAGAACATCTTTTGCTTGGTTTAATGAAAGAGCCAGAAGGTATAGCAGCAAAGGTATTAGAAAGTTTTAATATTACTGAAGATAAAGTCATCGAAGAAGTTGAAAAACTTATCGGTCACGGTCAAGAGCAAATGGGCACACTACATTATACACCGAGAGCAAAAAAAGTAATTGAACTGTCTATGGATGAAGCTCGAAAGCTACATCATAACTTTGTAGGAACAGAGCATATACTATTAGGTTTAATTAGAGAAAATGAAGGTGTTGCAGCACGTGTATTTGCAAACCTAGATTTAAATATTACTAAAGCACGTGCCCAAGTTGTAAAAGCTTTAGGAAGTCCAGAAATGAGTAATAAAAATGCGCAAGCTAATAAGTCTAATAACACGCCTACTTTAGATGGATTAGCTAGAGATTTAACTGTTATTGCTAAAGATGGAACGTTAGATCCAGTCGTAGGACGAGATAAAGAAATTACTCGTGTAATTGAAGTTTTAAGTCGTCGTACTAAAAATAATCCTGTGCTAATTGGTGAACCCGGTGTTGGTAAAACAGCAATTGCTGAAGGGCTTGCGCAAGCAATTGTTAAAAATGAAGTACCAGAAACTTTAAAAGACAAACGTGTAATGTCATTAGATATGGGTACAGTCGTAGCTGGCACTAAATATCGTGGTGAATTTGAAGAAAGATTGAAAAAAGTTATGGAGGAAATCCATCAAGCTGGTAATGTTATTCTATTTATCGATGAACTTCATACTTTAGTTGGCGCTGGTGGCGCAGAAGGAGCAATTGATGCATCTAATATTTTAAAACCTGCTTTAGCTCGTGGAGAATTGCAATGTATAGGTGCCACAACATTAGATGAATATCGTAAAAATATAGAAAAAGACGCTGCATTAGAACGTCGTTTTCAACCAATTCAAGTGGATGAACCTACAGTTGAAGACACGATTGAAATCTTAAAAGGATTACGTGACCGTTATGAGGCTCATCACAGAATTAATATCTCAGATGAAGCTTTAGAAGCGGCTGCTAAATTGAGTGATCGCTATGTTTCAGATCGTTTCTTGCCAGATAAAGCCATTGACTTAATTGATGAGGCAAGTTCAAAAGTTAGACTTAAAAGTCATACAACGCCAAGTAATTTAAAAGAGATTGAACAAGAAATTGATAAAGTAAAAAATGAAAAAGATGCTGCAGTTCATGCTCAAGAATTTGAAAATGCCGCTAATTTAAGAGATAAGCAATCTAAACTTGAAAAGCAATATGAAGATGCTAAAAATGAATGGAAAAATGCACAAGGTGGTTTAGATACTGCCTTATCTGAAGAAAATATCGCTGAAGTAATAGCTGGTTGGACAGGTATTCCTTTAACTAAAATTAATGAAACTGAATCAGATCGTTTATTGAATCTTGAAGATACACTTCATAAACGTGTCATTGGACAAAACGATGCTGTCAATTCAATTAGTAAAGCTGTTAGAAGAGCTCGTGCTGGTCTTAAAGATCCAAAACGTCCAATCGGTAGTTTTATTTTCTTAGGACCTACAGGTGTGGGTAAAACTGAATTGGCTCGTGCTTTAGCTGAATCTATGTTTGGTGAAGACGATGCAATGATTCGCGTAGATATGAGTGAATTTATGGAGAAACATGCTGTCAGTCGATTAGTTGGTGCACCTCCAGGATATGTAGGACATGATGACGGCGGTCAATTGACTGAAAAAGTTAGACGTAAACCATACTCTGTGATTTTATTTGATGAAATTGAGAAAGCACATCCTGACGTATTTAATATTCTTCTACAAGTTTTAGATGATGGTCATTTAACAGATACTAAAGGTCGTACTGTGGACTTCCGTAATACTGTGATTATTATGACTTCTAATGTGGGAGCTCAAGAATTACAGGACCAACGCTTTGCTGGTTTTGGAGGTGCTTCAGAAGGTAGTGACTACGAAACTGTCAGAAAAACAATGATGAAAGAATTAAAAAATTCATTCCGACCAGAATTCTTAAACCGTGTTGATGACATTATTGTCTTCCACAAACTTACAAAAGATGAATTAAAAGAAATTGTTACAATGATGGTAAATAAACTTACTCACCGTCTTTCAGAGCAAAATATTAATATTGTTGTTACTGATAAAGCGAAAGAAAAAATTGCAGAAGAAGGATATGATCCTGAATATGGTGCTAGACCACTCATTAGAGCAATTCAAAAAACGGTTGAAGATAATTTAAGCGAATTGATTTTAGATGGAAATAAAATTGAAGGTAAAGAAGTAACAATTGATCATGATGGTAAAGAATTTAAGTATGATATTCATGAAATTACAGCTAAAAAAGAAACAACAGAATCATAATTAAATTATTATAACTTTAATTTCGCATATTGAGTTACTACAATTATAACGTTAAATATTAAATTAAGAAGAGTGAGATAGAAAGCGTAAGTAATTCGCTGTCTCACTTGGTAATGAGGACTAGAGTTGAAAATTGAGATTAGCCCAAGTTCAACTCGGTTGTCAATTGCCAATAAATAAAATGCCTGGGACAATCATTGTCTCAGGCATTTTCTATACTAAGATAATCACTTAAATATATAATAATAAACAATGAATTAGGTAAATCAATTTAAAATTTTACTTATATTTTTGCTGAATCATCATTAGTATAATTGCCAGAATGTTTAAACAGATAAGCATATGATGAATGTTATAGGTTCATTATAGAAATATTATGAAAGGGTTATAGACTTATAAGTGTTATCAACATCATTATTTAATTTTAATTTGTCAGATTCAACTTGTCAGTTTAAAATAGATTTGTTCATATTAAATCGGAGGTGTCTCAATGGCCAAGAAAAAAGTAATATTCGAATGTATGGCATGTGGCTATCAATCTCCTAAGTGGATGGGCAAGTGCCCTAACTGCGGTGCGTGGAATCAAATGGAAGAAATAGTAGAAAAGGTTGCTCATCCTAAACATGGTGTAAAAACAAAAGAAACAGCAGGTAAGGTACAAAAGTTAAATAGTGTTAAGCATGAAGCTACCCCTAGATTACTTACAGAATCAAAGGAATTTAACCGTGTTTTAGGTGGAGGTATTGTAAGTGGTTCGTTAGTACTAATAGGTGGAGACCCAGGTATTGGTAAGTCGACTTTATTGCTACAAATTTGTGCTGCGCTGTCACAAAATAAGAATGTTTTATATATTACTGGTGAGGAATCTATTAATCAAACTAAGTTGCGCGCTGATCGTTTAGAAGAAGATTCTAGTCATCTTAATGTTTTAGCTGAAACTGATTTAGAAGTGATACATCAAACTGTAAAAGAAGAGAGACCTGACTTACTTGTTGTTGATTCGATTCAAACAATCTATCATCCGGAAATTAGTTCCGCACCTGGATCGGTATCACAAGTAAGAGAGAGTACGCAGAGTTTAATGAACATTGCTAAACAAATGAATATTGCCACATTTATTGTGGGACACGTAACAAAAGAAGGACAAATCGCCGGACCAAGATTATTGGAACATATGGTTGATACAGTTCTTTATTTTGAAGGAGATGAGCATCACGCATATCGTATCCTTAGAGCAGTAAAAAATAGATTTGGTTCTACAAATGAGATGGGGATTTTCGAAATGAAGCAAAGTGGATTAAAAGGCGTACTTAATCCTTCTGAAATGTTTTTAGAAGAACGTTCTACAAATGTTCCGGGCTCTACAATCGTCCCCACTATGGAAGGAACAAGACCACTACTCATTGAAGTCCAAGCGCTTGTTACACCAACAACATTTAATAATCCTAGACGAATGGCTACAGGTATAGATCATAATCGATTAAGTTTACTTATGGCGGTTCTAGAAAAAAAGGAAAACTATTTACTCCAACAACAAGATGCCTATATTAAAGTAGCAGGTGGCGTCAAATTAACAGAACCTGCTGTTGATTTAAGCATTATTGTTGCGACAGCTTCAAGTTTTAAAGATCAAGCTGTTGATGGATTAGATTGTTTTGTGGGTGAAGTTGGATTAACAGGTGAAGTACGCAGAGTATCTCGCATAGAGCAACGTGTTCAAGAAGCGGCCAAACTAGGGTTTAAAAGAGCTATTATTCCACAGACAAATATTGGAGGTTGGACATTCCCAGAAGGCATCCAAGTCGTTGGTGTTTCATCAGTACATGAAGCTTTGAAATATGCATTACATTCAAAACAGCGATAAGCCATATTGTTAAGCCATACTAGGATATAACATCAATGGAAGGAGGCTATAAATTGAATATAACAAAAGCAATTGTTGTAGCAATCTATATCATTGTTGGTGCAGCACTTGGTGTTATAATTATACCCGAAGTTGTTACAGATCTTGGCATTCATCACCATGCGGTTATCACTAATTATTATGTAGATGGTTTCATAGGGATCATTATATTTTTTATAATATTTGGATTGTTCATTAATAAAGTAACATATACTTTTAAACAATTTGAACAATTAATCATGAGACGTAGTGCGGTAGAAATATTATTTGCTACAATTGGTTTAATTATTGGTTTATTTATTTCAGTGATGGTTTCTTTTATCTTAGAAATGATAGGTAATTCCATATTAAATCACTTTGTACCTATGATAATCACTATTATTTTATGTTATTTAGGGTTTCAATTTGGTCTGAAAAAAAGAGATGAAATGCTTATGTTTTTACCAGAGAATATGGCACGTTCCATGTCTAATAATATACGAAGAGCGACACCTAAGATTGTAGATACAAGTGCCATTATCGATGGAAGGATATTAGATATTATACGTTGCGGATTTATCGATGGTGATATATTGATACCACAAGGCGTTATAAATGAATTACAGGTTATAGCGGATGCTAAAGATAGCGTGAAACGTGAAAAAGGTCAAAGAGGATTAGATATTTTGAATCAACTTTATGATTTAGATTATCCTACACGCGTTATACATCCAACTCAATCCCATAGTGATATAGATACATTATTAATTAAATTAGCACAACAGTATCATGCACATGTGATTACGACTGATTTTAATTTAAATAAAGTATGTCACGTTCAAGGAATTACAGCACTCAACGTTAATGATTTATCGGAAGCAATCAAACCTAATGTACATCAAGGCGACCAGTTAAGTATTTTATTAACGAAGATAGGTAAAGAGCCAGGACAAGGCGTAGGATATTTAGATGATGGTACAATGGTGGTTGTTGATAACGCGAAGAGTTACATTGGTCAACAAGTTAATTTAGAGGTCGTAAGTTTGTTACAAACATCATCAGGAAGAATTGTTTTTGCGAAATTTGTTGACTGAAATTTTATAGATTATCTCTGTTAGAATAAGGGTTTCATGTGAAACGTATCGTACGAATTTAGGTACTATATTTAAGTGGAATATTTCAAATTGATTTTATTTAACAAGGTTATGCATATTAAACATGTGACTTATCAAAGAGTCCTTTAAGTGCTACAATATTATTGAAATATTAGGTGGATTAGAATATTCAATATTTAATCAAGTTATTCATCAAGGTATACTTTAGGGTATCTTTATCGTTTGAATAACTTTTTTAAAATTAAACCACTTACAATAAACTACCGCATTTATTTGCATATTTTGATAGTGGTCATAGTTATCATTTTATTGATGTATAATTTGCAAAGTATTTTAATTAATATTTGGCTATTTATTATCCACACAATTAATAGTAGGAGTGAAAATAATGAGTGAACGTATCAGAGTAAGATATGCGCCAAGTCCAACAGGATATTTGCATATTGGTAATGCAAGAACAGCATTATTCAATTATTTATTTGCTAAACATTATAATGGTGATTTTGTTGTTCGCATCGAAGATACAGATAGTAAACGTAATTTAGAAGATGGTGAATCTTCACAATTCGATAATCTAAAATGGTTAGGTTTGGATTGGGATGAATCTGTCGATAAAGATAAAGGTTTTGGACCTTATCGTCAATCTGAACGTGCAGAAATCTATAATCCACTAATTCAACAGCTATTAGAGGAAGACAAAGCATATAAATGTTATATGACTGAAGAAGAGTTAGAAGCAGAGCGTGAAGCTCAAATTGCTCGTGGAGAGATGCCAAGATATGGTGGACAACATGCGCACTTAACAGAAGAACAGCGTCAACAGTACGAAGCGGAGGGGCGTAAACCATCAATTCGTTTCCGTGTGCCTAAAGATCAAACATATACTTTCAATGACATGGTTAAAGGAGAAATTTCCTTTGAATCTGACAATATCGGAGACTGGGTAATTGTAAAAAAAGATGGTGTTCCGACTTATAATTTTGCAGTTGCCGTAGATGATCATTATATGCAAATATCAGATGTTATACGTGGTGATGACCATGTTTCAAATACACCTAAGCAGTTAATGATATATGAAGCATTTGGATGGGAAGCACCTCGTTTTGGTCATATGTCACTCATTGTTAATGAAGAGCGTAAAAAATTAAGCAAGCGAGATGGTCAAATCCTACAATTTATCGAGCAATATCGTGACTTAGGATATCTTCCAGAAGCATTATTTAACTTTATTACATTGTTAGGTTGGTCACCTGAAGGTGAAGAGGAAATCTTTTCTAAAGAAGAATTTATAAAGATTTTTGATGAAAAACGCTTGTCTAAGTCTCCAGCTATGTTCGATAGACAAAAACTTGCTTGGGTTAACAATCAGTATATGAAAACAAAAGATACAGAAACAGTATTCGAACTTGCATTACCTCATTTAATCAAGGCTAATCTTATACCTGAAAACCCATCAGAAAAGGATAGAGAATGGGGACGTAAATTAATAGCGTTGTATCAAAAAGAAATGAGTTACGCTGGTGAAATTGTTCCATTATCAGAAATGTTCTTCCATGAAATGCCGGAACTTGGAAAAGATGAACAAGAGGTATTACAAGGAGAACAAGTGCCAGAACTAATGAACCATTTATATGGTAAATTAGAATCTTTAGAATCGTTTGAGGCAACTGAAATTAAGAAAATGATTAAAGAAGTTCAAAAAGAAACTGGTATTAAAGGTAAACAATTATTTATGCCTATTCGTGTTGCTGTTACTGGACAAATGCATGGTCCTGAATTACCTAACACAATTGAAGTATTAGGCAAAGATAAAGTATTGTCACGCTTAAAAAACCTTGTTTAAATAAATATTAAGTCATAAAGTGTTTACGACTTGAAATTTTACAAGTGACAACATATGATTATAAATATAAAGTGATTCAAAGGATTAGTAGTTAAATGTTTATGTGTCAGAGAGTGTGCGGTAGCTGTGAGCACATCATAAATATTAATGAATGCACCTTTGTTAATAAAAATAAATAATTGAGATGAGAATAGTAATAAATCAAATATGAGTATTGCTATTAAATGAAGAGTGGAACCGTGCGAGAGCGCCTCTAGCAACAAATGTTAGAGGTGCTCTTTTCATATTTTTAAACTTATGATACCGATGATATTCCGCATAGTGATTTAAACGTGTTGAAATTAATTTGATTAGACTGAGGGGGAGACGTTCGTGTTAAAAAGAATGAGAGACGATATAAAGATGGTGTTTGAACAGGATCCTGCAGCGCGCTCGACTTTAGAAGTAATAACTACTTACGCTGGATTACATGCAGTTTGGAGTCACTTAATTGCCCATAAATTATATAAAAATAGACGCTATGTAGCAGCCAGAATGATTTCTCAACTATCACGTTTTTTTACCGGAATTGAAATACATCCAGGTGCAAAAATCGGTAAGCGTTTATTTATCGACCATGGCATGGGTGTAGTTATTGGAGAAACATGTACAATTGGTGATAATGTTACTATTTATCAAGGAGTTACTTTAGGTGGTACAGGCAAAGAAAAAGGAAAACGCCATCCTGATATTGGTGATAATGTTTTGATAGCAGCTGGATCTAAGATATTAGGTAATATAAAAATTGAATCAAATGTGAATATTGGAGCTAATTCCGTAGTATTACAGTCTGTTCCTAGTTATACAACTGTAGTAGGTATACCAGGTCACATTGTTAAACAAGAAGGTAGACGTATTGGTAAAACATTTGATCACCGTAACTTACCTGATCCACTTTACGAACAAATTAAACACTTAGAAAGACAGCTTGAAAAAGCTAAGAATGGAGAGATTCAAGATGATTACATTATATAATACCTTAACACGTCGGAAAGAGACGTTTGAGCCCATTGAACCAGGTAAGGTCAAAATGTATGTATGTGGGCCAACAGTTTACAATTATATTCATATTGGAAATGCACGACCAGCTATTAATTATGATGTAGTCAGAAGATATTTCGAATATAAGGGATATGAAGTCATCTATGTTTCTAATTTCACAGACGTTGATGATAAACTCATTAATCGCTCTAAAGAACTTAATGAAAGTGTTCCTGAAATTGCTGAAAAGTATATTAAAGCTTTTTATGAGGACGTTGGTGCTTTGAATGTGAAAAAGGCTACATCTAATCCGCGTGTGATGCATCATATGGGTGAAATTATTGATTTTATTAAAGAATTAGTAGATGAAGGTTATGCATATGAAAGTGACGGTGATGTCTATTTTAGAACACGTCAATTTGATGGATATGGTAAATTAAGTCATCAATCATTAGATGATTTGAAAGTTGGCGCTCGTATTGAAGCTGGAGAACAAAAAGAAGATGCGCTAGATTTTACTTTATGGAAGAAAGCTAAACCAGGTGAAATTAGTTGGAATAGTCCATTTGGTAAAGGTAGACCAGGTTGGCACATTGAATGTTCAGTAATGGCTTATCATGAACTAGGGTCTACAATAGATATTCACGCAGGTGGTTCAGATTTACAATTTCCGCATCATGAAAATGAAATTGCTCAATCAGAGGCTCATAATCATGCACCTTTCGCAAATTATTGGATGCATAATGGTTTTATTAATATTGATAATGAGAAAATGAGTAAGTCTCTAGGAAATTTCATTTTAGTTCACGATATCATTAAAGAAGTCGATCCAGACGTATTACGATTCTTTATGATTAGTGTGCATTATCGTAGCCCAATAAACTACAATTTAGAATTAGTAGGTGCGGCGCGAAGTGGTCTTGAACGTATACGTAATAGCTACAAGTTAATTGAGGAAAGAGAACAAATTGCCTCAGATTTGGAAGAACAATCAGAATATATACAACAAATAGATAAAATACTAAATCAATTTGAAACGGTAATGGATGATGACTTTAATACTGCTAATGCAGTAACTGCATGGTATGACTTAGCTAAACTTGCAAATAAATATGTATTAGAAAATACAACTTCAACAAAAGTTTTAAATAGATTTAAAGAAGTGTACAGCATTTTTAGTGACGTCCTTGGTGTACCACTTAAGAGTAAAGAAACTGAAGAGTTACTAGATGAAGACATTGAACAATTGATTGAGGAGCGTAATGAAGCACGTAAAAATAAAGATTTCGCTCGAGCAGATGAAATTAGAGATATGTTAAAAGCACGTCATATCATTTTAGAAGATACCCCCCAAGGTGTAAGATTTAAACGTGGCTAAACATATGAACGTAAAACTTCTTAATCCTTTAACATTGGCATATATGGGTGATGCAGTACTTGATCAACATGTGCGTGAATATATCGTGCTAAAATTACAAAGTAAACCTCATCGTTTGCACCAAGTATCGAAAAGTTACGTTTCAGCGAAAAGTCAAGCTAAGACTTTAGAGTATTTGTTAGATATTGACTGGTTTACAGAGGAAGAGCTAAGTGTTTTAAAACGAGGACGTAACGCTAAAAGTTATACAAAAGCTAAAAATACTGACATTCAAACTTATCGTAAAAGTTCAGCGTTAGAAGCTGTTATCGGATTTTTATATTTAGACCATCAATCAGAACGATTAGAAAACTTATTAGAAACAATTGTTAGGATAGTGGATGAAAGGTAGTGTGAATGTGGAAGATATAGTGATAGTAGGTAGACACGCAGTTAAAGAAGCAATTATATCAGGTCACGCCATAAATAAGATTTTGATTCAAGACGGTATAAAAAAGCAACAAATTAACGACATTTTAAAAAATGCAAAATCACAAAAATTAATTGTACAAACGGTACCAAAATCTAAATTAGATTTTTTAGCAAATGCACCTCACCAGGGTGTGGCTGCTTTAGTAGCCCCATATGAATATGCAAACTTCGATGAATTTTTACAAAAACAAAAGAAAAAAGCCCGTTATTCAACTGTTATCATTTTAGATGGTTTAGAAGACCCGCATAATCTTGGCTCTATATTAAGAACAGCAGATGCTTCTGGTGTTGATGCGGTTATTATACCTAAAAGACGATCAGTTGCGCTAACACAGACCGTTGCAAAAGCTTCTACAGGAGCGATTCAGCATGTTCCGGTTATAAGGGTTACTAATCTTTCGAAAACTATCGACGAATTAAAAGACAACGGCTTTTGGATTGCGGGGACAGAAGCTAATAATGCAACGGATTATAGAGATTTACAAGCAGATATGTCACTAGGTATTGTAATAGGTAGTGAGGGGCAAGGTATGAGTCGTTTAGTGAGTGATAAGTGTGATTTTCATATTAAGATTCCAATGGTTGGACATGTCAATAGCTTGAACGCGTCTGTGGCTGCAAGTTTAATGATGTATGAAGTATATCGTAAACGTCATCAGTTAGAGGAAAAGTCATGAAGAAAAGATACTTAATTATAGATGGTTACAATATGATTGGCCAATCCTCAACACTTAGCACTGTTGCTAAAGAGAATTTAGAAGAAGCTAGAGAGCAATTATTAGACACAATTGCCAACTACAATGCATTAATAGCAGATGAAATTGTCTGTGTATTTGATGCCTATGAACAGTCAGGGATAGAAAGGGAATACTTCTATCATGGTGTCAAAACAATCTTTACTAAAGAAAAAGAAACTGCAGATAGTTTTATAGAACGCTACGTGTATGAATTATATAATAAACACACGACACACATTACCGTTGTAACAAGTGATATGAGTGAACAACATGCTATTTTTGGTTCAGGTGCATATCGTATTTCTTCAAGAGAAATGTGGCGTGAATTAAAAGAAAATGAGGTTGTTGTTAACAAGTCACTTGATGATTTTAGCGAAAAGAAACCAAGAATTAGAATTCCGTTATCTAATGAGATACTTGAAGAATTTGAAAAGATTAGACGTGGCAATCAGAAAAAAGACTAATTTTGCTCTGTTGTGATTTTAGATAGATTTCATATAAACTAATTTCAACTTACTCGAAAGGTTAGATATATGAATCTGAATAAACAGCAACATGAATATACAGCACTGTGTCTATCGCAAACAGAAAATAAATCTTCTGAAGAACTATTTGAGTCTTTAATAGAAGAGCTAAAGCCACTGATTTACAATAAAATAAGGTATATCTCCCATAATAAGTATGACATTGAAGACATGTATCAAGAGATTGTTATTAAATTCTACCGTGCCTTGCAAAAATTCGACTATCAACAAGGTGTACCAATAGAACACTATATTTACTTTTTAATTCGTTCGGTTAAATATGACTATCTTAGAAAAGTAAAAGCGAATTATAAACGTCAACCTCTACTTGTTAATGAATACATTGTTGAATATAACGCTACTTTGGCATTAAACGATATAGAAAGATCGATAATTAGAAAAGAATTAACATTAGCTTTTAAAAGAAGCGAAGTCAAACTCAGTCGAATGGAAAGACGTATCATTCGATTACTACTTAATGATTACAAGCCAAAGGAGATTGCTATGGTTTTAAATTTGGAATCCAAAGTTGTTTATAATGCGATTCAACGTAGTAAATGTAAACTTAAAAGAAGTTTTGAATAAGAAAATAATATGCAAATAGTATACTGTATGGTGAGGAAATTATAGCGTGGCGCATAAGTTTGACATTTAATACAATACTTATGTATAGTATATTGGTATTATAATGAGTAAAGGTGAATAATTGTGAAGAAAGTACCTTTGAATTGTGAGAATTGTGGCAATCGGAATTACAATGTTCCTAAAAAGGAAGGCTCAGCAACGAGACTTACTTTAAAAAAATACTGTCCAAGATGTAACGCGCATACAGTTCATAAAGAATCGAAATAAGATGATATCAATTAATTGAGTATGACTTTCATTAGAAAGTCATAGAGTGTGGAGGTCTTATGATGGCTAAAAAAGAAAGTTTCTTTAAAGGCGTTAAGTCAGAAATGGAAAAGACGAGTTGGCCAACTAAGGAAGAATTATTTAAATATACAATAATAGTTGTATCAACAGTGATATTCTTCTTAGTCTTTTTCTATGCCTTAGACATAGGAATTAATGCATTAAAACAATTATTTTTAGGTTAGGAGTGAAGACATGTCTGAAGAAGTAGGCGCTAAGCGTTGGTATGCTGTACATACCTATTCTGGATATGAAAATAAAGTTAAAAAGAATTTAGAAAAAAGAGTAGAATCTATGAATATGACTGAACAAATTTTCAGAGTTGTCATACCAGAAGAGGAAGAAACTCAAGTTAAGGATGGGAAAGCTAAAAAGCTTGTGAAGAAAACATTTCCTGGATATGTATTAGTTGAGTTAATCATGACAGATGAGTCGTGGTATGTAGTTAGAAATACTCCTGGAGTAACAGGATTTGTCGGATCTGCAGGTGCAGGATCAAAACCTAACCCTCTACTTCCTGAAGAAGTACGCTTCATTCTTAAGCAAATGGGTCTTAAAGAGAAAACAATAGATGTTGAACTCGATGTTGGAGAACAAGTTCGTATCCAATCAGGTCCTTTTGCTAATCAAATTGGAGAAGTACAAGAGATTGAAGCGGATAAATTCAAGCTTACTGTACTTGTTGATATGTTTGGTCGTGAAACACCTGTAGAAGTTGAATTTGACCAAATTGAAAAATTATAAAACTATTTTGTTTAAATTCGCTCAAAACACATTTGAATAGATTTAAGAAAGATATTCATTAAAAGAAAATAGAATTATAAGTTAGAAAAGTATATTCCTTTATTTATAAGTGATGGATGTACATAAACAAGCGTTATGAATGTATAAAATAAAACAAATAATAATAGCGTAGTTAGCAAAGATGAAATTTTACTATTGATTTTTTATCAATATGAGTGTTAAAATAATGTGGTCGCGCTTTTATAGCGCTCATTTCGTCACGAAATGTTTAAGAGTGGGAGGGCAAAACTAAGCCCTGTGACCACATCACGATATCAAGGAGGTGCACATCGTGGCTAAAAAAGTAGAAAAAGTAGTTAAATTGCAAATTCCTGCAGGTAAAGCGAATCCAGCACCACCAGTTGGTCCAGCATTAGGTCAAGCAGGTGTGAACATTATGGGATTCTGTAAAGAATTCAATGCTCGTACGCAAGAACAAGCAGGTTTAAT
The DNA here is from genome assembly GCF_058795495.1 of Staphylococcus sp. GW823-FHT05F06. Lineage (NCBI taxonomy): Bacteria > Bacillati > Bacillota > Bacilli > Caryophanales > Staphylococcaceae > Staphylococcus > Staphylococcus sp. GW823-FHT05F06. The sequence goes on along the minus strand of NZ_JBXAHW010000014.1, from coordinate 49,461 downwards.
CATTCCGGTAGAAATCAGTGTTTATGAAGACCGTTCATTTACATTCATTACAAAAACTCCGCCGGCTCCAGTACTACTTAAAAAAGCAGCTGGTGTTGAAAAAGGTTCTGGTGAACCTAATAAAACTAAAGTTGCAACAGTAACTAAAGATCAAGTACGCGAAATTGCTCAAACAAAAATGCAAGACTTAAATGCTGCAGACGAAGAAGCGGCAATGCGTATTATTGAAGGTACTGCACGTAGCATGGGTATCACTGTACAATAATAAAGAGAAACTTTTTAAATTAATTTGAAATAAACTTAATTTAGACGATGAAAAGCAGGTAACAGATAGGGTATACAATGAATATTGTCTATTGGTTTGTTAACATTGCAAAGCAGTGATGTTAACGTTCATCTGTTATCTGCTCTTAACTTGCAAGGCGCAAGTGAATGTGGGAGGAAATTCCGCTAAAACCACTAAAGGAGGAACTATAAATGGCTAAAAAAGGTAAAAAGTATCAAGAAGCAGCTAGTAAAGTTGACCGCACTCAATACTATAGTGTTGAAGAAGCAATCAAATTAGCTAAAGAAACTAGCGTTGCTAATTTCGACGCTTCTGTTGAAGTTGCATTCCGTTTAGGAATTGATACACGTAAAAATGACCAACAAATCCGTGGTGCAGTAGTATTACCACACGGTACTGGTAAATCACAACGTGTACTCGTTTTCGCTAAAGGCGATAAAATCACTGAAGCTGAAGAAGCAGGTGCAGATTATGTAGGTGAAGCAGATTACGTACAAAAAATCCAACAAGGTTGGTTTGATTTCGACGTAGTTGTAGCTACACCTGATATGATGGGTGAAGTTGGTAAACTTGGTCGAGTATTAGGACCTAAAGGTTTAATGCCTAACCCTAAAACTGGCACTGTAACAATGGATGTTAAAAAAGCAGTTGAAGAAATCAAAGCTGGTAAGGTAGAATACCGTGCTGAAAAAGCAGGTATTGTACATGCGTCAATTGGTAAAGTGTCATTCGATGAAGAAAAATTAGTTGATAACTTCAGAACTTTACAAGATGTATTAGCGAAAGCTAAACCAGCTTCTGCTAAGGGTACTTACTTCAAATCTGTTGCTGTTACAACAACAATGGGTCCTGGAGTAAAAGTTGATACTTCATCTTTCAAACTATAAATTTTAAATAGAAAACAAATTACAGACTAACTATTGATTTTAGTCTGTAATTTTTTGTTGACTTTTTATACTAAAGCAGTTATATTAATACTTGTGATTATTTTACCTAAGACAGTAGGAGTTATTAATAACTTAAAACAGTATCCTACCGAGGCTAAAATTGACTTGAACGTGATGATTAATGATCTTTCAAGCACTTTTTGCCGTGGGTAGAAAGTGCTTTTTTTATTGTGATTAAAAAAAGCACCCAATAAATTTAAATGGAGGTGTCTGAATGTCTGCTATCATTGAAGCAAAAAAACAACAAGTCGATACTATCGCTGAACAACTTAAAAATTCAGTTTCAACAGTTATCGTTGACTACCGTGGTTTAACTGTAGCAGAAGTTACTGAATTACGTTCACAATTACGTGAAGCAGGTGTTGAGTATAAAGTATACAAAAACACTATGGTTCGTCGTGCTGCTGAACAAGCAGGTATCGAAGGCTTGGATGAATTCTTAACAGGTCCTACAGCAATCGCAACTTCTACTGAAGATGTTGTTGCACCAGCAAAAGTTATTGCAGGATTTGCAAAAGAACATGAAGCTTTAGAAGTTAAAACAGGCGTTATGGAAGGTAACGTTATCTCTGCTGAAGAAGTTAAAACAGTTGGTTCATTACCTTCACACGATGGTCTTGTATCTATGCTTTTATCTGTATTACAAGCACCTGTACGCAACTTCGCTTATGCAGTTAAAGCTGTTGGAGAACAAAAAGAAGAAAGCGCTGAATAATTGCGCATAAAAATTAAATTAATGGAGGAAATATAAAATGGCTAATCAAGAACAAATCATTGAAGCAATTAAAGAAATGTCAGTATTAGAATTAAACGATTTAGTAAAAGCAATTGAAGAAGAATTTGGTGTAACTGCAGCAGCTCCAGTAGCAGCAGCAGGTGCAGCTGGTGGCGGAGATGCTGCAGCTGAAAAAACTGAATTTGATGTTGAATTAACTTCAGCTGGATCTTCAAAAATTAAAGTTGTTAAAGCAGTTAAAGAAGCAACTGGTTTAGGATTAAAAGATGCTAAAGAATTAGTAGATGGAGCTCCTAAAGTAATTAAAGAAGCTATGCCTAAAGAAGATGCTGAAAAACTTAAAGAACAATTAGAAGAAGTTGGAGCTAGCGTAGAATTAAAATAGTTTCTACTTTCTAATTAAATAGTTAGGTTGAAAATGTATGTTTAACCTATTTAATATAGATTTCAATGCAAATACAACCTGAATTCTTTGAGAAGTTAAAACCCCGTTATTCTGATAACGGGGTTTTTCAATTAATTAATACAAGCATACTAAATGCTTTTGGATTGAATGATAAAATTAGAGGTGAAGAAATGAGTCATTATTATGATGAACAACCTGATGTTAAAAGTAACCCAAAAAGAATTAGTTATCAAATTAAAAATGTGCAACTAGAACTTACTACTGATGCTGGAGTTTTTTCAAAAGATAATGTGGATTTTGGATCAGACTTACTAATTAAAACTTTTTTGAAAGAACATCCTCCAGGCCCAAGTAAAACCATCGCGGATGTAGGATGTGGATATGGTCCTATCGGTTTAGCAATAGGAAAAGCATCTCCACACCATCAAATTACAATGTTGGATATTAACAATAGAGCTTTGGCGTTGGCAGAAATGAATAAGACAAAAAATCAAGTGGATAATGTAACGATTATGGAAAGCGATTGTTTGTCTGCTGTCAATCATCAGTGCTTTGATTACATTTTAACTAATCCCCCTATTAGAGCTGGTAAGGACATTGTTCATCGAATCTTTGAACAAGCGTATGACAGACTCAAAACTACGGGTGAACTTTATGTCGTCATTCAAAAAAAGCAAGGTATGCCTTCAGCTAAAAAGAAAATAGAAGAACTATTTGGCAATGTAGAAATTATAGCTAAGAGTAAAGGATATTATATTTTGAAAAGTATAAAAGGTTGATTTCGAAATGGTATTCTGATATAGTTATAAAATGTAAAAATTTATGTTCAATAAGTGTGTACTTTTACGTAAAATGGATAAATTAATTAAGTGTAAATAGAAATCGAAAATGGTGTCATCATATGTGTTGCCGTTTTCTTTTTGTCTTTTATATTATTTATTATATTCAATTGAAAAGTAAGGGTGAACACACAATTTTTGAGGGGTGAATCTGTTTGGCAGGTCAAGTTGTCCAATATGGAAGACATCGTAAACGTAGAAATTACGCGAGAATTTCAGAAGTATTAGAATTACCAAACTTAATAGAAATTCAAACAAAATCTTATGATTGGTTCCTTAAAGAAGGTTTATTAGAAATGTTCAGAGATATTTCTCCAATTGAAGATTTCACTGGCAACCTATCTTTAGAATTTGTAGATTACAGATTAGGTGAACCTAAATATGATTTAGAAGAATCAAAAAACCGTGACGCTACTTATGCTGCACCTCTTCGTGTGAAAGTGCGTCTTATTATTAAAGAAACTGGTGAAGTTAAAGAACAAGAAGTCTTCATGGGTGATTTTCCACTGATGACAGATACAGGTACGTTCGTAATTAATGGTGCTGAACGTGTTATCGTATCTCAATTAGTTCGCTCACCATCCGTGTATTTTAACGAGAAAATCGATAAAAATGGACGTGAAAACTATGATGCAACAATCATTCCTAACCGTGGTGCTTGGTTAGAGTATGAGACAGATGCTAAAGATGTTGTATATGTTCGTATCGATAGAACACGTAAATTACCATTGACTGTATTACTACGTGCGCTAGGTTTCTCAACTGATCAAGAAATTGTTGACTTATTAGGAGACAGCGAATATTTACGTAATACATTAGAAAAAGATGGAACAGAAAATACAGAACAGGCTTTATTAGAGATTTATGAACGTTTACGTCCTGGCGAACCACCAACAGTAGAAAATGCTAAAAGTTTATTATATTCTCGTTTCTTCGACCCTAAACGCTATGATTTAGCCAGTGTAGGTCGTTATAAAGCGAACAAAAAATTACACCTAAAACATCGTTTGTTCAATCAAAAATTAGCAGAACCAATTGTTAACAGTGAAACTGGTGAAATTGTTGTTGACGAAGGAACAGTGTTAGATCGTCGTAAACTTGACGAAATCATGGACGTATTAGAAACAAACGCTAATAGCGAAGTATTTGAACTTGAAGGTAGTGTAATTGACGAACCTGTAGAAATCCAATCTATTAAAGTGTATGTGCCTAACGATGAAGAAGGTCGTACGACTACTGTCATTGGTAATGCATTACCTGATTCTGAAGTTAAATGTATTACTCCAGCAGATATTGTTGCCTCAATGAGTTATTTCTTCAACTTATTGAATGGTATTGGTTATACAGATGATATTGATCATCTAGGTAATCGTCGTTTACGTTCTGTCGGTGAGCTATTACAAAATCAATTCCGTATCGGTTTATCCAGAATGGAACGTGTTGTTCGTGAAAGAATGTCAATACAAGATACAGATTCTATTACGCCACAACAACTCATTAATATCAGACCAGTTATTGCATCAATCAAAGAATTCTTTGGTAGTTCACAATTATCTCAATTTATGGACCAAGCTAACCCGTTAGCAGAGTTAACGCACAAACGTCGTTTATCTGCTCTAGGGCCTGGTGGATTAACACGTGAACGTGCTCAAATGGAAGTGCGTGACGTTCACTACTCTCACTATGGGCGTATGTGTCCAATTGAAACACCTGAGGGTCCTAATATTGGTTTAATAAACTCATTGTCAAGTTATGCTAGAGTGAATGAATTTGGTTTTATTGAAACGCCATATCGTAAAGTGGATTTAGATACAAACTCAATCACTGATCAAATAGATTATTTGACAGCTGATGAAGAGGATAGCTACGTTGTTGCACAGGCTAATTCTAGACTTGATGAAAATGGTCGTTTCTTAGATGATGAAGTTGTTTGTCGTTTCCGTGGTAATAACACTGTTATGGCTAAAGAAAAAATGGATTACATGGACGTATCACCAAAACAAGTTGTTTCAGCAGCAACAGCATGTATTCCATTCTTAGAAAATGACGACTCTAACCGTGCGTTAATGGGAGCAAACATGCAACGTCAAGCGGTGCCTTTAATGAATCCTGAAGCTCCATTTGTGGGTACAGGTATGGAACACGTAGCCGCAAGAGACTCTGGTGCTGCAATTACTGCTAAGCATAGAGGACGCGTTGAGCATGTTGAATCTAATGAAATTTTAGTTCGTCGTTTAGTCGAAGAAAATGGAACTGAACATGAAGGTGAATTAGATCGTTATCCTTTAGCGAAGTTCAAGCGTTCAAACTCTGGTACTTGTTATAACCAACGTCCGATTGTATCAATTGGTGATGTTGTTGAATATAATGAGATTTTAGCGGACGGTCCTTCAATGGAATTAGGAGAAATGGCATTAGGACGAAATGTAGTTGTCGGTTTCATGACATGGGACGGTTACAACTATGAGGATGCTGTAATTATGAGTGAACGACTAGTTAAAGATGATGTATATACATCTATTCATATTGAAGAGTATGAGTCAGAAGCTCGTGATACGAAATTAGGACCTGAGGAAATCACACGTGATATTCCAAACGTATCTGAAAGTGCACTTAAGAACTTAGATGATCGTGGTATCGTTTATGTTGGTGCAGAAGTTAAAGATGGTGACATCTTAGTAGGTAAAGTAACGCCTAAAGGTGTAACTGAATTAACAGCTGAAGAGAGATTATTACACGCTATCTTTGGTGAAAAAGCACGTGAAGTTCGTGATACATCATTACGTGTACCTCATGGTGCTGGCGGTATCGTTTTAGATGTTAAAGTCTTTAATCGTGAAGAAGGAGACGACACTCTATCTCCTGGAGTTAACCAATTAGTACGTGTATATATTGTCCAAAAACGTAAAATACATGTTGGGGACAAAATGTGTGGTCGTCACGGTAACAAAGGTGTTATTTCTAAGATTGTTCCAGAAGAAGATATGCCTTATTTACCAGATGGTCGACCAATCGATATTATGTTAAACCCATTAGGTGTACCATCACGTATGAACATTGGACAAGTATTAGAATTACATTTAGGTATGGCAGCTAAAAACTTAGGAATTCACGTTGCTTCCCCAGTGTTTGATGGTGCCAACGATGATGACGTTTGGTCAACTATCGAAGAAGCTGGAATGGCGCGTGACGGTAAAACTGTCCTATACGATGGACGAACTGGTGAACCATTCGACAATCGTATTTCAGTTGGTGTTATGTACATGCTTAAACTTGCACACATGGTAGATGATAAGTTACATGCACGTTCTACTGGACCATACTCACTTGTTACACAACAACCATTAGGTGGTAAAGCACAATTCGGTGGTCAACGTTTCGGTGAGATGGAGGTATGGGCACTTGAAGCTTATGGTGCTGCTTATACTTTACAAGAAATCTTAACTTATAAATCTGATGATACTGTAGGTCGTGTTAAAACTTACGAGTCTATAGTTAAAGGTGAGAACATTTCTAGACCTAGTGTTCCAGAATCATTCCGAGTATTGATGAAAGAACTACAAAGTTTAGGTTTAGATGTTAAAGTGATGGATGAGCATGATAATGAAATCGAAATGGCTGATGTTGATGACGAAGATGCAGCAGAACGCAAAGTAGATTTACAACAAAAGAGTGCTCCAGAATCACAAAAAGAAACTACTGATTAATAAGCACTTAAGATAACTAAAACCTTAGAGGTATGGAATGCTAGTCATTTCAACCTCTTTAAGGTATTTAATTTCAATGAATGTAATCAATCAAATAGCACAGCTAATCTAAATTGAAGGAGGTAGGCTCCTTGATTGATGTAAATAATTTCCATTATATGAAAATAGGATTAGCTTCACCTGAAAAAATTCGCTCTTGGTCTTATGGTGAAGTTAAGAAACCTGAAACAATAAATTACCGTACACTTAAGCCTGAAAAAGATGGTCTATTCTGTGAAAGAATTTTCGGACCTACTAAAGATTGGGAATGTAGTTGTGGTAAGTACAAACGTGTACGCTACAAAGGTATGGTATGTGATAGATGTGGCGTTGAAGTAACGAAATCAAAAGTGCGTCGTGAAAGAATGGGTCATATTGAATTAGCAGCACCCGTATCTCACATTTGGTATTTCAAAGGAATTCCAAGTCGTATGGGGCTATTATTAGATATGTCTCCTAGAGCATTAGAAGAAGTAATATACTTCGCTTCATATGTTGTAGTTGATCCAGGACCAACTGGACTTGAAAAGAAAACATTATTATCTGAAGCTGAATTCAGAGAATATTATGACAAGTACCCAAATCAATTTGTTGCCAAAATGGGTGCAGAAGGTATTAAAGACCTATTAGAAGAAATTGATTTAGATGAAGAATTAAAAGAGTTACGTGATGAGCTTGAATCTGCAACAGGTCAAAGATTAACACGTGCGATTAAACGTTTAGAGGTAGTTGAGTCATTTAGAAATTCTGGGAATAATCCTTCTTGGATGATTTTAGATGTATTACCTATTATACCACCTGAAATTCGTCCGATGGTTCAATTAGACGGTGGACGTTTCGCTACAAGTGATTTAAATGACTTGTATCGTCGTGTTATCAACCGTAACAACCGTTTGAAACGTTTATTAGACCTTGGAGCACCAGGTATCATCGTTCAAAATGAAAAACGTATGTTACAAGAAGCAGTCGATGCTTTAATTGACAATGGTCGTCGTGGTCGCCCTGTAACAGGACCAGGTAACCGTCCATTGAAATCTCTTTCACATATGCTTAAAGGTAAGCAAGGACGTTTCCGTCAAAACTTACTAGGTAAACGTGTTGACTATTCAGGACGTTCAGTTATCGCAGTTGGACCAAGCTTGAAAATGTATCAATGTGGTTTACCAAAAGAAATGGCGCTTGAATTATTTAAACCATTCGTTATGAAAGAGTTAGTTCAACGTGAAATTGCTACAAACATTAAAAATGCTAAAAGTAAAATTGAACGTATGGACGATGAAGTTTGGGATGTGCTTGAAGATGTTATAACTGAGCATCCAGTACTATTAAACCGTGCTCCAACATTACACAGATTAGGTATTCAGGCATTTGAACCTACTCTAGTAGAAGGTCGTGCAATTCGCCTTCACCCTCTTGTTACAACTGCTTATAATGCAGACTTTGATGGTGACCAAATGGCTGTTCACGTTCCATTATCAAAAGAAGCTCAAGCTGAAGCACGTATGCTTATGCTTGCAGCACAAAACATCCTAAACCCTAAAGATGGTAAGCCGGTTGTAACACCATCACAAGATATGGTTTTAGGTAACTATTACCTAACATTAGAGCGAAAAGATGCCGTGAATACTGGTGCAATCTTTAACGATACTAATGAGGTTTTAAAAGCTTATGCAAATGGTTATGTACATCTACACACTCGTATTGGTGTTCATGCTAATTCATTCAATAATCCAACGTTTACTGATGAGCAAAATAGCAAAATTTTAGCTACATCAGTAGGTAAAATTATTTTCAATGAAATTATTCCTGATTCATTTGCATACATCAATGAACCAAGTCAAGCTAACCTAGAAAGAACGACACCTGATAAATACTTTGTTGATCCTACGCAATTAGGTGAAGGTGGACTAAAAGAATACTTTGATAATGCAGAACTTATTGAACCTTTCAACAAAAAGTTCTTAGGAAATATCATCGCAGAAGTATTCAATAGATTTAGCATTACTGATACTTCAATGATGCTTGATAGAATGAAAGATTTAGGATTCAAATTCTCATCTAAAGCTGGTATTACTGTTGGTGTTTCTGACATTGTTGTACTTCCAGATAAACAAGACATTTTAGATGAACATGAAAAATTAGTTGAACGTGTGACTAAACAATATAATCGTGGTTTAATCACTGAAGACGAGCGTTACAATGCGGTTGTAGAAATTTGGACTGACGCAAAAGACCAAATTCAAGGCGAATTAATGCAGTCTCTTGAGAAAACTAACCCAATATTCATGATGAGTGATTCTGGTGCCCGTGGTAATGCATCAAACTTCACTCAATTAGCTGGTATGCGTGGTTTAATGGCAGCACCATCTGGTAAGATTATAGAATTACCAATCACATCTTCATTCCGTGAAGGTTTAACGGTATTAGAATACTTTATTTCTACACACGGTGCGCGTAAAGGTCTTGCCGATACAGCACTTAAAACAGCTGACTCTGGTTACCTTACTCGTCGTCTTGTTGATGTAGCACAAGATGTTATCGTTCGTGAAGAAGATTGTGGTACAGACCGTGGTTTATTAGTTTCTGATATAAAAGAAGGAACTGAAATGATTGAACCATTTATCGAACGTATCGAAGGTCGTTATTCTAAAGAAACAATTCGCCATCCTGAAACAGACGAAGTAATTATTCGTCCAGACGAATTAATAACACCAGATATTGCAAAACAAATCACTGATGCAGGTATTGAGCAAATGTATATACGCTCAGCATTTACATGTAACACACGTCATGGTGTATGTGAAAAATGTTATGGTAAAAACCTTGCTACTGGTGAAAAAGTTGAAGTGGGTGAAGCAGTTGGTACAATTGCCGCTCAATCTATCGGTGAACCAGGTACCCAACTTACAATGCGTACATTCCACACTGGTGGGGTAGCAGGAAGTGACATCACTCAAGGTCTTCCTCGTATCCAAGAAATCTTTGAGGCACGTAATCCAAAAGGTCAAGCTGTGATTACTGAAATCGAAGGTGTAGTTGATGATATTAAATTAGCAAAAGATCGCCAACAAGAAATAATTGTTAAAGGTGCTAATGAAACTAGATCTTATCTAGCATCAGGTACTTCAAGACTTAAAGTTGAAATAGGTCAATCTGTTGAACGTGGTGAAGTTCTAACAGAAGGATCAATTGAACCTAAAAACTATTTATCTGTAGCAGGCCTAAATGCAACTGAAAGTTACCTATTAAAAGAAGTACAAAAAGTTTACCGTATGCAAGGTGTTGAAATTGACGACAAACACGTTGAAGTTATGGTAAGACAAATGTTACGTAAAGTTCGCATCATTGAGGCTGGTGACACTAAATTATTACCAGGTTCATTAGTTGATATTCATAACTTTACTGACGCTAACAGAGATGCATTCAAACATCGTAAACGTCCAGCTACAGCTAAACCAGTATTACTTGGTATTACTAAAGCTTCTCTGGAAACTGAAAGCTTCTTATCAGCAGCTTCATTCCAAGAAACAACACGTGTGCTTACTGATGCAGCTATTAAAGGTAAACGTGATGATTTACTTGGTCTTAAAGAGAATGTTATTATTGGTAAGTTAATTCCTGCTGGTACTGGTATGAGACGTTACAGTGATATTCAATACGATAAAGCTACTGCACCAGTAACAGAAACAAGTGAAGAAGTTGAAACGATAGAATAACGAGTCTAATTAGATTTCGATTTATGACATTGTCACAAATCAATTATTAGGCGAAAATTATGAGCCATAAAATTCTAGTACAGAAATTTTCAGACGAAAATATTTGTGCCAGAGTTATCATTCAAGAGTGGGACGATGCGTTTAGTTTAATTTATGTCCCACTCTTTTCTTTTTTGCTACAAATTATAGATATTGTAATAATTACTATGAAATTTTGAAGTGCTTTGTATTTTATTTATAAATGCAAATATAAGTTGTTGACTACTAGTAACAAATAATGTTAATATATTAAAGGTTGATGCAAGCAGAACTTTGGAGGATATTTAGATGTCTAATGAAAAAGTTGCACGCTTTAACAAACAACAATATGTAGTTGGTCTTAAAGAAACGCTTAAAGCGTTAAAGAAAGGTCAAGTTACATCATTGATTATTGCTCAAGACGTTGAAGTTCATTTGCTAACTCGCGTGTTAAGCTATATCAATCATAAAAATATACCAGTATCATTTTTTTCTAGCCAACGTGCGTTAGGAAAATATGTAGGTATTAATGTTAATGCGACAATAGTTGCATTAATAAGTGAGAATTAGTAAGTGTTTTACTTACTAAATTTTATTTAACCTTAAAATGAACCACCTGGATGTGTGGGATTAAAAAATGAAGAGAGGAGGACATATTCAATGCCAACTATTAACCAATTAGTACGTAAACCAAGAAAAAGCAAAACGAAACAATCAGATTCACCAGCTTTAAACAGAGGTTTCAATAGTAAAAAGAAACAATTTACTAACTTAAACTCACCTCAAAAACGTGGTGTATGTACTCGTGTAGGTACAATGACACCTAAAAAACCTAACTCTGCGTTACGTAAATATGCACGTGTGCGTTTATCAAATAACATTGAAGTTAACGCATACATTCCTGGTATCGGACACAACTTACAAGAACACAGTGTTGTACTTGTTCGTGGTGGACGAGTGAAAGACTTACCTGGTGTGCGTTACCATATCGTACGTGGTGCACTTGATACTTCAGGTGTTGATGGACGTAGACAAGGACGTTCATTATACGGAACTAAAAAACCAAAAAATTAAGTTTAAGATTACGTAAATTTTAAATATATTTTTAAATAATATACTATAATAGGAAGGGAGGATTTAGATTATGCCTCGTAAAGGATCAGTACCTAAAAGAGATGTATTACCAGATCCAATTCATAACTCTAAGTTAGTTACTAAATTAATTAACAAAATTATGTTAGACGGTAAACGTGGAACAGCTCAAAGAATTCTTTATTCTGCATTTGATCTTGTTGAACAACGTAGTGGTCGTGATGCATTAGAAGTGTTCGAAGAAGCAATTAATAATATCATGCCAGTATTAGAAGTTAAAGCTCGTCGTGTAGGTGGTTCTAACTACCAAGTACCAGTTGAGGTGCGCCCAGAACGTCGTACTACTCTTGGATTACGTTGGTTAGTTAACTATGCGCGTCTTCGTGGTGAAAAAACTATGGAAGACCGTTTAGCTAACGAAATCTTAGATGCTGCAAATAATACAGGTGGTGCAGTCAAAAAACGTGAAGACACTCACAAAATGGCTGAAGCGAACAAAGCATTTGCTCACTACCGTTGGTAAGATTAAAGCAATTACCCTGAGTGTGTTCCGTTATATGGTTTACCAATAAATGGCTCATGCTTAGGGCATCGCCATATCTATAGTACTTATTCAGTAAATACTGGAAGGAGAAAAAATACATGGCAAGAGACTTTTCTTTGAAAAATACTCGTAATATCGGTATCATGGCTCACATTGATGCTGGTAAGACAACTACGACTGAACGTATTCTTTACTACACAGGTCGTATCCATAAAATTGGTGAAACACATGAAGGTGCTTCACAAATGGACTGGATGGAACAAGAGCAAGACCGTGGTATTACTATCACATCTGCTGCTACAACTGCACAATGGCAAGGTCACCGTGTAAACATCATTGATACTCCTGGACACGTAGACTTCACAGTTGAAGTTGAACGTTCATTACGTGTACTTGATGGTGCCGTTACTGTACTTGATGCACAATCAGGTGTAGAACCTCAAACTGAAACAGTTTGGCGTCAAGCAACAACTTATGGTGTACCTCGTATTGTTTTTGTAAACAAAATGGACAAATTAGGTGCGAACTTTGAATATTCAGTAAGCACTTTACATGATCGTTTACAAGCAAATGCAGCACCTATTCAATTACCTATTGGTGCAGAAGATGAATTTGAAGCAATCATTGACTTAGTAGAAATGAAATGCTTTAAATATACAAACGACCTAGGTACAGAAATCGATGAAATCGAAATTCCAGAAGACCATAAAGAAAGAGCTGAAGAAGCTCGCGCTCAATTAATTGAAGCTGTTGCTGAAAACAACGACGATTTAATGGAGAAATATCTTGGGGATGAAGAGATTTCAGTTGATGAATTAAAAGATGCTATCCGCCAAGCTACTACTGACGTAGAATTCTACCCAGTACTTTGTGGTACAGCGTTCAAAAACAAAGGTGTTCAATTAATGCTTAATGCAGTAATTGATTATTTACCTTCACCATTAGATGTTAAACCAATTATTGGTCATCGTGCGAACAACCCTGATGAAGAAGTTGTTGCTAAACCAGATGATTCAGCAGAATTTGCTGCTTTGGCATTTAAAGTTATGACTGACCCTTATGTTGGTAAATTAACATTCTTCCGTGTATACTCTGGAACATTATCTTCAGGTTCATATGTGAAGAACTCTTCTAAAGATAAACGTGAACGTGTTGGACGTTTATTACAAATGCACGCGAACTCACGTCAAGAAATTGACACTGTTTATTCAGGTGAAATTGCAGCTGCAGTAGGCCTTAAAGAAACAGGTACTGGTGATACTTTATGTGGAGAGAAAAATGACATTATCTTGGAATCAATGGAATTCCCAGAACCAGTTATCCACTTATCAGTTGAACCAAAATCTAAAGCTGACCAAGATAAAATGACTCAAGCTTTAGTTAAATTACAAGAAGAAGACCCAACATTCCATGCACACACAGATGAAGAAACTGGACAAGTTATCATCGGTGGTATGGGTGAATTACACTTAGATATTTTAGTTGACCGTATGAAGAAAGAATTCAACGTTGAATGTAACGTAGGTGCTCCAATGGTTTCTTATCGTGAAACATTTAAACAACCTGCACAAGTTCAAGGTAAATTCTCACGTCAATCTGGTGGTCGTGGTCAATATGGTGATGTTCATATTGAATTCACTCCTAACGAAACAGGTGGCGGTTTCGAATTCGAAAACGCTATTGTTGGTGGTGTAGTTCCTCGTGAATACATTCCATCAGTTGAACAAGGTCTTAAAGATGCTATGGAAAATGGTGTCTTAGCTGGTTATCCATTAATTGATGTTAAAGCTAAATTATTTGATGGTTCTTATCATGATGTCGATTCATCTGAAATGGCCTTCAAAATTGCTGCATCATTAGCGCTTAAAGAAGCTGCTAAAAAATGTGATCCAGTTATCTTAGAACCAATGATGAAAGTTACTATCGAAATGCCTGAAGAATATATGGGTGATATCATGGGTGACGTGACTGCTCGTCGTGGACGTGTAGACGGTATGGAACCACGTGGTAATGCTCAAGTTGTTAACGCATATGTACCACTTTCAGAAATGTTTGGTTATGCAACTTCATTACGTTCTAACACGCAAGGTCGCGGTACTTACACAATGTACTTTGACCACTATGCAGAAGTTCCTAAATCAATTGCTGAAGAAATCATCAAGAAAAATAAAGGTGAATAATATAACTTGTTAAGACTAGCTATGCTAGGTTAAAATACAGGTTGAGCTTATTTATAAGCTGACATTTTTATGATTTGATTTTTAGGGGTAAATGCATTATAAAAGAATTATAAATTCTTTTATGCTACACTCAATCAATTTTCTTCTCATGATGGTGAGAAACTATCATGAGAGATAAATTTGAAATAACTTTTATTAAGAATAGGAGAGATTTAATAATGGCAAAAGAAAAATTTGATCGCTCAAAAGAACATGCCAATATTGGTACTATCGGTCACGTTGACCATGGTAAAACAACTTTAACAGCTGCTATCGCAACTGTATTAGCTAAAAATGGTGACACTGTTGCACAATCATACGATATGATTGACAACGCTCCAGAAGAAAAAGAACGTGGTATTACAATCAATACTGCACATATCGAATACCAAACTGACAAACGTCACTATGCTCACGTTGACTGCCCAGGACACGCTGACTATGTTAAAAACATGATCACTGGTGCAGCTCAAATGGACGGCGGTATCTTAGTTGTATCTGCTGCTGACGGTCCAATGCCACAAACTCGTGAACACATCTTATTATCACGTAACGTTGGTGTACCAGCATTAGTTGTATTCTTAAACAAAGTTGACATGGTAGACGACGAAGAATTATTAGAATTAGTTGAAATGGAAGTTCGTGACTTATTAAGCGAATATGACTTCCCAGGTGACGATGTACCTGTAATCGCTGGTTCTGCATTAAAAGCATTAGAAGGCGATGCTGAATACGAACAAAAAATCTTAGACTTAATGCAAGCAGTTGATGATTACATTCCAACTCCAGAACGTGATTCTGACAAACCATTCATGATGCCAGTTGAGGACGTATTCTCAATCACTGGTCGTGGTACTGTTGCTACAGGCCGTGTTGAACGTGGTCAAATCAAAGTTGGTGAAGAAGTTGAAATCATCGGTATGCACGAAACTTCTAAAACAACTGTTACTGGTGTAGAAATGTTCCGTAAATTATTAGACTACGCTGAAGCTGGTGACAACATCGGTGCTTTATTACGTGGTGTTGCACGTGAAGACGTACAACGTGGTCAAGTATTAGCTGCTCCTGGTTCTATTACACCACACACAAAATTCAAAGCTGAAGTATACGTATTATCTAAAGATGAAGGTGGACGTCACACTCCATTCTTCACTAACTATCGCCCACAATTCTATTTCCGTACTACTGACGTAACTGGTGTTGTAAACTTACCAGAAGGTACAGAAATGGTTATGCCTGGCGACAACGTTGAAATGACAGTTGAATTAATCGCTCCAATCGCTATCGAAGACGGAACTCGTTTCTCAATTCGTGAAGGTGGACGTACTGTTGGATCAGGCGTTGTAACTGAAATCTTTGAATAATATATTATTCATCAAAAAAGACTCCCATTTGGGAGTCTTTTTTTGTTATATCTCTGAATATAACTCATTCAATGTTCATTATGCTATTTTATTTAAATGATTTAATACACTTAGTTATCCTCTTGTTAAAAAACATTTTCAATTTCTAATATTTTTAAAAATTCACTAGCTGCATATTTTAATGAAGATTCATCAATGTCAAAATGAGGATTATGATGAGGTGCAGTAATGCCTTTGTCTTTATTACCACAACCAGTTAAGAAGAATGCACCAGGTCGTACTTTAAGGTAATGTGAAAAGTCCTCACCAATCATCATTAAGTCTGACTCATTAAATCTTAAATGTAAATCATTAGCTGCTTGTTTGACTACATCATATGATTGTTGATGATTGTGTACTGGTAAATAACCTTTAATATATTCCAATTCATATGTAATATCGTTTGATAAAGATAAACCTTGTAAGAGCTTATCCATTTTATTTTGAACATGACTTTGTAATTTTGTGTCAAAAGTACGTACAGTACCTTTACAAAAAGCTGTATCTGGAATAACACTATCTGTTGATCCTGCTTGAATCATTCCGAAAGTAAGAACAGCTTCCTTTACTGGATCAATTGTTCGAGAAATTATTTTTTGGGCACTTAAAATAAACTCAGCCATAATGACAATAGGGTCTATTGTTTCGTGTGGTTTTGCACCGTGACCACCTTTTCCATATATAGTCACACTAAATTCATCTGGTGAAGCCATTATTGCTCCAGGTCTAGAATAGATTGTCCCAGATGGATAACCACTCCATAAGTGTGTGCCATATATTTTATCGACATTCTGTAGACAGCCATCATCAATCATCTCTTGAGAACCACCTGGCATAATTTCCTCACCATATTGGAATATAAAAACAACATTACCTTTCAATAAATGACGATGCTCATGAACAATTTCAGCTACTCCAAGCAAAATAGCTGTATGTCCGTCATGTCCACAAGCATGCATGCACCCTTTATTTTTTGAACGATAGGGTACATCATTTAATTCTTGAACAGGTAGTGCATCGAAATCTGCTCGTAATGCAATCGTTGGTCCATTTGAATCAGATCCTTTAAAAGTTGCTTTTATACCATTACGTCCAACTGGTGTTTCTATGGTGCATGCTAATTGGCTCAATTGATTTACAATAAAATCATGCGTACGTTTTTCCTCAAAAGAAAGTTCTGGGTATTGATGCAAATATCGTCGTAATTGCACCATTCTCTTTTCTTTATTACTTGCTAATTGAAACCAATCAAACACATGTATCACTTCTTCCATCTTAATTATTGATATTAGTATATCATTATTGTTTTAGCTTAAATAGACTTTGTTTTGTTATTAAGATATCACACGTTTTTTACACTATCTATTAAGATTTGGAAACATTAAAATGATTAAATATAAATGAATAGCCCCATAAAAATACAACACAAATCATAATACCTCACTTAAAATTAATAAGAAAAAATCGTCCATAAAATTTTTGTTATTAACTGTTATTATAGAAGATAAAGTTTATGTAAAAGTATTCAAAAATATGTAGAATACTAAAATACTAGGTAGTGATGTGAATTAGGCGTATTTCTAAGAATTTAATTGGTATACGACATTTTAATATTATATGAAGTTCTGGCTAAAGGAATATTAGAATTAGTAATTATAGTTTATTAGAAGTGGAAAAAATTAAAAAGTAAGAAAATTATTATAAAATAATACCTTAACTTATATGTAGAAATATAAAATTATTATGATATAGTTTGTTATAATTTTTGATGTTCACAGTTAATCACATTAAAATAGAGTTATCAATAATATAAGTTATGGGGTATTTAAGTGGAGGAAATAAGACCAATAACCTATCAAGATAAAGAGGCATACTATTATTATATTCAAGAGTGGTATGAAAATGAGGAAAAAGTGGTACCAGGGAATACAGATATTGCCAATTATAGTTCATTTAACAATATGGTTGATCGGCTTAATTGTAGTGAAGTTGATGAGGGTTTTGTACCGACTACAACACTATTTTATTTTAAAGATTCAATTATTATAGGTGCTGTTGATATCAGACATCAATTAAATGATAAACTATCTAATATTGGTGGTCATGTGGGATACGGTGTAGCTAAATCTTATAGAGGGAAAGGTTACGCTACTATCCTTCTAGAAAAGGCTTTAGATGAACTTAAGACATTAAATGTAGAGGTCGTACTTATGACTTGTAATCCACTTAATTTTGCTTCTCAAACAGTGATGAAGAAATGTGGTGGATATCAAATTGAATCCTATATTAAAAAAAATGGTAAACCTGTTCATCGATATCATATACCTAATACAAAATAATCATGATTATTAAGAATATATTGTGATAAAGCAAATATATGATTTTTATTTTTAAAATGATTAGAAGAAAAGAGCTTTTTAAAGTCAATATTATTTGAGATAGGAGCTTAGACTTTTAAGTTTATTTAAGCAAAAGAATTTTAATGGAGACTTACGATTTAACACATCTTGTTATATTAAACTTTGTGAAAAACTTAACCATCTAAATAATCCTATATAATACATTAAACGCGTGGGGGGGATTCATAATAATGAAATATATAGATGAGCAAACACAAGCTCAATTATTAGACATGAATGAAGTCATTTTAGAAGTAGAAAAAGCTTTGCAAGCTTTTTCAGAGAATAAGACGATAACGCCATTAAGATATGTTTTGCCATTTAATGAGCAAAATCGTTATTTAGTGATGCCAGCATTATCAGATGAATTAAATATCGTTGGACTTAAAACAGTCTCATTTGCACCTGAAAATTCAAAAAAAGGGAAAGCGACTATTACTGGATCAGTTATTTTAAGTGACTATGAAACAGGAGAAACATTGTCTATATTAGATGGTGGTTTTCTTACTAAAGTAAGAACTGGTGCAATTTCAGGTGTAGCTACTAAATATCTAGCAAAAGAAAACGCTAAAACACTTAGTGTAATAGGGGCAGGTGTACAAGCTGAAGGTTTAATTGAAGCGATACTTGCTGTTAGAGATATTGAAAAAATTCACATCGCAAGTAGAACGTTCGAAAAAGCAGAAAAATTTGCTCAAAATATACGAAATCGATTTAATATTAAAGTGAGTGTATTTAGATCGGCAGATGAAGCGATAGACAGTGCAGATATTGTAGTTACAGCAACAAATGCAAATCAGCCCGTTTATACTCATTCTTTACATCCAGGCGTGCATTTAAATGCAGTCGGATCCTTTAAACCAGATATGCAAGAAATACCTTCAGAAACAATGCTTGTTGCTAATAAAATTGTTGTTGAATCTATGGAAGCAGCTTTAGAAGAAACAGGTGATTTAAAAATTCCTCAAGCAGAAGGAATATTAACTAAAAATATGCTACATAGTGAATTAGGCGACATTATTTCTGGTGAAAAAGTTGGCCGCGAAACTGAAGAAGAAGTGACAGTCTTTAAATCGGTCGGTCTAGCAATTGTAGATATCATTGTGGCACAATATTTTTATAAAAAATTAATACAATCTTAGGTTAAATCAATGTTAGGAAAAATAGAGCAGGTAGACCCGTAACTGCTCTATTTATTTTTTATCTGACGATAGGGAAATTACTTTTAACTAAGATTGATGTTTATAATTAGTTATACATTTGAACAATGCAACTACAAATAGCATGATAAAAATAATTAAACTGATACTTGATAATAGCACAGGCACAACTTGATGTTTATTAATAAGTACATTGATATCTACAATTAAAAAAATAACGAAAATAATCATAGATATAATTAAATTTGATTGACGACGTAGGTATGAACTTCGTTTCATCTACAATACAAATCCCCTTTAAAATTCAATACTTTTAGTATATATTTTATCGTATTTTACTAACAAAGAGCAAACCTACCTTTTTAGTCGTCAGTCACTGTGCCTTCAGACAAACGTTAGACTAACGTACGCGTGACTTTACAAATAAAGAACATATTTTATAAAGAAATTACCATCATATTATTATATTTTTTAAGTAAGAGGATTGTTCATTCTACAAAAGTTGCGTTTTATATTTAAATATAAGGAGATTAGTTTATGAAAAAAATAATAATCACTGGAGCACTTGGTCAAATTGGTACTGAATTAGTTATTAAGTGTAGAGAAAGATATGGAACTGAAAATGTATTAGCTACTGATATAAGAAAGCCAGAACCACACTCTCCAGTTAAAAACGGTCCTTTTGAAATCTTAGATGTTACAGATAGAAATCGTTTATTTGAAACAGTGAGATATTTCAATGCTGATACACTTATGCATATGGCTGCACTGCTTTCTGCTACAGCGGAAAAGAAACCACTAGTTGCCTGGGATTTGAATATGGGGGGACTTATAAATACACTCGAAGCAGCAAGAAGGTATCAATTAAAATATTTTACGCCAAGTTCAATAGGAGCTTTTGGTATTTCGACACCTAAAGTAAATACACCTCAATTAACAATACAACAACCAACGACTATGTATGGTATAAACAAAGTAACTGGGGAATTATTATGTCAGTATTATTATGTCAAATTTGGAGTAGATACACGTAGCGTTAGATTTCCTGGTTTAATTTCACATGTTAAAGAACCTGGCGGTGGCATAACAGATTATGCAGTTGATATGTATTTTAAGGCAGTTAGAAAAGGACATTATACAAGTTATATTAATCGTTACACTTATATGGATATGATGTACATGGAAGATGCTATTGATGCGATTATCAAATTAATGGAAGAAGACAGTGTTAAATTAAAAACAAGAAATGGCTATAACTTAAGTGCGATGAGTATTGAACCTGAAATGCTAAAACAAGCTATACAAGTATACTATCCAGATTTCACCTTAGATTATGACATTGATTTAGAGCGTCAAGATATTGCATTAAGTTGGCCAGATAGTATAGATACGAGCTGTGCTCAGGAAGAGTGGGGATTTGATCCTAAATATGATTTACCAACTATGACTAAAGTGATGTTAGAGGCAATTGAGAAAAAACAAAAAGAATGCTGAGCCCATACCGATTTTTTAAAGTATATAGCTATCTTTTAAAACTTTAATAAAAGATACTGCATCAAAAAATTGGATGACAAGTGAAGTTAGAAGCAGTTTTTCGCGTAACTACATTACACAAATTGTCTGATTTATATATCATCTCATACAGATGTTTTTTGGCTCATATGGTCAAATTGAATGATAATATATAGGGTAAAGAAAAGTCTATTTTAGTTCCAAGTCTACTTTTAAAGAAGCTAATTTTCGATGAGAACACAAATTTAATTACGGAAAAAATAGGTGATGATAATAACATAACTTGTAACTTAATAAAGGTAGTGTTTTACTTATACTGTATACATAATAAAATTAATATCTATTTTGAATATTTAGAAAATTCATTGAATAGTAGAATCACGATTGATATAATTTAGTGTATCTATTTAATTGGAATTATATTAGGAGGCAACAGTCATGTCAGAAAAAGTAAAATTCGAAAAAAGAGAGTCTTTAAAAGAAAAACCTGATACAGCAAACTTAGGATTTGGACAATATTTCACAGACTATATGTTAAGTGTTGATTATGACGCTGATCAAGGATGGCATGATATGAAGATTGTGCCGTACGCACCATTTGAAATTTCACCAGCAGCGCAAGGGTTACATTATGGTCAGGCAGTTTTTGAAGGCCTTAAAGCCTATAAACATAATGGAGAAGTTGTATTATTCCGCCCAGATCAAAACTTCAAACGTATTAATAATTCTTTAGCACGTTTAGAAATGCCAGAAGTTGATGAAGAAGCATTATTAGAAGGGTTGAAGCAGCTTATCGACGTTGAACGAGATTGGGTACCTGAAGGCGAAGGTCAATCGTTATATATTCGTCCTTTTGTATTTGCTACTGAAGGTGTTTTGGGTGTACGTTCTTCACATCAATATAAATTACTAATTATTTTATCTCCGTCAGGCGCTTATTATGGTGGTGACACATTAAAGTCAACTAAAATTTATGTCGAAGATGAATATGTACGTGCAGTACGTGGAGGTGTAGGTTTCGCTAAAGTTGCAGGTAACTATGCTGCCAGCTTACTCGCACAAACAAACGCTAATAAATTAGGTTATGACCAAGTATTGTGGCTTGATGGTGTTGAACAAAAATATGTTGAAGAAGTTGGTAGTATGAATATTTTCTTCGTAGAAAATGGAAAAGTAGTTACGCCAGCATTAAACGGTAGTATCTTGCCTGGTATCACTAGAAAGTCAATTATTCAATTAGCTGAAGATTTAGGTTATGAAGTTGAAGAGAGAAGAGTTTCTATAGAAGAGCTGTTTAACGCATATGATAAAGGTGAACTTACAGAAGTATTTGGTTCAGGTACAGCAGCTGTTATCTCTCCTGTAGGTACACTTCGCTATGAAGATAGAGAAATTGTTATTAATAACAATGAACCTGGTAAAATCACTCAAAAATTATATGACACATATACTGGTATTCAAAGTGGCAAATTAGAAGATAAATACGGATGGAGAGTAGAAGTTCCTAAGTATTAAAAATAGAGTTTTCAATTATTTGTTAACTATCATCTATAGTATATTTATTATTTGGCAGATTGATTTTTAAATTTCAATCTGCTTTTTAAAATCCTTTTATATAAAAATATTTTTTAATTAATTATTCATTTCATATTTTTGTTGTGTGTGGTAAAATACAATTGATATAAAATGAATATAAATTAATTAGATTTAGACAGAGAAACTTTTTTAACGTATGTTTTTTCTGTCTTTTTTTATTTACACAACTAAGAATAAGGAGAGATAAAATGATTTATGCGGGTATATTAGCAGGTGGTATTGGTTCTAGAATGGGAAATGTTCCATTACCCAAACAATTTTTATCATTACAAGGAAAACCTATTATTATTCATACAGTAGAAAAATTTTTAATGTATAAGGACTTTGATGAAATCATCATTGCCACGCCTCAAAAGTGGATCAATTATATGCTCGATTTGCTAAACAATTATCAATTAGACGATAAGAAAATAAAAGTAATACAAGGCGGAGACGACCGAAATCACTCTATAATGAATATTATAGAAAGCATTGAGCAACATAAAAAATTAAATGATGAAGATATAATCGTTACCCATGATGCAGTTAGGCCATTTCTAACAAATCGAATTATTAGAGAGAATGTGGAATATGCCAGTCAATATGGTGCAGTAGATACGGTTGTTAATGCTGTTGATACTATCATTTCTTCAAATGATGCACAATTTATTTCTGGGATTCCAATAAGAAGTGAGATGTATCAAGGACAGACGCCTCAAACTTTTAAAATAAAAGAGTTAAAGGATAGCTATTTATCGTTAACTCAATCTCAAAAGGAAATATTAACTGACGCGTGTAAAATACTCGTAGAATTGGGTAAGCCAGTAAAATTAGTCAAAGGAGAGTTATTTAACATAAAAATAACAACACCATATGATTTAAAAGTTGCGAATTCAATTATTACTGGAGCTGTTGATAATGATTAATCAAGTATATCAATTAGTAAGTCCACGACAATTTGAAGCAACATTTAAAACTATTGATTTACATAATCATAATAGCAAAGTTATTGTTCGACCCTTATATTTGTCAATTTGTGCAGCCGACTTGAGATATTATTGTGGAAATAGAGATAGCAAAATTTTATCTAAGAAATTACCTATGTCATTGATTCATGAAAGTGTAGGTGAAATTGTATACGACTCTGAACATCGACTGAAAAATGGAACTAAGGTTGTTATGATTCCCAATACACCGTCTAAATCGCATAATATTATTGCAGAAAATTATTTAACTTCTAGTCATTTTAAGTCAAGTGGTTATGATGGTTTTATGCAAGATTATATAGTAATGAAACCTGATAGAGTAGTCACTTTACCACAAGAAATTGATTTGAGTGTAGCGTCGTATACTGAATTAGTTACAGTTAGTGTTCATGCAATAGATCGTTTTCAATCAAAAGCAATACCACAATTTGAATCATTGGGGATATGGGGAGACGGTAATTTAGGGTATATCACTGCAGTTTTACTAAAAAAACTATATCCTACTACAAAAATAATAGTTTTTGGAAAAACATTATATAAATTAAGCCGTTTTTCATTTGTAGATGAAATTATTCAAATTGACAATATTCCTCAACATATCAAAATTGATCATGCATTTGAATGCGTGGGTGGTAAAGGAAGTCAGCAGGCTATTGAACAAATTATTAATATTATTAATCCTGAAGGGAGTATCGCTTTATTAGGAGTGAGCGAACTGCCTATACAAGTGAATACAAGAATGGTTTTAGAAAAAGGTTTAACTATAATTGGTAGTAGCAGAAGTGGTTTAAAGGATTTTGAAAAAACTATTGAATTGTATCGTAAATATCCTGAAGTTCTTAATCAATTAGCATTACTTAAAGGTAAAGAATTTGAAATAAATACCATAGAAGATCTCATTACAGCGTTCGAATATGATATTTCTAACGCATGGGGAAAAACAGTTTTAAAATGGAATATTTAAAGAAAAGGAAACAACTATGACAAAGCAAAATATATTTATAGATGACATTTATTGGGAACGTGTCCAACTCTTCGTCAAAGGACATTTTGAAGGAGTAAAACCTACAAGAAATTTCCTTCTTAGAAATCTAACAGAAACAAAACTATTAAATGCCAATCATGTTAATATTCAAGGGTCAACTTTTGAGGCAAGATTTAATATTGCTATTTTAGAAAAAGGTAATTTTTTAGGTACAGGCAATTATATATTAATCAACCGACAAGAAGATGAATATGTCTGCCAAATTAACCCCAAATTTTTGAATGATAAAAAAAATCAGATGACTTTAGAGGAGTTAAGAGATTACAACTCACTTGAGACCCAATCGTTACAAAAAAGTTATTTATTAAAAAAGTATGGTAAAAGTTTCCAAAGATATAATAACAAAGAGATTAAATCTTACGTCATTGTTCCGGCAATATCCCAAGAAATTAATGAGTTTATTTTTAAAGTTCAATATAAATCTGAAATAAAGAAAATAAGTAAACTTAAGCAATTATCATACATATTACATAAAGCTTTGAGGAAAATTAGCTTCAATGTGAGAGATAAAATATATTTGTCGGTATTTAACATTTCCAAAACAGTATATAAGAATAATAAAAATCATGTTTTGTTTACATCAGATTCTAGAGCAAATATGTCAGGAAATTTTAAATTTATATACGAAGAAATGCTTAAACAACAATTGGACAAAAAACTTGTCATTCATTCTATTTTTAAACCTAATATAGCAAATAGGAGATCGTTTATTGATAAATTAAAATTTCCATATTTTTTAGGAAAATCTAAATATATCTTGGTTGATGATTATCATCCGATGATATATAAACTTCAATTTAGAGAAAACCAAGAAATAGTTCAAGTATGGCATGCTGTGGGTGCTTTTAAGACTGTAGGATTTAGTAGAACTGGGAAAAAAGGAGGACCTTTCATAGACTCTATTGGACATAGGAATTATAGTAAAGCTTATGTTTCGTCAAATAATGATATTCTTTACTATGCTGAAGCTTTTGGAATTGAAGAACATAGGGTTATTCCAACAGGTGTTCCACGTACGGATGTTTTGTTCGATGAATCTTATAAAACACGCATTAAACAAAGTTTAGAAACAAAATTACCAATTATAAAAAATAAAAAAGTCATTCTTTTTGCACCTACATTTAGAGGAAATGGACATCGCACAGCACACTATCCTTTCTTTAAAATTAATTTTGCAAGATTAGCTAGTTATTGTGAAGAACATCAAGCTACTGTTCTGTTTAAAATGCATCCTTTTGTTAGAAATAAATTAAATATCCCAGCAATTTATAGTAAATATTTTTTAGATATTTCAAATTACCGCGAAGTAAATGATGTATTGTTCATTACGGATATTTTAATCTCTGATTATTCTTCTTTAATCTATGAATTTTCAGTTTTTAAAAAACCAATGCTTTTTTATGCTTTTGATTTGGAAGATTATATTTACACGAGAGATTTTTATGAACCTTATGAAACCTTTGTTCCTGGTAAAATAGTGAAAACTTTTGATGAGCTTATTTTAGCTTTAGAAAATAATGATTTTGAATTAGAAAAGGTGAAGCCGTTTTTAAATAAAAATTTTAAATATAAAGATGGTAAATCAAGTGAACGATTAGTTAAAGATTTATTTAACAAATTTTTTCAGTAAAAGAATTTAAATTTTCTAATTTATGATAATTGTAACAATGGGTAAATAATAAGTTAAAAAATTTATATCATAGTGAAACAACTCTAAATCTAGTCATGTCTAGTAAATTTTCAAAGTATAGTTAAGTCATTTTGTTTTTAGCAAGTTCTAGATTAGTGATGTACAAAACGTATTATGAATAGAGTCTTTTAAAGTATGTATTAATTAATAAAAGTACCTAAAGAAAATAGCCATTTTTAATTTTGAACCCAATTTTAGTTTTTATACTTAAATAAAGTTCAGTTTCCTATAATTGTCATGTAATCTATAATACAATAGTTTATGTAACTATAATTAATATAAAAATCATTTTCAGGAGAGAATTAAAATTGGAATGGATATTATTTGATAAAGATGGTACATTGATTGAGTTTGACAGTAGTTGGGAAAAAATTGGCGTACGTCTCGTTGATCAACTTTTAGAAACCTTTCCAGTACATGATAAGGAAGCGGCACATCGCCAATTAGGCATTATCGATAAAAAAATTAAGCCAGATTCTGTTATGGGATCGGGTTCATTAGGTGAAATTATAGAGTCTTTTAATGGTGTAACAGGTAAAGAAACATCAGATTGGACAAAGGATACGAGTCAGGAACTCATTGATTCAAGAGTGCCTGAAAACAATTGGATTGATGGTGTACAAGAAACTATTCAAGCTCTTAGAAATGAAGGATATCACATAGGTATAGTAACAAGTGATACTAAAAAAGGAGTCGATCAATTTCTGGAGGAAACGCAAACTAGAAATCTCTTTGATTTAGTAATTTCTACAGAAACACACGCAGAAGAAAAGCCACATCCTAAAGTTTTAGATCCACTATTTAATGCTTTTGATGTTAAACCAGAAAAGGTAGCAATAGTAGGAGATACGGCCAACGATATGAAAACCGCGATTAATGCTCATTTAGGATTAGCTATCGGTGTGCTAACAGGCGTGGCTAAAAAAGAGGAACTCTACGACGCAGATGTCATCATTAATAGTGCAAAAGATGTTAAACAAGTTATAGAGCAATACGGAAAATAAAGTTTTTAAATTGAGTAAGACGTAGATGTGTGAGTCGATTCGCACGTCTACGTCCTTTTTCTTTTAATAATACATAAAAAACATCGGTTTTATGAGTCGAGATTTAATAATGTACGTAGTGTAGATTGATTATAAGAATTTTTAAATAAAGCACGACGTTGTAGTTCTGGTATAATGTATTTTAAAAAATCTTCAAGGCTATGGGGTAATGAAGGTGGCATCAGATTAAAGCCGTCTGCAACGCCTTCATTAAACCACTGCTCCATCTCATCCACTATCTCCTCAGGTGTACCTATAAGAGTAAGATGACCACCACCGGCACTTAAGTAACCTAATAATTCTCTTACAGTCGGTTGTTTATCTTTTATAATGGCTAAAACTGTTTCATATCGACCAATCGGACCTTTGAAATTTTTAGCAGGAGGTAAGGGAGGAACTGGTTCATCTAATTCCCAATCTGAACAATCTTGTTGAACAAAAAAACTGAGTTGCTTTAAAGCATCTTCAATGGGTAATTTTTGATCAAGTTCTGCTTTTTTTGATAATGCTTTTTCATGGGTTTCACCTACATAAGTTACTAAACCAGGGAAAATTTTAATTTTTCTATCTGGATGTTGAGTTTTAGAAATAGCATCAGACAATTTCTTTTTATAACTACGTGCTTGCTTGATATCCCATGAAACAGAGTAAACAGCATCAGCATATTTTGCTGCTAATGCAATACCTTCTTTTGACGCACCGGCTTGCATAGATACTGGTTTACCTTGAGGACTTTGTGGTGTTGTATGTGGTCCTCGTACTTGAAAATAGTCTCCCTCATGATAAAAAGGTTTAATATCTTTAGACTCAATAATTTTGTTGTTGTTTTTATCTGGTACATAAGATGCAGTTGACCAAGAAGTGAATAGCTGATTCATTACCGATGCAAATTCATCTGCTTTTTTGTAGCGCTCATGTCTTTCTGGTAAGTATTGAAGACTGTGATTTTGGGCTTCAATATCTGTCATGGATGTGACTAAATTCCAACCCACACGGCCATGAGATAAGTAGTCTAGACTTAATAATTGACGAGAAGCGGTGAATGGATTTGAAAATGTACTCGATATTGTTGGCACTAATCCTATATGTGATGTAACTTGTGCAATAGCTGATAAGTTAATTATAGGATCAAACCAAAAAGCGGGCATAGTAGTATTATCACTTGCATTAAAGGCTTGATTATCTGCAAAAAAGACGATATCCAAAAGACCTTTTTCAGCTATTTGAGCTAAATGCTGATAATAAGATATGTTGCCGATATCCTCAATATTAGAATCTTTCATACGCCATGCCGCTTGATGATGACCACATCCATACAGTAACACACCTATGTTAAGAAAGTGATTATTTGTCATATGAACACCTCATTAATTATTATCTTTTTGTAAAAAATACACAAACAATTAGTTCATTGTTAAACCACCGTCAACGGTAATATTTTGACCTGTTACGCCACGTGCTTCATCTGAAGCGAGATATACGACCATATTGGCTACATCTTGAGGTGATGTTACTTTTCTAAGAGGTGTAGTTTGAGCAATTAAATCAAATACTTCAGGTGTAGTGACTGCACTTGCATCAGTCGTTTTGAGTAATCCTCCAGAAACAACATTTGCTGTAATACCATATTGTCCAAGTTCTGCAGCAATATTACGAGTAAAGCCAATGAGACCTGCCTTTGCTGTTGTATACTCATGATAAGGTACGACTGGATTTTGATACAAATTGGTTCCAATACTAACAATGCATCCACTTTGTTGTTCTATAAATTGTGGTATGACGCTTTGAGTCACATTAAATGCTCCTTTTAAAGTACCATTAAGTTGTTGTTGATAATCTTCCCAAGTTAAATCTTTAAACGATTTTTGCTGATTTGGATCAAATTTAAAACCAACAAGTGCATTATTAATGACTATATCTATTTTTCCAAAATGTTGTGTGGCAGTTTGAATCATTCGATTCACATCGTTTCTGTCTGTCACATCAGCTTGAATAGCTATAGCCCTACTTTGATTATAATTTCTAATTAATTTTTCAGCTTTATCCTTATTTTGTTTGTAATTAACAACAACATTGTAGCCTTTTTCTAGTAAAGTTATTGCAATTTTAGCGCCTAATCCACGACTACTTCCCGTGATAATTGCAGTTTTTTTCATCTTTATGCCCCCAATAATTTTTATTTGTATAAGAAAAAATGCACAACCTTCATGAGAAAAGTTGTGCATCCAAATCAATATATAAAGACAGAATGATAATTAGATGAGATTCAACACTTTCCTCCGCTAGTATAAGCTAGTTCAGGTTCAAAGGGTTTGGATGATATCCATCTCAGTTAAAAAACACCCCTAGTGCATATAATTCAGTTATAGTATAAACATAGAATTTTTATAAAATATTGTCAACATTCTTAATAATAGCTATATCTGTTATTTTAATATTTGAGTAAAAGGTATATGAAATAACTTGTGAAAGTATATAAATATAAGCTCTAATTTTCTACAATTAGATATATTATCTTGTATCCACTTGTCGGTATGCTTTAATAACTTGAGCAATTTTATCAATGACTGAATCAAGGGAGTCTACGTCTTCGTGTATGTCATATTCATTAATATTAAGTCGAACAACAGGACATGCATTAAAATTGTTAATCCAATTTTCATACCGTTTAAATAGTTTTTTCCAATATTCTGGATCTGTATTGATTTCCATGTCACGTCCCCGCTGTTGAATACGATCAATTACTTCATCATAATCACATTCTAGATAAATCAGAACATCAGGCTTTGGAAAATAAGGTGTCATAACCATTGCATTAAATAATTCGTAATACGTGTGGTAGTCGTCAGCACTCATTGTTCCTTGTTCTTCGTGCATTTTTGCAAAAATATCCACATCTTCATAAATTGAACGATCTTGAACGAATCCGCCACCATACTCAAACATGCGTTTTTGTTCCTTAAAACGTTCAGCAAGAAAGTAAATTTGAAGATGAAAGCTCCAACGTTCAAAATTATGATAAAATTTATCTAAATAAGGATTATGGTCTACATTCTCAAAGGAAGTTTTAAAATTTAACTTGTCAGCAAGTGCTTGTGTTAACGTAGATTTACCAACCCCTACAGTGCCAGCAATGGTTATTACTGCATTTTGAGGAATACCATAATTATTCATCTTTATTTTCTCCAATCATAGGTTTTACTAAATTTAAAATATTTTGGTAATCGTAATCATTTTTAACGAAATCTTGTTGAGATGTATCAATTCGAATGACATTTGCACCGTCATTCTTTAATGATTCATAATAAGCAAGATAATCTTTTTTTAAAGTAAGTAAATAGTCATCTTCTATTTGAGATTCAAAGCTACGATTACGTTGTGCAATTCTAGATTTTAATACATCTAAATCAGCATCTAAAAAGATAATTGTATTTGGCATTTCGATATCTTCAGTTAAAATATCAAAAATACGACTGAATTTATCAAATTCTTTAGCATCTAAAGTATTTTTAGCAAAAATTTTATTTTTATGAATATGATAATCGCTAACTATACCTTGATTTAGCGACTCAATATCTCTAATCTGTTTATATCTGTTACATAAAAAGAACATTTCAGTTTGAAAACTCCACTTTTCTATATCATCATAAAAATCAGATAGAAATGGATTTTCATCAACAATTTCTTTCTCTTCATAAAAACCAAACGTCTTGCTTAATCGGTGAGCAAGAGAGGATTTACCAACACCTATAGGTCCTTCGATTGCAATAAATGGTTTATTCATAATCACTTCTCCAAATGTTAAGATAGACAATGAGTATTGTACCATAAGTGAGGTATTCCAACACATATGAAAAAAAATCATGATTACATGCGCTTAGCAATTAATGAAGCACACAAAGCCAAAGCATTAGGAGAAGTTCCAATCGGAGCAGTTATTGTTAAAGAGGATCAAGTCATTGCACGTGCACATAATTTAAGGGAAACATTGCAGCAACCTACTGCCCATGCAGAGCACATAGCGATAGAACGGGCGTCAGAAGTTGTCGGCAGTTGGAGATTAGAAGAATGTACGTTGTATGTTACATTAGAGCCCTGTGTCATGTGTGCGGGCACTATTATTATGAGCCGTATTCCAAAGGTTGTGTATGGTGCTACTGATCCCAAAGGAGGATGTTCAGGAAGTCTTATGAATTTATTAGAACAACCGCAGTTTAATCATAGGGCAATCGTAGAAAAAGGAATTTTAGAAGAAGAGTGTGCAGAACTATTGAGAAGTTTTTTTAAGGAAATACGTGAAAAGAAAAAAGCAGAAAAACAGGGGAAGATACAAAAGGATATAAATTTGTTAAAATGATGTCGTACATAAATAAACGTATTTTTGAAGTCCAGTAAATCGTTAAAGATTGTGTGATAACATATAACAATGATGAAGTTAAGACACATGCTACACACATTAATTTTAAATCAATTAAAAAAATTCATATAGCATCACTTTAAAATAAGTGGAAACGAGGTCAACTAATGATAAAGCTAATAGCAACTGATATGGATGGAACATTACTTAACGCTGGTCATGAAATCACCACTATGAATCAAGAAGCGATAAAATTTGCGCAAGCGAACGGCATTACAGTAGTTATTGCAACTGGTAGAGCATTTTATGAGGCACAAACACCTGTTGCTGAAACAGACTTAAAAGTACCTTACATATGTTTGAATGGTGCAGAAGTTCGTGATGAATCATTTAATATAATGAGTACATCGCATCTTAATCATGATTTAGTACACAAAATTACTACAGCACTTAAAAATAATCATATTTATTATCAAATTTACACAAACCGTGGCATATATACAGAAGATCCTAAACGTGATTTAGCAATCTATATAGATATTGCAGAACGTGCGGGTCAAAAAGCAGATGTAGACAAGATACGAAATAATATACAAAAACGCATAGATAACGGTACTTTAAAAGTTGTAGATAATTATGATTCAATTGAAGATATTCCTGGAGAACTTATTATGAAGGTGTTAGCTTTTGATGCAGATTTAAGTAAAATCGACCAAGTAGGTCAAGCGTTAGCATCATCACCAAATTTAGCAGTATCTTCATCATCAAGAGGTAATCTAGAAATCACTCATTCAAACGCTCAAAAAGGCATTGCCTTATCAGCTATTGCTCATCAATTGGGTATAGATTTAACAGATGTGATAGCAATAGGAGATAATTTAAATGATATTTCAATGCTAGAACGTGTAGGTTATCCAGTAGCAATGAATAATGCTACAGACGAAGTTAAACATATTGCTAAATATGTCACAGACACCAATGAAAATAGTGGAGTTGGAAAAGCAATCATGAAAATATTAAAAGAAGAAAATAATTTAGAGGTGTAAAATAATGAAAGGTTTAATTATTATAGGGAGTGCTCAAGTAGGGTCTCATACGAACGCTTTATCAAAATATTTAAAAGGTCAACTCGGCGAACATGATGTTGAGGTGGAAATCTTTGACCTAGCTGAGAAACCCATTCATCAATTGGATTTTGCTGGTACAACACAAGCAGTTGATGAAATTAAAAACAATGTCAAATCTTTACAGAGTAAAGCAATGGAAGCAGATTTCTTAATTTTAGGAACGCCAAATTATCATGGATCGTTTTCAGGTATTCTTAAAAATGCACTTGACCACCTTAATATGGACCATTTCAAAATGAAACCCGTGGGACTCATTTGCAATAGTGGAGGAATAGTAAGTTCTGAGCCATTATCACACTTAAGAGTCATCGTACGTAGTTTACTTGGTATTGCTGTACCAACGCAAATTGCTACACATGACTCTGATTATGCTAAATTAGAAGATGGTACCTTATACTTAGAAGATAATGAATTTCAACTACGTGCAAAATTGTTTGTTGATCAAATTGTATCCTTCGTAACAAATAGTCCATATGAACACTTAAAATAATCATATTTTATGATTTGTTTTTATCAAGCAATATCATTAAATTAGCTCCCTTTGATGTTTTTAGTAAACATTAAAGGGAGTCTTTATATTTATTGCCTTAATAAAACATATACATGATTTTTGAGATTTAACTTTAAAATATTCCATAAAACACTGTGACAGAGATGTGCATAATACTAATATGAAACACCGCGGTTATTTATATTTTTATCATTCGAAATAGTTTGGTGACAATTTTTTTGATGAATATAGTAATAATTTCAACTATTTATGTTATTAGAATTTTAAGAAATGTAGAGCGAATTAATTAACTGTTTATTAAATGTTTGTTAACATATTTAAAAAATATTGCAAAAAAGACTTATATACTATATTGTATTTTACTCTAGAAACGATTTTTACTTGAAAATTACATTGAAATAGTCAAAGATAAGGAGTTTTTATGATTAAAAAAAAATAATTTACTAACTAAAAAGAAACCTATAGCAAATAAATCCAATAAATATGCAATTAGAAAATTCACAGTAGGTACAGCGTCTATTGTAATAGGTGCAACATTATTGTTTGGTTTAGGTCATAATGAGGCCAAAGCTGAGGAGAATACAGTACAAGACGTTAAAGATTCGAATATGGATGATGAATTATCAGATAGCAATGATCAGTCCAGTAATGAAGAAAAGAATGATGTAATCAATAATAGTCAGTCAATAAACACCGATGATGATAACCAAATAAAAAAAGAAGAAACGAATAGCAACGATGCCATAGAAAATCGCTCTAAAGATATAACACAGTCAACAACAAATGTAGATGAAAACGAAGCAACATTTTTACAAAAGACCCCTCAAGATAATACTCAGCTTAAAGAAGAAGTGGTAAAAGAACCCTCATCAGTCGAATCCTCAAATTCATCAATGGATACTGCCCAACAACCATCTCATACAACAATAAATAGTGAAGCATCTATTCAAACAAGTGATAATGAAGAAAATTCCCGCGTATCAGATTTTGCTAACTCTAAAATAATAGAGAGTAACACTGAATCCAATAAAGAAGAGAATACTATAGAGCAACCTAACAAAGTAAGAGAAGATTCAATAACAAGTCAACCGTCTAGCTATAAAAATATAGATGAAAAAATTTCAAATCAAGATGAGTTATTAAATTTACCAATAAATGAATATGAAAATAAGGTTAGACCGTTATCTACAACATCTGCCCAACCATCGAGTAAGCGTGTAACCGTAAATCAATTAGCGGCAGAACAAGGTTCGAATGTTAATCATTTAATTAAAGTTACTGATCAAAGTATTACTGAAGGATATGATGATAGTGATGGTATTATTAAAGCACATGATGCTGAAAACTTAATCTATGATGTAACTTTTGAAGTAGATGATAAGGTGAAATCTGGTGATACGATGACAGTGAATATAGATAAGAATACAGTTCCATCAGATTTAACCGATAGTTTTGCAATACCAAAAATAAAAGATAATTCTGGAGAAATCATCGCTACAGGTACTTATGACAACACAAATAAACAAATTACCTACACTTTTACAGATTATGTAGATAAATATGAAAATATTAAAGCGCACCTTAAATTAACATCATACATTGATAAATCAAAGGTTCCAAATAATAACACTAAGTTAGATGTAGAATATAAGACGGCCCTTTCATCAGTAAATAAAACAATTACGGTTGAATATCAAAAACCTAACGAAAATCGGACTGCTAACCTTCAAAGTATGTTCACAAACATAGATACGAAAAACCATACAGTTGAGCAAACGATTTATATTAACCCTCTTCGTTATTCAGCCAAGGAAACAAATGTAAATATTTCAGGGAATGGTGATGAAGGTTCAACAATTATAGACGATAGCACAATAATTAAAGTTTATAAGGTTGGAGATAATCAAAATTTACCAGATAGTAACAGAATTTATGATTACAGTGAATATGAAGATGTCACAAATGATGATTATGCCCAATTAGGAAATAATAATGATGTGAATATTAATTTTGGTAATATAGATTCACCATATATTATTAAAGTTATTAGTAAATATGACCCTAATAAGGATGATTACACGACTATACAGCAAACTGTGACAATGCAGACGACTATAAATGAGTATACTGGTGAGTTTAGAACAGCATCCTATGATAATACAATTGCTTTCTCTACAAGTTCAGGTCAAGGACAAGGTGACTTGCCTCCTGAAAAAACTTATAAAATCGGAGATTACGTATGGGAAGATGTAGATAAAGATGGTATTCAAAATACAAATGATAATGAAAAACCGCTTAGTAATGTATTGGTAACTTTGACGTATCCTGATGGAACTTCAAAATCAGTCAGAACAGATGAAGATGGGAAATATCAATTTGATGGATTGAAAAACGGATTGACTTATAAAATTACATTCGAAACACCTGAAGGATATACGCCGACGCTTAAACATTCAGGAACAAATCCTGCACTAGACTCAGAAGGTAATTCTGTATGGGTAACTATTAATGGACAAGACGATATGACGATTGATAGTGGATTTTATCAAACACCTAAATACAGCTTAGGGAACTATGTATGGTATGACACTAATAAAGATGGTATTCAAGGTGATGATGAAAAAGGAATCTCTGGAGTTAAAGTGACGTTAAAAGATGAAAACGGAAATATCATTAGTACAACTACAACCGATGAAAATGGAAAGTATCAATTTGATAATTTAAATAGTGGTAATTATATTGTTCATTTTGATAAACCTTCAGGTATGACTCAAACAACAACAGATTCTGGTGATGATGACGAACAGGATGCTGATGGGGAAGAAGTTCATGTAACAATTACTGATCATGATGACTTTAGTATAGATAACGGATACTATGATGACGAATCGGATTCCGATAGTGACTCAGACAGCGACTCAGATTCCGATAGTGATTCAGACTCCGATAGCGACTCGGATTCAGACAGCGACTCAGATTCAGACAGCGACTCGGATTCTGATAGCGACTCGGATTCAGACAGCGACTCAGACTCAGACAGTGATTCAGATTCAGACAGCGACTCAGATTCCGATAGTGATTCAGACTCAGACAGCGACTCAGATTCTGATAGTGATTCAGACTCAGACAGTGATTCAGATTCCGATAGTGATTCAGACTCCGATAGCGACTCAGACTCGGATAGTGACTCAGATTCTGATAGTGATTCAGACTCAGACAGTGATTCGGATTCCGATAGTGATTCAGACTCAGACAGTGATTCAGACTCAGACAACGACTCAGATTTAGGCAATAGCTCAGATAAGAGTACAAAAGATAAATTACCTGATACAGGAGCTAATGAAGATTATGGCTCTAAAGGCACGTTACTTGGAACTCTGTTTGCAGGTTTAGGAGCGTTATTATTAGGGAAACGTCGCAAAAATAGAAAAAATAAAAATTAAAATGTTCAAATGAAATTTGTAGAAAGAAGCAGATATGAGATTTGAATAGAAAGTAGATTTAGTCCAACAAATGTAAGATGTTGATTAAAACTATAATATAACTTTCACGTTTATCATATCTTGTGAAAAAGATGATGCAAACAAGGTCATTTCTATTAAAAATGACTTAAATGTATGATTTTTAGAGAAACATATACAACTCACAATCTGACAATGATTTAATAGAGGAACCGTGAATTTTAAATGAATTCATGGTTCCTTTTTATTGAATTAATAAAAATTCTTTTATTTAATACAAAAAAATACTATGAAACCATTTAATGATAAATGACTTCATAGCAAAATTTGACGACTTATATTTTTATGCTTTAGTTAAAATGTTGAAGTAAATTTTTCCACAGTAACATGATTTGTGTTCGAGAATACTTTTGTGCAGTTTCAATACAATGGTGAGAAAAAGACTGTTGAAGTTGAGGGTTGTTGAG
The DNA here is from genome assembly GCF_058795495.1 of Staphylococcus sp. GW823-FHT05F06. Classification (NCBI taxonomy): domain Bacteria; kingdom Bacillati; phylum Bacillota; class Bacilli; order Caryophanales; family Staphylococcaceae; genus Staphylococcus; species Staphylococcus sp. GW823-FHT05F06. Next base: position 12,176 of record NZ_JBXAHW010000014.1, on the reverse strand, counting down.
CAATAATTTTACTTTTTCAAATAGCATGTGTTGATTATTCTTTTCTACTAAATATCCATTCTTACCATCCTGTATCAATTCACCTGGACCATATTGAATATCATAACTGATAGAAGGTACACCATGTGACTCACATTCTAATAATGCTAAGGAAAAGCCTTCCATATTACTTGTTATTAAATTTAGATATGCATCTTGATATTCATCAGTTAAATCTTTTAAAAAACCTCTTAATATTACGTGCTTTTCTAATCCTAATTCTTGAATTCGTTCTTTTAAATGTTGTTCTTCTTTACCAAAACCATACATATGTAGTTCGATATTTGGAAATGAATCTTTAAGCTTATTAATAAGTTCGATTTGTTGTATCAATTGCTTTTCAGGTGAGTATCTTGCGACAGAAATAATTTTCTTAGGTGAAACATATTTATTTTCATTAGAGTAATCTTTCATATCGATAGATGAATAGCCAACTGGAATAGCATATACTGGAATAACTCCACTGATTCTCTCAATTACGTCAGCTTTTTGTTGTTGGGTTGAAACAATGATGGCTTTATACCTTTGTAAATGTTCAAAAACCCCTTTATAAACATTTTTGATTGGTGAATGCGCTAAATCAGTAACGTCTTTAACATGAGTGCTATGTAACACTGCAATAACAGGGATGTAAGATGCAACTATGTTAAATATATGTGATGTAACAAGGTTACGATCGCTAAAGAATAAGTCACTATTTTGATATATTGTTTCAATAAAAAAAGCACCTAGCTCAGTTTCATTGTTTAAAAAGTGCGTGTTACCTAAATGATTTAATATAATCTTTTTTGCCTCATAGGGATGATTTGAATTAATATCATAATACTTTTCAATTTTCACGTTTCCTTGAGGAGAAAGATAGTACTCCGCTTGTATTTTTTGGTCCGTTGATAAGACTCTAACACAACTTAAAAATCCGCGTGTATCGTATAACTCTCTTTTTATTTTTCTTCTAGATGTGTCAAAGTAATTAATGTAATCAATTTTTTGATAAGCTTCATCAGCAAAATGCGCATACATTATAAATTGTTGTTGATCATATATCCGAACGTCATTTGTCTCAGAAACCGGTTTTATAGTATAACCACATTCATCTCTCCAGTAATGAAGCCAATTTTTACTGAACACTGATGTTACGTTACTTGCTTCTTGAAAATAATCATACATGTTTACATAATCTTCGCTATTAATATATTGCGATGCTGTTTGAGTTAAATAGCGATTCCATGCTAGTAATAAAATTTTAGCTTGATAATGATATGCTTTAAATAGGTTTAACCGATTAATCATTGCTTTTTCTATACCAGCAGTTTTATGACCGATGTTATTACCTACAAAATAGTACATAATTTACCTCATATAATTAAGTTTATTTTACAAACATTGTAACATAATAAAAACTTATAATATTAATAGAACTAATAAACATTTAAAAATAATTCACACGAAAATACATACTACTAACAATATTTACCTTTTTATAATCAAAAAATTTAAAATAACGAGTCACTTACAAACGAGCTTATAATAAACTTTATTGTTTATGAATACAACTATTGTGATAGTACCCACGATAAACGGTTTTTAAATTGTTTGTCATGGTTACTCCACTTAGTATATTTCTGTTCTTGTAGTTTCACTCATCAGTATTATAGCCAAGTATGTTGTTAAATTTGTTGAAAAGTATAATAATAACGAATTTTAAGTTTTGAGTTAAATTACTCTCTATGAGCAAATGTTTCTATCGTTGTTTTAATCTCATCTCTTACACGTTGAAATTCTGACCAATCTTTACCAGCAGGATCATCAAATCCCCAATGTTCTTTAGTGACGTTTTTAGGTAAAACTGGACAGTTTGCATCTGCATCACTACACAATGTGACAACTATATCAGACTCTATTAAAATGTCATTGTTTATTAGGGGATGAACTCACTCACTAAGTAACCTATAAGTAATAAAGCTAAAATAATCCATGAAATTTTAAATAATCGTGTGTCTCGTATAGCATTTTTAGGTTCAAAAATACTTGATATATCAAATGTTTTAGGGATGGATTTTCTAAAGTAAAACCATAATATTAAGATACTAGCTAATAGAGAAAATAAATTAGGTATAAACATACGCTTTAAATATTCAACAAATTTAATACCAAAGTAATCTGCTGATACAATGTTAACCAAATTACTTACAACAAGTGGTAATGATGTGGAATATACGATAAACCCACAAGCTATAATAAAAGGAAACACTAGCTTTTTATTGAAACCTAAATTTCTTATCATCGCTAAAGCGATAGGCGTCAAAATTAAGGTTGCTCCATCATTAGCAAAAAATGCTGCAATAATTGCACCTAATATCATGATAAACACAAACATTTTTAATCCATGTCCTTGTGATGCTTTAACCATATGTATGGCAGACCACTCAAAAAATCCTATTTCATCAAGGATTAATGAAATAAGGATAACTGCGACAAAGGTAAGTGTGGCATTTTAAACTATACTTGTCACTTCTAATATATCTGAGACACTCACTACTCCAGTAACGATAGCTAAAAGCGCGCCGATGACTGCAGAAATCCCTATATCTAATCCTTTTGGTTGCCAAATTATTAAAGTTACTGTAATAAAAAATATAGTAATGACTAATACAGTAATCATGAATTTCACCTTTCTTCATAGCATGACACATTCTTGGTTCACTAGTCGAATGTATTAAATGTAAATAGTTTGTCAATAGCTCAGGTAACCTATAATTGAATTGATGCATTTGTTTGAAGTTCATTTGTTAGTAAACACGTATGTGTGATTAATAAATACTTTAATCTGATGACTTAAAGTTGGTTGTAAACGTTATAATATGTATGTAAATTACAAGTGCATAAATACACTACAATAAATTAAATCTAGAATTTCTGATTTATTTAGATTCGTAACGACCTTTAATAAATTCAACATTGAATGTTTAGCATGGGGTGAGTTTCTTTTGTGTTACATTATGTATCATCGATATTGATGATGCTAAAAAATTGCCAGTTGCATCTTATAAACTAAAAATACAACTGGCATTGTAGTTGAAATTCAATGTTTTATTTGCGATATTTCAGACGTGCGAAAGCATCATGCTGGTGGATAGACTCTTCATTACGACATTCAATATCGAACCCTTCAATCCAGTCAAATTCAACTAAGTCAGCTGCAATTAGTCGAATTAAATCTTCAACAAATCGTGGATTTTCATAAGCGCGTTCTGTTACTCGTTTTTCATCAGGACGTTTTAAGATTGGATATAAGATAGAACTAGCGTTGGCTTCCATAGCGTCTAAAATTTTATCTTTATAATCATCGATGACATCATTATTTTTATCTAAATATGCTTTAACTGTAACGATACCACGTTGATTATGTGCGGAATATTCACTAATTTCTTTTGAGCAAGGACATAGTGTTGTTACTTTGGCTTGAATAGTTAATTCTTTGCGTGTAACGGTATGATTTTCAATAGCCAAACCATAAGTAACATCTGCGTGGCCTACAGCTTTAATATTAGTCACAGGACTATAACGATCAAAGAACCATTTACCTGACACATCAACACCTGCAGCATTTTGATTCATTTTATCTTGTAGAGTACGCAACAATTGATGTAGTGTGTTAAATTCAAGTTCAATGCCATTATCATAATGTTTTTCAACGCTTTCTAATATGCGACTCATATTAATGCCTTTTTCATTTTTATTTAAACTCGTTGAAAAACTAAATAAACCAGCTGTTTGGTACTGATCAATTAAAACTGGATAAGTTAAATTTTTAATGCCTACTTCCTCTATTTCAAATAAGAAATTTTTATGAGTACTTTGTAAATCGGTCATTTCATTTTTAGTAGTTGGTTTCGTACCTTTGACAGGGTCAACAGAACCGAAATGTTTCCAACGACCCTCTCTAGTGGATAAGTCAAATTCTGTCATGTTTTACCTCCATTTAAGATTCAAAGTGATATGTCCAAAATGGCTCTATTTTTAAGAAACTTTGTGCTTGACCATCTATTTCGGGACTAGCAAGTTGTTTTAAAAATGGTCCTGTTTGTGAAGCATGTGCTTCAAAAGCTTTAAGTTTTATATCACTATATTGAGATATGTCATTTTGAATATCAGGTTCTCCAAGAATTTCTGATGCATCATTGCTAAACGCTACAAGTGTAAGACGGGGTCGATCTGATTCATGCATGCGTCCAACTGTACGTACTACAGCTTCTGCAGTTGCCTCGTGATCAGGGTGAACTGCAAATTTAGGATAGAACGAAATAATTAATGATGGATTTGTTTCGTCAATAAGTGATTGAATCATTTGATCCATTTGATCGTAAGGTTCAAATTCAACAGTTTTATCTCTTAACCCCATTTTCCTTAAATCTGTAATCCCAATTGCTTTGCATGCTTCTTCTAACTCACGTTCACGTATAAATGGTAAAGATTCTCTTGTTGCAAAAGGAGGGTTACCTAGATTACGTCCCATTTGTCCTAGGGTAAGACATGCATATGTGACGGGAATACCTTTTTCAATATAACTTGCGATAGTTCCAGCAGACGAAAAAGTTTCATCATCAGGATGGGGGAAAATCACAAGTACGTGTCTTTCATCAGTCATGATTGGCAACCTCCTTTATATAGTAAATGGCTGTTTACTTATTTCTATTGTAGCAGCCAATTGTCCTTCATAATTAAAACCTGCAATTAAAAATTCGTTATTCTCATTAACTTCATAGTGCGTAAGTCCTTGCACGTAAACCCAGCCACCATCTTTTAATTTAAGACCTACACGATATGGATCTTTGTCGCCGCCTTTAAGTTGTGCATGTTCAAAAGTCACGACAATATTTCTTAAAAATGTTCCAGCGTTAAATACGCGTTGATCGAAATGATTTGCATAAGCACCATTTGTTGTTTCAACGTGTAGGTAAACAGGCTGATTTGAGTAAGAAGTTAATAAATCTAGCACTTCTTGTTCTTTAATTGGTTCCAACACGTTCACTCCCTTAAACTAAACAATATGTCAGTGACGGACTACCGATAAACATATTATTTACCAGCAAACTCGTTTATCTATCTATTTTACTAGAAAGCTATGTATATTTGTACACGAATGCTCGATTTAATTAGGAAAAATTCAAGAAATAACGTTGAATATTACATATAGAGCGTTAATATGTTTAAAATCTTAATCATTTGTTACAGTATAATTTAAGAGATATAAAAGAGTAAGGCGTTAGTCATCAATCATTGTGATATTGAAATTAGAGGTGTTTGATATTGAAAATTATTAATTTAGATTCAAAAAATCTTGCGTCATTTTATGTAGCATGCGAGTTGTTTAAACAAATACAGCAGCACCCTCATGCCAAACTCGGTTTAGCAACTGGTGGAACTATGACTGACGTATATCATTACTTAGTAAATTTATTAATCAAAAATAAAGTTGATGTGTCGCAGGTTGAAACATTTAATTTAGATGAATATGTAGGTTTAAAAGCAAGTCATCAACAAAGTTACCATACCTACATGAATAAAGTGCTATTTGAGCAATATCCTCATTTTGTTAAAAATCACATTCATATTCCTGATGGCTTATCAGAAAATCTAGAAGCAGAAGCGGAACGATATAACAATTTATTAGATGAAAGAGGGCCAATCGATATTCAAATTTTAGGAATTGGAGAAAATGGTCACATTGGTTTTAATGAACCAGGGACTGACTTCAATAGTGAAACACATGTGGTGAACTTAACAGAAAGCACCATAAAAGCAAATAGTCGATTTTTTGACAATGAAAAGGATGTTCCTAGACAAGCAGTTTCAATGGGGGTAAAAAGTATTTTAAAAGCAAAAAGGATTATCCTACTCGCATTTGGTCCAAAGAAAAAAGAGGCTATAAGTAAACTGTTAAATGAACAGGTTACCGAAGATGTACCTGCGACCATTTTACACACACACCCTAATGTTGAAGTTTATGTAGACGATGAAGCAGCGCCAGATTGTTTATAATTATATAGTTGTTTTATATACAAAATATTTTATATGTTTAATAAGTTTAGCGAAGGGTATACAACTATAAGCAAAAGAGAATTTCCCAAAACGAAAGGATGAATTTCATTGGAACTACAATTAGCCATTGATTTATTAAATAAAGAAGAAGCAGCAAAATTAGCTCAAAAAGTTGAAGAATATGTAGATATTGTTGAAATTGGTACGCCAATTGTAATTAATGAAGGGTTACCTGCAGTTCAACATTTAAATGAAAATATTAATAATGCTAAAGTATTAGCTGACTTGAAAATTATGGATGCAGCAGATTACGAAGTGAGCCAAGCAGTAAAATATGGTGCAGATATTGTTACAATTTTAGGTGTTGCTGAAGATGCTTCAATTAAAGCAGCAGTTGAAGAAGCGCATAAACATGGAAAAGCATTGCTTGTTGATATGATAGCAGTGCAAAACTTAGAACAACGTGCTAAAGAACTAGATGAGATGGGTGCAGACTATATCGCAGTTCATACAGGTTACGACTTACAAGCTGAAGGAAAATCTCCATTAGACAGCTTGCGTACAGTTAAATCTGTTATCAAAAACTCTAAGGTTGCAGTAGCAGGTGGTATTAAACCAGATACTATCAAAGATATTGTTGCTGAAGATCCAGATTTAGTTATTGTTGGTGGCGGTATTGCGAATGCTGACGATCCTGTAGAAGCAGCAAAACAATGTAGAGCAGCTATTGAAGGTAAATAAGATGAGTGAATTTAATAATTATCGTCTTATTCTTGAAGAGTTAGATTCTACTTTATCTCAAGTAGATAATACAGAGTATGAACGTTTTGCTAATGATGTTATAGGTGCAGATCGCATATTTACAGCTGGTAAAGGTCGTTCAGGTTTTGTTGCTAATAGTTTTGCAATGCGCTTAAATCAATTAGGTAAAAATGCCTACGTTGTAGGTGAGTCAACAACACCTTCAATTAAAGAACATGATTTGTTTATTATTATTTCAGGTTCAGGTTCTACAGAACATTTAAGATTATTAGCTGAAAAAGCACAATCTGAGGGTGCAAAAATTGTCTTATTAACTACAAATGCGGAATCGCCAATCGGTAATCTTGCAGAGACGGTTGTTGAATTGCCTGCAGGTACTAAACATGATGTTGAGGGTTCGAAACAACCACTTGGTAGTTTATTTGAACAGGCTTCACTTATATTCTTAGATAGTGTTGTATTACCTTTAATGGATGCATTTCACATTAGTGAAAAAACAATGCAAGAGAATCATGCTAATTTAGAATAACTAGAATGAGAGATGAGCACTTTTGTCTATGATTAGACAAAGGTGCTTTTTTAATAAATGGTGCAACATTACTCCTTTAAGTGTATATTTATAATATAACTTTAACTATGAGGTGAACATCATGAATTTTGATAGTTATATTTTTGATTTTGATGGAACGCTAATTGATACAACAACATGTCACGTCAAAGCTACGCAAAGCGCTTTTAAAAGATTAAATTTAGATGAACCTACAGAACAAGCTATTTTACATACATATCATTTAAATTTATATAACAATTTTAAAGCGCTAGCTTCACATGAACTGTCTTTTTATCAAATAGAAAAATTAATAGATGAATACAATCATTGTTTTAGCAACGATGAAATACATCAATCAAAAGAATATACCGGAATAAGTGAAGCATTAAAATTTTTACATAACCAAAAGAAAAAAATATTTGTAGTGTCTAATAAAGAAATACTAACAACTCAAAAGTATTTAGATTATCTCGGATTAAGCCGTTTTATAACTGATTCATTAGGTGTCTGTATTAAAAATGAAGACAAACTTCTTTGTGAAACGATTCAAAATTTGATACAGAAACATCATTTAATGATAGGTAAAACCGTGTATATAGGGGACACAGCACAGAATATCAAGAGTGCGAATCAAGCTCATGTGCAAACATGCGCTGTCACATGGGGAGCACAATCTGCACACGAATTGTTGCATGAAAATCCTCATTATATTGTTAATGATCCAGAAGAATTTTTAACAATTTTATAATATTTTCAATGGTAGGATGATAATTCATGAGGAATTTTATCCTACTCTTTTTTTAAAACTATGAAGCAAGTATAATGTAAACATAATTATATAAAGTGTTTACAAATGGTGATGAAGATGAAAAAAATAATGGAATATTTACAGCATTATATTAATCAATACCCGCATCGATTAGCTTTAGTGTTTGAAGATCGACATCTAACGTATGGAGAATTAAGTAAAGAAATTTATCAGGCTAGTATGCGCTATAAAGAAGTAAAATTAAACAAAAAAGTAGGTCTAATGGATGAACATCCTGTAAATAATATTATTAACTATTTTGCGGTACATCAAAGAGGTGGAATTCCTTGCATTTTTAATCATCAATGGAGTAATGAAAGGATACATCAACTTGTAAAAAGTTATGACATACAATGGTTAATTAAAGATAATCATCTTACCTCAAATCATGATAACTCAATTTATAATGATGAGGTTATCCCACGTAATGTTATACATATAGGTTTCACGTCAGGAACTACAGGTTTACCCAAAGCGTTTTATAGAAATGAACATTCTTGGATAGTTTCTTTTAAGGAAAATGAGAAATTACTCCAGCATTGTGAAGAAACCATTGTAGCACCGGGTCCTTTATCACATTCACTTTCATTGTACGCATGTATTTATGCATTAAGTACTGGAAAAACATTTATAGGTCAAAAAAATTTTAATCCACTATCTCTTATGCGTCTTATTAATCAATTGAACAAAACGACAGCAATATTTGTAGTGCCAACGATGGTACAACAACTTATTTCAACTCAACGACATTGTTCATCGATTAAAAGTATTTTGAGTAGTGGTGCTAAACTTACATTGCAACAGTTTCAACAAATCAGAAATTTATATCCACAAGCAAATTTAATAGAATTTTTTGGGACATCTGAAGCAAGTTTTATAAGCTACAATTTTAACCAATCATCTCCTGCTAATTCTGTTGGTAAACTTTTCCCTCATGTCGAGACACGATTATTAAATCAAGATGATGATGCAGTAGGATTATTAGCCGTTAGAAGTGAAATGGTGTTTAGTGGTTATGTTGGACAAAGCAATCAAGAGGGGGCATGGATTAAAACAGGCGACTTCGCTTATATTAAAAATCAACATTTGTTTTTAGTAGGTAGAGAGAGTGATCGTATTATAGTTGGGGGGATTAATGTATATCCAACAGCTATTGAAAGCTTAATTATGGATATTGAAGGCATTGATGAGGCCCTTGTCATTGGTATACCACATGCTAAATTTGGAGAAATAGCGATATTGCTTTATTCAGGTAAAGTACAATTGAATTACCGACAAATTAAATCTTTTTTAATGAAACATCTTTCAAGACAAGAAGTTCCATCAAAATTAAAGAAAATTGACCATATGATTTATACAGAATCAGGAAAGATTGCTAGAAAAGAGATGAAAAATAAATTTATTAATGGAGAGTTATAAAAATGAAACAACCTGTTATTATTGCAGCAAAACGTATAGCTTTCGGTAAGTATGGTGGCCGATTGAGGCATTTAGAACCTGAATCATTACTAGAACCTTTATTTAATCATTTTACAGATCAGTATCCAAAAGTAATGTCTCTTTTGGATGACGCCATTTTAGGTAATACGGTAGGTAATGGGGGGAATTTAGCTAGAAAATCATTACTTGAAGCGGGATTAGATTTTAAAATACCTGGTATAACAATTGATCGTCAATGTGGCTCAGGTCTTGAAGCCGTTATACAAGCCTGTAGGATGGTACAAAGTGGTGCTGGAACAATATATATTGCAGGTGGTGTTGAGAGTACCAGTAGAGCACCTTGGAAAATCAAACGTCCGCAGTCAGTTTATGAATCTGAGTTTCCACAATTTTTTGAACGGGCGCCTTTTGCAAGAGAAGGAGAAGACCCTTCAATGATTGAAGCAGCCGAAAATGTAGCGAAGAAATATCATATCAGTAGAAATGAACAAGATGACTTTGCGTATCGCAGTCATCAGTTGGCATCAAAAAATATGAATAACGGTAATATTTCCCAAGAAATTTTACCGTTCAAAGTGAAAGGTGAATATTTTAATCAAGATGAAAGTATTAAACCTCAACTTACTCTCAGAACACTTGGCAGACTTAAACCACTTTTAAATGAAGGAACAGTCACAGTAGGAAATAGTTGTAAGAAAAATGATGGTGCAGTATTACTGATTGTTATGGAAGAAAATCGGGCACGTCAATTAGGATTCACAGAAGGGATTAAGTTTGTGAATAGTGCAACTGTAGGTGTTCAACCACAGTATTTAGGAGTAGGTCCAGTGCCAGCAGTAAATCAATTATTAGCTCAAGAACGATTAACTATAAATGATATAAATGCAGTAGAATTAAATGAAGCATTTAGCTCTCAAGTTATTGCGAGCCAACAACAGCTTAACATTCCTTTGAATAAGTTGAATTGTTGGGGAGGAGCAATTGCTACAGGGCATCCATATGGTGCAAGTGGAGCAGCGTTAGTCACACGTTTATTTTATATGAAACATCAATTTAGAACTATAGCAACTATGGGAATAGGTGGAGGGATAGGAAATGCAGCTTTATTTGAAAGATGGTATGGAAATTAGAGAAGTTCAATTTACAAATGAAGAAGTTCAAAATTATTGCGAATTGCTTAATATAAAGTATGACCATTATGTTCCTACTCTTATGTGTGCCAAGTTATGGCCACAATTTGAGTTATTTCAATCTTTTTCAAAGAAGCCTATCATATTAAAAGAGACACACATTAAGACACAACATCAACTTCAAGTCGATTGTACGTATGAAGCGACATTGCATAAGGTTTCACAAAAATTAATTAAAAATATCATTAAATATACATATGGACTCGAAATCAATAAAGATAAAAAACATTGTATGTATATAAAACAAATATTTATCGAGGTAAGATAAATTATGAAATTTACAATAGAAATGGTGAATGAATATTTAACTATAGTTAATGATGAGAATCCAATCCATCGTTCCATTGTACCAGGACAACTCATATGTGAAAAAGTATTTTCTGAACTTAATGTGAATTGGATGAATTACAAAATTAAGTACTTAAAACCTATAAATATAGATGAAGAAGTACAATTTTTAATAAAAGAAAATGATGAAATTGTAGTTTTTAAAACATATGATGATACCAAACTAACAATTACTAGAAGTTGAGAATGATAAAAATAATAATCTTTTTTTAAATTAAATAATTAAAAACGCCAATGTTAGCAATGCTCAAAGGTTCTCTCCGAGCTACAAAAGGGGACAAGTTTTGGCTAACATTAGCGTTTCTCACTTGTTAAGGTGAGTGTTAATTTAGGGATGATAGAATGTCTTTAAACCTAAACGTATTAAGGGACTAAATGCTTTAAAACTCATTTTATTTGGGACTGGAAAGACAAAAGTGCTAAATCTCAATTAGGTTTGATGCAATGTCTAGTTGTCTAGAATAACGTTAACGATATGAGTAACTTGTCGGCATGTTGTCAACGTCATTCTCTAGTAGAGAGAGCAATTGATAGATTTCATACTTATTAAAAGTTTCATCACACTTTATAGTAATTGTCTTGAAAGTTTTAGTTATGATTTCATAAATGGGTGTTCCATTTTCTATATTTCTTCTGTAGATAATCATGTTGTTTATACCTCCCTTGCCTCTCTACACTTTAAATAATAAAAGATAAATCATAAGAAATCATGGGTCTGTAGTATCAAATTTACATACGACGATAAACTGATTACTTTCTAAGACTTTATATGTATACAATATTTATTATGGATTGAAAGGAAAGAGAAGAGACGCTGAGACATAATTCCTAGCAAAATAGCCAGTAAATGGATTTTCATAAATTCATTTATTGGCATCTTTATTTAAAATAATTCGTATTGTTGGCTCGCTTTCTTAGGTGACAGCTTCAGCCTGTAGTCTTCAGCTTGTCCTGTTCCCTCAAGAGTCTCGCCAAAATACTTTGTGTTTATATGTAA
>NZ_JBXAHW010000013.1:0-78529 GCF_058795495.1 Staphylococcus sp. GW823-FHT05F06 | reverse complement strand
AGCTGAAAATCATCAAAAAAATTATAAAAAAGACAATTCCTATATTATTTCAATAGAAATTGTCTTTATTTACTTATCTTGGACCTTTTAGTCCCAGTCTCAATTTTATATGTACTAAAATTATTAAACACAGATAGAAAAGATGCTATTTAAATTCATTATTTCTATTTTTAAAATTAATTCACTTCGATACTTTCGTTGGTATCAAATTCTTCTTTTTTGGGTGTATTATCATTAAGTTTACCATATTTAATCACATCACGAGATATCATTACTTCTTCATCAGTAGGTACAACAAGTACTTTTACAGGTGAATGTGGATAGTTAATATAACCTTCTTCACCATGTAAACTTTCATTCTTCTTAGGATCCCAATAAACACCCATAAACTCAAGTCCTTCTAAAACTTTACCACGAATAATATGTGAATTTTCACCTATTCCTGCAGTAAATACAATAACATCTACACCATGCATTCTAGCTGCATAAGAGCCAATATATTTGTGAATTTTTGAAGCAAATAAATCCAGAGCAACACGGGAACGTTGACGTCCATGTTTAGCTTCTTCAGTTAAATCACGCAAATCACTTGATGTCCCAGTAAGACCTAATAATCCTGATTCTTTATTAAGTATTTCTAAAACTTCATCAGCTGTTTTACCCGTTTTTTCCATAATGAATGGTATTAATGCTGGATCAAGATTCCCCGAACGAGTCCCCATCGTTACACCAGCAAGTGGTGTGAATCCCATAGATGTATCAATAGATTCTCCACCATCTATAGCTGCAATAGATGCACCGTTACCGATGTGACAAGAAATAATTCTTAAATCTTCAATTGGTCTACCAACAATTTGAGCAGCTCTACGAGATACATATTTATGACTTGTACCGTGGAAACCATACTTACGTATGCCATAGTCTTCATAGTAATGATATGGCAAGCTATATAAATAAGCTTGTTCAGGCATAGTTTGATGGAAAGAAGTATCAAACACTGCAACGTGTGGGATTTCTGGTAATAACTTTCTAAAAGCTCTAATTCCCATTAAATTAGCTGGATTGTGTAAAGGTGCTAATTCACTTAATTCTTCAATTTGAGATTCTACTTCATCAGTAACAACAACTGATTTAGGGAAAGTTTCACCACCGTGTACAACACGATGACCTGTTCCTTGAATATCAGTGATGTCTTTAATCATTTCATGTTCTTTAAAACTATCTAACATTATATTAACGGCTTCTTCATGATTATGGATATCTCTGATATCAGTAAGCTTCTCGCCATTAACATGAATGGTGAAGATAGAATCGCTTAAACCAATACGTTCTATCACACCTTTAGTTACTAGTTTTTCTTCAGGCATCTTAATTAGCTGGAACTTTAAAGATGAGCTACCAGCATTTACCGCCAAAATTAATTTTGACATAAGACATTGTCCTCCATCATTTGTTTAGTTATATTTTTCACATAATCATTTTATCATTAACACAGTTTGAATACTATATTGTTACAGACTATTTTTTTGTATGATTTGTGACTATCCACTGATTCAATTCAGAAATGAAACCTTGAAATTGTTGAGGATTTTTAAAATCAGGGATATTGGCTAATAAGACTTCAACTGGTCGAGTTTCGCCTGATTTTTTCTTTTGTAAAATCAATATAGATTTACGTGCTTTTTCATTTTTAAATAATGTTTTAGGTAAATTTAAAAATGCTTGCATCTCAGTCTCTGTAGCAATGAAATTTTCCAACTGTTTCACTTTATCATCTTCAAAGAGATGACTAGGAACAACTAAAAATGCATAACCTGCCCCTTTTAGCGCATTAATAGATTGTTCTATTAACAGATGATGGGAATAACTGTGTCCCTCTTCAAAGCCTAACTTCATTTCTCTACTACGTTCATCTAAAGGATAGTATCCTATTGGGAAATCTCCAATCACGACATCAGCCTCTTCCAATGGTAATGGCATAATCGCATCTTGAGGATAAACGTCAAACGGTATCTCTAAAAAATTAGCCAAATGCACACTTACACGTGATAGCACTGGATCTACCTCTATCAGATGATGCATAATTGTTTTATCAGAAAGTACTTCTTTCACAGCTGCACTTAGATGACCTGCCCCACTTGCAATATCTACAATGTGCATTTCCTTTTTATGTTCTAAAAAGCGTTGAACAAGAAAACCGAGAATGAGTCCTATAGAGTCAGGCGTGATCTGATGATTAGCTTGAATATTTTCTTCTTGTAATAAACTTAAATATGCAAATTGAAAAGCTTTCCTTCTATCTTGAAGCGTTGCTTGTTCTAAAAGTTCTCTTTGGTTTGTATAAATATCTTCCATAGCTAACCCTAAATTTTCGATAAAACTCTGTCCATTTTCTTTGTTTAACGTTTTAGCTTTATCATCTAATTTATGAAATAGACGTTCCATAATAGTATTTTCTTCAGACATAAAATATCCCTTTCTATTTAAAAAAGTGTCCATCCGTGATTGATAGTATGAATTAACTCTAAATAATTAATTTACTACTCGAACAAGTATGGACACTAATACTTTTTACTGTCAATAGTTCAAAATGACTAAATATTTCTGTAAGCTTTTAATGCAGCTTCAAAATCAGGGTAATTCGTACCTTCGCTGACAATTTCCTTATATACTACTTTATTGTTTTCGTTTAACACAAATACCGAACGTGCAAGTAAGCGTAATTCATCCATCACAAGTCCATAATTTCGACCAAAAGATAAATCTTTATGATCACTTAAAGTAATTACATTATCTAATCCGCTTGATGCACACCATCTTTTTTGGGCGAAAGGTAAATCTACTGATATCGTTAAAACTACACCATCTTCTGCTGAAGCTTCTTCATTAAACTTTCGAGTTTGACTATCACATACTCCTGTATCAATAGATGGTATAACACTAATTAATTTCTTTTTGTTTTTATAATCATCTAAAGTAATTTGATTCAAACTATTATCAAGCACTGTGAAATTTGGTGCGATATCACCTTCATTCACTTCAGAACCTGATAATTTAATGGGATTATTTTTAAATGTAATTTGAGTCATCGTAACGACCTCCTATCAACTTAGTTAATTATAATGATACGATAAAGAACGTATGGTTTTCAATTTTTTAGCCATTATCTATCAAAAAAATGAAAACCTTTCCAAAAAAACATCGTTCTTTTGTAATATAGTAATAAAAGAGGCCAAACAAATTTGCAAACATTAACTCGACAAGATAAGCAATACACACTCACTTAAAGTTTGTCTACAATTTCATTTGAACCTCTTAATCTAACAATTATTTACTGCACAATAAAATCGTAGAGATTTTTTATAATTAATATTGCAGTAACCACTAAAAATAAAGCTTTTACATATCCTACCCCTTTTTTCAAAGCAAATTGAGCACCTAACAACGCACCTATCATCATGCTAGAAGCCATAATAATACCATAAAAATAATTGACCTGACCTAAAATCATGAAAAATAATAACGCACCACAATTTGATGCAAAATTTAAAACCTTTGCATTACCAGCTGCACTTAAAAAGTCAAAGCCAAATAATAAAAGTGTAAATAGCATAAAGGAGCCTGTACCACCACCTAAAAACCCATCATAAAATCCAATAACAATAAATATTAATGTAAATAATACTGCTTTTGTAAAAGTAAAATCGGTAAATGTTCTTATATTTCCCCAATCTTTTTGTATGACGGTATAAATAAGAACTAATGACAATGCTATAATGATTAGCGGTTTTAAAATATTTGCTGGTATGTATGTCGCAATGATAGCACCACCACCAGAAGCAACAAATATTAGTGGAAACATCTTTCCTACTATTTTCAAGTCAACTTTACCTGAACGTAAAAATTTTAATGCACTTGTTAACGTACTAAAAGAACTCGCAAATTTATTTGTACCTAAAGCAACAGATGGTGGCAAACCAACTGCAAGTAATGCGGGGGTTGAAATTAGTCCACCCCCACCAACTACAGAATCGACGAATGAAGCGATAAAACCAAAGGCAACAATCATCAACATAATCGATAAATTCCAATCCATATTAAGCCTAACCCCTTTGTTTTTATTACATTACGAATTTTAGAATAAATCTTTAATCAATGAATCTGTAGATTGTTCTTTCGCACTTTTATAATTTTGATCTATTGTTAATGTTTCAATATTTTCAACTGCATTTTCTATCATTTCATCAAAATTAAATACACTTTCATATTTTATTACTTTGTCAAAGTCCGGTTCAGTTACAGGATTTTTCGGAGTAAATATTGTACAACAATCTTCATAGGGTTGAATAGATGTTTCAAATGTACCAAGTTCTTTCGCTTTCTTAATAATGTCTTCTTTATCTAACGTTAATAGAGGTCTTAAAACAGGTGTAGCTGTAACATGATTAATAGCGTACATACTCTTTAGCGTCTGACTTGCTACTTGACCAAGATTCTCTCCATTTACGATAGCATTAGCATTTATTTGATGTACAACTTTATCAGATATACGCATCATCATTCTTCTTGTAGAAGTCATCGTATAACGAGGATGTACAACTTTATTAATTTGCTTTTGTATTTCTGTAAATGGCACGAGATGCAATTTGATAGGACCAACACGTTCCGCTAGAATTCTTGTTAATTCGATAACTTTATCTTTGGCTTTTTCGCTCGTAAACGGTGGACTATGAAAATGTATTGCTTCAACAGTTACACCACGTTTCATTACTTCTATTCCCGCTACAGGAGAATCAATACCACCACTTAACATAAGTAATGTCTTACCACCTGTACCGACTGGCAGTCCACCTGCACCAGCGATTACTTTTTCATAAATATAAATAGCATCCATTCTTACTTCTATTTTAATTTCATAGTCAGGATTTTTAACATTCACTGTTATATTATTATTTTCTTTTAGTATTGCTCCACCGACTTGACGTTGCAATTCGTACGTATCCAATCGAAATGACTTGTCAACGCGTTTTACATCAACCTTAAAAGTTGAACCTTTTTCAAAGTCATGAGATAACTGTATTGCTGATTGATTAATTTTCTCTTCGTTTTTATCAATTTTTATAACTGGACTAATTGATTTTATACCATAAACTTTAGATAAGCGTTGAATGATTTCATTTATGTCTGCTTCAGGGGATAATTCTATGTACATTCTATCCCTCTTTCCTTTGACATGATAACCACTTAATGGAATAAGCGCGCGTTTCACATTATCTTTAAGTTGATTAACAAACATTTTTCTATTCGTACCTTTAAGCGTAAGCTCTCCATATCTAACTAATAAATGATCATATTGCATTACTTTAACAGCTCCTTAATTTCCTTATATACAGATTCAAATGCATTCATAAAACTTAATATATCGTTTTCAGTCGTATGTGCCCCTAAAGAAATTCTTATACTACCTTCTATTTTTGACTCTGCAATTTCCATTGCAAGTAAAACCTCATTCAATTTATTCATCTTAGAAGAACAAGCGCTTGTAGTTGAAACCATTACGTTTTGTTTGGAAAAAGCATTAACAAGTACCTCACCCTTAACACCTGGAAATCCTATATTTATAATATGAGGTGATGCATTTTGAGGAGAGTTGATAAATACATTTTTGTATTCTGCTAAAAATGAAAGTAATTTATTTTTATAATTGCTTAAACGTAAATTAAGCTCTTTTGTTTGATCAACTGCATTCTTTATAGCTCTAACCATAGAGATAGCCATTGGTAGATTAATTGTACCACTTCGTACCCCATATTCTTGCCCACCACCATGTACTATAGGTTCTATGTTTTGAATATTTTTTAAAAGTAGTAGTCCCTGACCTTTAAGTCCATTAAACTTATGACCACTTAAACTCAAACTATCAATATGATTAATTTGCATAGGCACTTTACCTAAAGCCTGGACTGCATCAACATGAAAGTGTGCACGTGGGTAATTTTTTACAATATTTGCTATTTCTTCAATAGGTTGAATTTGTCCCATAATATTATTGACATACATACATGTCACAAGTCCTACTTTATCTGTCATTAATGATTTTAAGTGTTCTGTGTCCAACTTACCTTCTTTTGTCACATCAACGTATTTTAATTTAAAACCTTTTTCCCTTTCCAAATACCTCATTACTTCCAAAACTGAAGGATGTTCTAAGACTGATGTGATAATCTCATTAGCAGTTTCTTTTTTCATATACGCAATACCTTTTAGCAGTATATTATTCGATTCAGTTGCGCCACTTGTAAAAATGATATCAAACTGATTATTTAAGTTTAATATACGATTGATTTCACTTTTTGCTTTTAATAATAATTGTTCAGCTTGAACCCCTGCATGATGAGGACTATTTGGATTGAAGTATAATGTTTGGTTCACTTTCACGAATGAATCAACAACATCTTGATCAGCTTTGGTAGTGGCTGCATTGTCTAAATAAATCACTGATAACACTTCTCCTTCAAATTTTAATTAAATCTTGTTTTAATAATGAATTGTTTCACTATAAATTAACAAATTAGGATACTCAAGCATTATACTATTTTCTCACAAAATTAAAAGAGTATGACAATGAATTTTAATTCACTACTAGTAGAGCAATAAAAAACCTGAGACATTCATTATTGTCTCAGGTAATTTTGATTCATGCACAGTCCATGACTGTAAAAAAATACATTTATACTAATCTTTGACTCTATTAATTATGATTAAAATAAGATAGTAAATCTCATGTAGATTTAACTCACATTTGTATAATATTTATACACAAATTACTATTCTTTAATCACTTGCTCTTCAATATGTTTGGTAATACCAGGTTCAACACTTTCTAATGCTTCTTCAGCTATCTCTATCGCACGTTTATATCGGTTATTTTTAAATAATCGTTCAGCTTCATTTAAGCTTTTATCAACATGATGATGGTCCTTACGGTATCTATTACCATATTGAATAAGCTTTTCTGCGTATACAGCATTTACAAGTACATCGTTAGCTTCATCTTCAAATGTATTCATTTGAATAACAATTTTTGCTACTTTATCCTTTAGTTGTTTAACATGAATTGGACGTTCTCTAAATTGTTCATTTACTTCTCTTACTTCATTATCAATTTCATTTTTCATGATAATAAAACGTTCTGGGACGCTAGTTAAATTAGAAGCTAATAAACGTCGATAAACTTCTTCTTTCTTAGATTGCACTCTCAATAAATTATCTTCTGCTTCAGCTTCATCTTCGCGTAATTGGATAAGATGATTTTGAAGTTTATCTTGTTCTTTGTTAATCACAGATACATGATCTTCAAGGTACTGTAAATTATCTTGTACTTCACTGTAACGTACCGCAGATTTAGAAGTTTCTTTTAAAATATCATCATAAACTGAGATGAGACTTTGAATTTCATTTTCAAATTGTCTTACACTTTGAGCATCTGATTCATTAATATAGTAGTTTTCACGAACATATTCAATTTCGGTTTGTAATGTATAGTTCATATCTTTGGCCTTAAATAAGTCATCAGTAATGATATCTTTCGTTTCTTCAACTTCATTTTTGGCTTTTACTTCATATTCAATAAGATCATACATTTCATCTAATTTATCATTAATATTTTCAAGTTTATTATTAGCTTCATCTAATTCTAATCGACTAATCATTGGTTCAACAAAACTTAATTCTGTCTTAAGACTTTGTATTGTACCATCGACTTTGACATGGTCTAAATCATAGCCTTCAACCTTTAAGTCTCTACATCCATATTTTAAATCTTGAAACTGTCCTGGTAATTCTTTTTGAGTTTCTCGAATTAATTCTGGAATTTCATCCATATAAGATTTTAAATTTTTAATTTGATCTTCTAAAGCAGCAATGTGATTATGAGCTTGAACATAATTACCTTCACTTTTTAAATTCTCATATTCATTTAACTTGGGCTCATAATTTTCGATTTCATTTTCAAGTGGTTCAGCTGCTTCACCAAATTGATGACGATTGGCTAATACATCACGTTTCATTTCACGATAGTCAACTTTACACTTTTCATACAATGCTTCATTTTCTTTATGTAAGTTTATAATGTCGTCCACTTGAGTTACTTGATGCTGATAATTCTCTTCGTATTGATCCATTAATTCGTGAGCATCATCAATTTCAGTTTGTGCTGCCGTGAATTTAAATTTCTCTAACAACTCTTCAGCATTTTGAATTTTTTCTTCCACTGGAGCTAAGTATTTATTTGTAGTTTCTGTGTTGTCTTTTTTCATTGCATCATACTTAGTCTTTGTTTCACCTTTTAAATTTAAACCAGTAAGTTTTCTTAGGTTATCATCTAAAGGTAATTGTTCAATTTCGTTCTTACGCTCTTCTGTTTTTTCAATTAAATTTCTTTTGTTTGAGCGCATATAAAACAATACGCCAATAGCAATTAAAATAACTACTAATATTGCTAATATGATAAATAACACCATATACTTCTCCTCCTATTTTATCATCTTACATTATAACGTAATTTTGTGCGTCGTTAAATCACAAAATCAATTAATTGATAGATTATTTTTAAAAGATTATACTAAATTAAAAATTGTAGTAACGAGGTATGACGATGACAAAGAATATTCCAACAAATTACAAACTGATATCAAAACAACTTGCTAGTTTAATCGAAGATGAAAAGAATTTAATTGCAATATTAAGCAATACTTCTGCCCTTCTTAACGATACAATTGATCAAATTAATTGGGTAGGTTTTTACCTTATTGAAAATAACGAACTTATTCTTGGGCCATTTCAAGGTCATCCTGCTTGTGTACATATTGCTATTGGTAAAGGGGTTTGTGGCACTGCCGTTTCATCTGGTGAAACACAACGTGTTAAAGACGTCCATCAATTCCCTGGCCACATAGCTTGTGACGCAAATAGTCAATCAGAAATTGTTATTCCATTACATCAAAACGGCAAGATTATCGGAGTATTAGATATTGACGCTCCTATAAAAAACAGATTTTCACAAGATGATCAAGAAGGACTTGAATCCATTGTAAAAACTTTAGAAAAACAACTCAATCAAATTTAAAAAAATCTTGACACTTTCTTTTAAAATGATAGAATAATCTTTGTGTGAATTAACGAAAATAGCAGTTATATATTATCTAGCTCTATGTTGTTCCCAATGTGGACGTGTCGCGTAACTGTCGCTATAAGGTGAAGACACATAAAACAATATATCTCGATAAGCATGTAACACTCTTTTTTGTTTTTTCATAACAACAAAAAAGAAAAAGGAGGAGTCTCACATGGCTCGATTCAGAGGTTCAAACTGGAAAAAATCTCGTCGTTTAGGTATCTCATTAAGCGGTACTGGTAAAGAATTAGAAAAACGACCATATGCACCAGGACAACACGGTCCTAACCAACGTAAAAAATTATCAGAATATGGTTTACAATTACGTGAAAAACAAAAATTACGTTACTTATATGGAATGACTGAAAGACAATTCCGTAACACATTTGATATTGCTGGTAAGCAATATGGTGTACACGGTGAAAACTTCATGATTTTACTTGCTAGTCGTTTAGATGCAGTTGTTTATTCATTAGGTTTAGCTCGTACACGTCGTCAAGCACGTCAATTAGTAAACCACGGTCACATTGAAGTGGATGGTGGACGCGTAGACATCCCATCTTACTCATTAAAACCTGGTCAAGTGATTACAGTTCGTGAAAAATCACAAAACTTAGATATTATTAAAGAATCTGTTGAAATTAACAATTTCGTACCAGAATATTTAGACTTCGATGCTGACAACTTAAAAGGTACTTTCGTTCGATTCCCTGAACGTAGCGAGTTACCAGCTGAAATCAATGAACAATTAATCGTTGAGTACTACTCAAGATAATCGACTTCTATTTTTACACCCAATTCCAATCTTGGATTTGGGTGTTTTATTTTATGTAAAAATTTCTATCTCATTTTGGTTTTTAAGTATTTAAATGTATGATGCATTTTGTTTAATAAAAACTGGGATATTAAATAATATTCCAGTTTTTATTAACAATAATCAATACTCAACTTAATTGAAAATACGCTCTTATTTATTACTTTTTGAAGTAACTGATGATTGTACGTATTGAACTTCGCGTTCTATACCTACATTTCCTCTCATTCTTATAGCTCAAATAAATCTTCAGGTACATCGGAAATAATACCGTCAACACCAATATCTATTAATTTTTGTGATTCTTTTAATTTATTTACAGTATAAGGTAATACTTTTAACTCTTCCTCATGAGCAAGTTGCATAAATTTCTTCGAAACAATTTGATAATTAGGATTAGCATAATCAGCAACTTTGGCAATTTTTTTGAAATTTGGTAACTTGTGCCAATATTTTTTCTTACTAATTAATAAACCTAATTCATAATCTAAATTCATTGCTGACAATTTTTTTACACAATCAAAATCGAATGATTGTAAAATCACTTTAGATTTAGATATTTGTCTTTCCTTCAATTTATCAACAATCATATTTTCAATATTTGGATACTGACTAGGCTTTTTTATTTCTATTAATAATTTTTGTGAAAAGTTATCTGCTAAATCTAACACTTCATCAAAAGTCGGTATACTCTCCCCTTTAAATTTCTCTCCTTTATAGAAACCAAAATCTAACGCTTTTAATTCTTTTAAAGTAAAATCAGAAACCTTACCTTTACCATTTGACGTACGATCGATAGTATCATCATGTATAACGACAAGTTCTTTATCTTTTGTGTAATGTACATCAATTTCCAACATATCTATATGTAACATGAGCGCATGTCGATAAGCGATAATAGTATTTTCAGGATAATCTTCAGGTAATCCTCTATGCGCTACGATTTGGAAATGTTGATTTGGACGTCGAAATTTCATCAAAGTCACCTTTCTTTTAAACTTATTTAATTTGCCCTAAACTTAAATTACCATAATTAAATTGGAGGTCAATTCATATGGTTAGACATGATTTTAAAGTTAAAACTGAATGGCTAGGTGGACGCGAAGAAGTAGGTAAACTTCGAGGAGATATTATCAATGAAAATATATCCATCCCCTCTTCACTCGGTGGCCAAGGAGAAGGCACAAATCCAGATGAATTACTAGTAAGTGCAGCATCATCTTGTTACATCATTTCACTCGCTGCAACACTAGAAAAGAGTGGTTTTACTAATGTAAAAATTAATCAACAGTCAATAGGTACAGCCTCGTTTGAAAATAAAAAATTTAAAATGGAACGTATTACACATTATCCCTCAATTAAAGTACCCTCTTCTCAAACAGAAAAGCTTAAAAGTATTTTAGATAAATTATTAGTGATTGCAGATAATAATTGTATGATATCTAATGCAATACGGAATAATGTCATTATTTCAATTGAACCTAATTTAATATAAATCATATAGCTATCACAAATTTTAAACATGTAAACGTTTTAATTATGTGATAGCTATATAATAAGGGTTTTAAATATTCAGAATTTTTGCTAAAATAAATAAATCTTATTATGGGAGGAATGTACAATGCAGTATTACCAACCTTTATTATTAACACCTGGACCAACTCCTGTACCGGAACAAATCTTGAGTGCCGTACAATTACCAATGGTAGGTCATCGTTCTACTGACTTTGAGGAAATTGCTAGTGAAGCATTTAAAGGTTTAAAGCCAGTATTTGGTAGCAAAAACGAAGTACTTATTCTTACATCTAGTGGCACTAGCGTATTAGAAGCAAGTATGCTTAACATCGCGAATCCTGACGATCATATTGTGATAATTGTTTCTGGTGCATTTGGAAATCGCTTTAAACAAATCGCACAAACTTATTATAATCATGTACATGTATATGATGTTAACTGGGGTGAAGCTGTAATAGTTGATGACTTTATCACTTATTTAAAGCAATTAAACGTTCCAGTCACTGCAGTATTCACTCAATTTTGTGAAACATCTACTGGTGTCATACATCCAGTTCACCAATTAGGTCATGCACTTAAAGCTTTTGATAATTCCTTATATTTTATTGTTGATGGTGTAAGCTGTATCGGTGCAGTGGATGTTGATTTAACAAAAGATAAAATCGATGTATTAGTTTCGGGAAGTCAAAAAGCTATCATGCTACCACCAGGTCTAGCATTTGTTGCTTATAGCGATAGAGCAAAAAAACGATTTGCTGATGTAAAAACACCGAGATTCTATTTAGATTTAAATAAATACATAAAATCACAAGAGCAAAATTCAACGCCCTTCACCCCTAATGTTGGTCTATTTAGAGGAATAAATGCTTATGTAGAACTTGTAAAAAAAGAAGGATTAAATCACGTTATTTCACGCCATTTTAAAATACGTAATGCCTTAAGAGCAGCACTAAAGGCACTTGAATTAGAATTATTAGTAAAAGATGATGCTCATGCCTCACCTACTGTGACCTCATTTGTTCCAAAAAATCAAGAAGAACTTAATATCATTAAAAATCAACTTAAATCTCAATTCAATATAACTATTGCTGGGGGACAAGGACACTTAAAAGGACAAATTTTGAGAATTGGTCACATGGGGAAAATATCTCCTTTTGATATTTTAGCAGTCGTGTCTGCATTGGAAATTATTTTAACTTCTAATAGAAATGTCAATTATATTGGAACAGGGATAACTCAATTTATGGAGGTTATTAGACATGAGTCATAAGATATTAGTATCAGACCCAATTTCTGAGGATGGTTTACAAAGTATTTTAAAACATCCAGAATTTGACGTAGATATACAAACAGATTTATCTGAAAATGATTTAGTAAATATGATTTCAACTTATGATGCTCTTATCGTACGAAGTCAAACCCAAGTAACAGAGCGAATTATTAATGCTGCAACAAATTTGAAGGTCATTGCAAGAGCTGGTGTAGGTGTGGATAATATTAATATAGAAGCAGCGACTTTAAAAGGTATTTTAGTAATTAATGCTCCTGATGGTAATACAATTTCTGCTACAGAACATTCAGTAGCTATGTTGCTTGCAATGGCACGAAATATTCCTCAAGCACACCAATCTTTACGTAACAAAGAATGGAATCGTAAAGCATTTAGAGGGGTTGAACTTTATGGCAAAACCTTAGGTGTTATCGGTGCTGGTAGGATTGGTTTGGGCGTCGCTAAACGTGCGCAGAGTTTCGGTATGAAAATTTTAGCGTTCGATCCTTATTTAACAGAAGATAAAGCGAAGTCATTAGATATTCAAATTGCAACTGTTGATGAAATTGCCGAAAAATCCGACTTTGTAACAGTTCACACACCATTAACACCTAAAACTCGAGGAATTGTTGGTTCATCTTTCTTTAACAAAGCTAAACAAAACTTACAAATCATAAATGTTGCCAGAGGGGGTATTATAGATGAAACTGCACTTATTGAAGCATTAGATAATAACTTAATAGATCGTGCAGCTATTGACGTATTTGAACATGAACCTCCTACTGATTCCCCTCTCATTCAACATGATAAAATTATTGTCACACCACATCTTGGCGCCTCTACTGTAGAAGCGCAAGAGAAGGTTGCAGTCTCTGTATCTGAAGAAATAATTGAAATTCTAACTAAAGGGAATGTTGAGCATGCTGTGAATGCTCCAAAAATGGATTTAAGCAAAGTTGATAAAACAACTCAAAGCTTTATAGGTTTAAGTACAACTATTGGTGAGTTTGCTATTCAGCTTCTCGATGGTGCTCCGAGTGAAATTAAAGTTAAATATGCTGGTGACTTAGCGCAAAATGACACTAGTTTAATTACAAGAACAATTATAACGAACATCTTGAAAGAAGATTTAGGTAATGAAGTCAATATTATTAATGCATTAGCAATACTTAACCAACAAGGTGTCACGTATAATATAGAAAAACAAAAGAAACATTCTGGCTTTAGTAGTTACATTGAGCTAGAACTAGTTAATGATCAAGATAAAATCAAAATTGGCGCAACGGTATTCGCAGGTTTTGGCCCAAGAATAGTACGTATTAATGATTACTCACTTGATTTTAAACCTAACCAATATCAATTAGTAACATGTCATAAAGATAAACCTGGTATAGTAGGACAAACAGGCAACCTATTGGGAAGTCACGGAATTAATATTGCGTCAATGACTTTAGGACGTAACGATGCTGGTGGAGATGCTTTAATGATTCTTTCTATTGATCAACAAGCAAGTGAGGAAGTTATAAAAATTTTAAATGAAACAAGCGGATTCAACAAAATTATTAGCACTAAGTTAACAATTTGATTAACTACTTTCGTCTTTTTATAAACCAACAAAAATACCTCAGATTGAAATTAATATACAATCTGAGGTCATTTTTTGTCTATAATAGAATTTTTCGAATCTTAGTTATATCCTCTACTACATGATCTGCTCCATTTGCAACTAATTCAGAGTGAGCAGCTTTACCTTTTAAACCAGTTAAAGTACCAATGAACGTAGCCCCTATCTTCTTCGCACTTAATAAATCAGCTAAAGAGTCGCCTACTATGTAAACCTCATCTTTATTTACGATATCTTCTTGCTTTGTCGCATATCGTTCATATTGGTCATTATAATTTCCATTTAACGTAGCGATGTAACTAAACGGGTTAGGTTTTCCTAAAGGTTGATATTGAGGAAATTGTTTCTCTGCTAGCAACACCTCACTTGCCGTTACGATATGTTCATCTTTAAAATAAGATTTTAATCCCAATGATTGAAATGGAATAATTGTTTCAGTTCGAGGTCTACCAGTTGCTATCGCAATTTGATATCCCGCTTCTATTAGATTTTGAAGTAATAATTGAATTTCTTCTATAGGTTTAAGAATGACCTCATCATAAATGAAACCTTTCTTAAAATCTTGAATATCTTTTTTATATTCAACTTGATTAAATAAAGCTTTTCCTAAATACCATTCTTGATATATATCTTTTGCTAATGTCCATAAAGCACTTTTCAATTTAAATAAACTAGTGTTGTTAAGTTCTAATTGATTTTTAGCGTAAACTTCCAAATCTTCGTAAATAGCATCTTTACCATTTCTAAACGAAGCTATCACATCGTAAGGTAAGCTATAATTTATCGTTTTATCAGTTAAATCCTTTGCTATTTCCTTTAAAGTCTCTTTGGTAAACAATAATTCATCAAGTAATTGATCTCGTAATGATGGTTTTAATTGTTTAGCTTTATCAATTAAATGAATACTAAATACAATAAATAGCATATCCCAATTTGAATTTAAACCAAGTGACTTTAGTTGATTTAATATTCGGTCATTATTAAATACGTTTCTACGTATTTTGTTTATATCATTTTCAGTTAAATTACCATCAAAATGAATATCTATGTCACAATTTAAAAAATCTGGACTCGATAAAAGTTCAGCTACAGTAATTGCTGAAACATCAAAACATCGTTCTTCACTTAAAAATACGCCATCTACATCAAATAATATAGCCTTCATGCCTTACCCCTTTCATTTCAGAAAATTCTGATATAACTATATTACATGGTTCAATAAAAAAGGGCAAACTCCTTACGAGCCACCCCTTTCACAAACTAATTCATTTGGTGATCCATTTCATTGGCAACTTGTTGTACGTGTGTTCCAATAATCACTTGGGTATAATGGTGTCCATTTTGAGTTATACCAATAGCTCCAGCATTTTTAATTTTCTGCTCATCTATAATCGAATTATCTTTAAGCTCCAATCTAAGCCTTGTTGCACAATGATTTAAACTAATAATGTTTTCTTTACCACCTAATCCGTCTAAAATACGTTTTGCGTTTTGATAATATTTACTTGTAGTGGTTTTGTTCTGTAATACTTCCATTTCAGAAGTATCATTTGATGTTGGATCGATAAGTTCATTATCTCCCCTACCTATAGTACTTAAATTAAAGACTTGTATGACAACTCTAAAGATAACGTAATAGATAATAAAAAAGACTACACCCTGCAATAATAACATCCAAGGTTGATTAGATATCGGATTAACCAATGAAAGCACATAATCTATAAGACCTGCACTAAATGAAAATCCTGCTGTCCAATGAAACATTGCTGCTATAAATAATGATAATCCAGTTAAAACAGCATGAATAACAAATAAAACTGGAGCTACAAACATGAATGCAAACTCTATGGGTTCAGTTACACCCACAAAGAATGCCGAAACTGAACTTGCTAAAAACCAAGCATAAACTTGTTTTTTTTGATTCGTCTTTGCAGTATGATACATCGCCAAAGCTGCTGCCGGTACACCAAACATCATAACAGGGAAAAATCCTGCTTGGTATCTGCCAGTAATTCCCTTAATGGCATTTTTACCACTTTGAAATTTACCTATGTCATTTATTCCAGCAGTATCAAACCAAAATACATTATTGAGCGCATGATGCAACCCAGTAGGTATTAACAATCTATTAAAAAAACCATATAATAATGCACCGAATGGACCCATACCAACAATCCACTTACCAAAAGTAACTATCCCATTATAAACTGGAGGCCAAATCAATAATAAAATAATCGCTAAAATTGTACAAAAGAATGCTGTCATGATTGGAACAAGTCGTTTCCCACTGAAGAATGATAAGGCCATAGGTAAATTCGTTTCACTAAATTTGTTATAACTATATGCAGCAATCAAACCTATAATAATCCCTACAAACACATTTCCATTATTCATTTGACTGAATGCTAAATCAATTTTAGATTCTTTAATTTGTAACAAAGTTGCTAATTTTTCTGGAGATAGTACTACTGTAACTATAAAAAATCCTAACGCTGCCGCTAATGCTACTGCGCCATCATTCTTCTTAGCCATACCGATAGCTACACCAATAGCAAATAATATACCTAATTGCTCTAATATAGTGGTCCCAACACTTGTGAAAAAGAGTGCAGCTTGAGGAAGTATATTTAAAGCATCTAAAACATGACCTATGCCTACAATAATTGCGGCTGCTGGCAGAACTGCTACAGGTAACATGAGAGACCTACCCAAATGTTGCAAAAGTTTATACATTTATATCATCCCTTATTTTTATTATCAAACGTTAAAACACCGTAATACAAAATCGTTTTCTATTCCATACATTAAAACAAAATTATTTGCTCTAGAAAAATAATTATCCACCTTAATGTAAACGCTTAATTATAATCTAAAAGAAAGAACGTCTATACAAATCATTTAATTGTACGACGTTCCTCAACAGTAATGATATCTATATCACTCTATTTCTTTAAACTATGTGAAATTTCATTAAGTTCTTTTTGTAATTGAGTTGTGCGTCTTTCGATTTCTTTGGTTAAGAAATCAACTTTCTCGTTCCGTTTCAAATCCTTTGGAATATCATCCATCTCAATTGGTTTACCAATTTTGATTAATGCTTGACCTGTAATCAAACCATGAATTTTTTTTGGACCCACATAAGCTGCTGGTAAGATAGGTGCTTTCCCAAGCATTGCTATAGTAGCTGCACCACGTTTTAATGGGGCTCCCTCTACTGAAGTACGATGACCAGTTGGGAAAATACCTATAGTTTTATGTTCTTTAAGTAAATTCACTGGTTTTTTTAATGTACTTGGACCAGGATTTTCTCTATCAACTGGAAATGCATTTAGTGATTTCAAAAATTTGCCAGCCCACTGATTCTTAAATAATTCTTTTTTAGCCATATAATGGATTTGATTAGGTAGTAATGCCATTCCTAACATGATTACTTCGTTATAACTTTCATGCGTACAAGTTACAACATATTTACTATCTTTAGGAATATTTTCCTTACCAATAACATATAATGATTTAGACATTTTCACTAAAATAACATCTAAAATCTTACTTATAAAATTGTACATAATGTCACCTGCTTATTTTCTTTATCATAATGATTTTATCACTATCAAATTCATAGAACAATACAACACATGTTTTCTTTAGTCATTAGATAACTATAGCACTGAAATACATATCAATATAACAACAAAATTATTTGTATCAAGCAATGATTCTTCTATATCTTAAAGGCAACAATATCATTTATGATAATACTCCTAAAGTCGTATAGTTGATTGCTAGCAAATTTTATACAAACGATACATAATAGTAATACAGACTACAAATTATGGAGGTAACAAATGTCAGAACAAGAAAAGAATCAACACCACTATCGTAATTCTTCACAGAAGCGACACACTTTTCCATGGATTAAAACAATTATTGTTGCAATAATCGCTGGAATTATTGGAGCACTTCTCGTCTTAGGTATTGGTAAACTCCTAAATAAAAATGGTTTTAACAATGAAGGTGCTACTGTTCATCAAGTTTCAAATAGTCATGGTGGCAATCAGCTAGATGGTAAAAGTAATCAATACAAATCAGTACATGACATGATTAAAGACGTTTCTCCCGCAATTGTCGGCGTGATAAACATGCAAAAATCTACAAACCTTGATGATTTATTCAACGGTAAGGCATCTAAATCAAAAGAAGCGGGAATTGGTTCCGGTGTGATTTATCAAATAAGTGATGGTTCCGCATATATCGTTACAAATAATCACGTTGTTGATGGTGCTTCGGAAATTAAAGTTCAACTACATAATTCAAAACAAGTAGATGCCAAATTAATAGGTAAAGACGCCCTAACAGATATTGCTGTTCTAAAAATAAAAGATACAAAAGGAATAAAAGCAATTCAATTTGCTAATTCGTCAAAAGTTCAAACAGGAGATAGTGTTTTTGCAATGGGTAATCCTCTAGGATTAGAATTTGCAAATTCTGTTACATCAGGAATTATTTCAGCTAGCGAACGTACAATTGACGCCAATACTTCTGCTGGTAATACTAAAGTTAATGTTTTACAGACAGACGCTGCAATAAATCCCGGTAATTCGGGTGGTGCATTAGTGGATATTAACGGAAATCTCGTTGGTATCAATTCCATGAAAATTGCGGCAGCACAAGTAGAAGGTATAGGTTTTGCTATACCTAGTAATGAAGTTAGAGTGACCATCGAACAACTCGTTAAACATGGTAAAATCGAACGCCCTTCAATCGGTATAGGTCTTATAAATTTAAGTGATATTCCTGAAAACTATCGTAAAGAACTACATACTCATAAAGACAAAGGCGTTTATGTAGCTAAAGTAGACAGTGAAAATGCCATTAAAAAGGGTGATATTATTACTGGAATAGATGGTAAACAAATAAAAGATGATACAGATTTAAGAACTTATTTATACGAGAGCAAAAAACCAGGTGAAACGGTTACTCTAAAAGTTATCAGAGATGGTAAGACACAAGACATTAATGTAAAATTAAAAAAACAAGCATCTGCATCTGAATCATCTCAATCACAAAGTCAATTTGCTCAATAAAAAATTTTCATATTACGTTTATTGATTTTAATATATTATAGTTGATCGATTTTAAGTAAAAACTCTGAGTATACTTCATAGTAAGAGATACTCAGAGTTTTACTTTTATAGTTATTCCTTTTTAAATAAATCTTTTAATTTTTATAATATATAGAAAACATTGTGAAATGATTCAATCAAATTTTTTCATTTATGATTGGTAATTAACCATGAAATATTTTTTCTTTCCTCGTCGAATTATTGTAATTTCATCTTCAATAAGGTCTTTACTACTTAACTCATAATCGACTGATTGTTGACGTTCACCATTAATATATATTGCACCGTTGTTTACATCTTCACGTGCTTGGCGTTTAGATGAAGCAATACCTGTTTCAATAAGTGCTTCAACTATATTTGTCGTTTTTGTAGATAGCGTTACTTGAGGTACGTCTTTAAACCCTTCTTTAAGTTCTTTAGCAGATAATGATTTTAAATCTCCGCTAAACAGTGCTTTTGAAATACGTATAGCGTCTTTTAAAGCTGCTTCACCATGAATAAATTTCGTAACATTTTCCGCTAGTGCTTTCTGTGCTTCACGTAAGTGAGGCGCTTCATTTTTTGATTGTTCTAATCGATTAATTTCTTCTTTTTCTAAAAAAGTAAAATATTTTAAGAATTTAATTACATCTTCGTCAGATTGATTAATCCAAAATTGATAAAATTCATATGGACTTGTCTTTTCAGGATCTAACCACACAGCTCCAGACTCTGATTTACCAAATTTCTTCCCATCTGATTTAGTTACTAATGGGATTGTTAGGCCATATGCCTCAGTTTGTCCATACATTCGTCGCATTAATTCAATACCACTTGTAATATTACCCCATTGATCAGATCCGCCTACTTGAATTTTACAATTTAACTCACGATTTAAATAGCCAAAATCAATAGCTTGTAAAATAGTATAAGTAAATTCTGTATAAGAGATACCATGTTCTAAACGTGTTTGAATAGAATCTTTTCCTAGCATATAGTTAACGCCAACATGTTTACCATAATCTCTAAGAAAACTAATCAACGAAATTTGACCAAGCCAATCTTTATTATTAACTAATTTTGCCCCTTTATCACTGCCAAATTCAAATAATCGATGCATTTGATTAGACAGGCCTTTGACGTTAGCTTCAACTTGTGATTCTGTTTGTAACACGCGCTCTTCAGACTTTCCAGAAGGATCTCCTATCATACCAGTACCTCCACCAATTAAGACGATAGGACGATGCCCATGTTCTTGGAAGCGTCTTAATGTTAAAAAAGGTAACAAGTGACCAATATGTAAACTATCAGCTGTAGGATCTGCGCCGCAATATAAAGTGAC
This sequence comes from Staphylococcus sp. GW823-FHT05F06, assembly GCF_058795495.1. Classification (NCBI taxonomy): domain Bacteria; kingdom Bacillati; phylum Bacillota; class Bacilli; order Caryophanales; family Staphylococcaceae; genus Staphylococcus; species Staphylococcus sp. GW823-FHT05F06. The sequence continues at coordinate 57,687 of NZ_JBXAHW010000013.1, read as the reverse complement.
CTGTTCCTTATTTAATAATTCTTCGATACCCTCTTCATCTGTTTGTTGATAAATTAACCCTCTCCATTTTAAATCTTCTATTAAAGCATTAGCCATTGATAAAATCCTCCTAAATTATTTTATAAATTTAAAAAAGTTAAAGATATTTAATAAATATAGTGATATAAGTGATTTATTCAAACATATTAAAAAGCGCCCCTACAAAATGTAAGGGCGCTTGTGCACGGTACCACCATACTTAGATAGAGTTCGTTACTCATAAATATCTCTATTAATGATACGTTCATTAATAAAACGTTGAATAATAAAAATAGCAAGGTGTATTCACCAATAAGAAACTACTAGTTCACAGCCACCACTAGTTCTCTTTAAGCTTTCTCAAAAGTTACTTGTCCTTTATATTCAAAACATATTGAATTGAATATTATTATAGTTAACATTATTTTAAAAGTCAACTTTCAAGATATGGTATACTATATCTAACTTTAGGAGGTATCTAATGCATTTCAACAAGTATCAAATACTAACTACAGATAAATATACTAAATTTGAACATTTATATAAGAAGGTCAAACATATATGTGTCGTAATTTTTTTGGTGGTTTTTTTGATTGGTTTTATTATACTGTTGTCATTAGTATTATACTTCCAACAACTAACTAAAGATGCTTCGTCAATAAGTGATCGAGAGTTGAAAGCAAAAATCCTTCATATACCTGGCGATGAGCTAATAAATCATAATAATCAAATTTTAGAAGAATATGATCATTCACAAAATACACTCATAGTTGGACCGAACCATGTAAATTCAAATATTATACATGCACTTACAGCCTCTGAAGATACATTATTTTATAAACATAACGGTATTATGCCTAAAGCACTTTTAAGGGCGATGCTTCAAGATATCACAAATTCAAACCAATCTTCTGGTGGTAGTACTATCACGCAACAATTAGTAAAAAATCAAGTGCTCTCAAATAAAAAAACTTATAGTCGTAAAGCAAATGAAATTATCTTGGCTACACGGGTCGAAAATTTATTATCAAAAGATGAAATCATATATACGTATTTAAATATCGTCCCATTTGGTCATGACTACAACGGTGCCAATATAACTGGTATATCGTCTGCTTCATATAGTCTGTTTGGTATACCTGCAAAAGATTTGAATATTGCACAATCAGCTTATCTCATTGGCTTACTGCAAAGTCCATACGGCTATACGCCTTATGACGAACACGGCAAAGTAAAGCCTTACCATCTTTTAAAATTGAGCATGAAACGTCAACAATACGTACTTAAACGTATGCGTGTTGAAGGAAAAATTTCTAAACAACAATACGAAAACGCTAAAAAATACAATATTAAACAGCACTTGCTGAAACAATCGAAAGACGAATAAAAATCAGATATATTTATCGAAATTTTTGAAATGAAAAGAGAGCGAGCAATATTTATTAATAACACTGTCTCACTCTCTTTTTTATTTTCTTAGAAAAGACCTATTGCTTTCCCATCATCAGTAACATCCATATTTAGTGCAGCTGGTTTCTTCGGTAAACCAGGCATAGTCATTATAGCACCAGTTAATGCAACGATGAATCCAGCGCCTGTTTTGGCTTCAAGTTCTCTAATTGTTATTTCAAAATCATTCGGGGCACCTAACAATGTCTGATCATCACTAAATGAATATTGAGTTTTAGCCATACAAATCGGATATTCATCCCAGCCATTCTCTTTAAATTGCTTTAATTGTTTTTGTGCTTTACTACTGAAATTTACTTTTGAACCTCCATAAATTTCTTTAACAATTGTTTCAATTTTAGCTTCGAGTGGTTGTTTTAACTCATATAAATGCTTAAAGTTTTGAGGTTCCTGCATTACATCGAACACTTGGTTAGCAAGTTCAATTCCACCTTCTCCACCTTTTTCCCATACTTCTGTTAAAGCAATACGCACTTGATTATCTTTAGCCCATTGTTTCACACACGCTGTTTCAGAAGGTGTGTCATGAATAAATGCATTTAAAGCTACTATTGGTTCGACACCGTATTTTTTAATATTATTCACATGTCTTTCAAGATTAACAAGTCCCGCTTCAACAGCCTCTATGTTCTCATGTTGAAGTTGGTCTTTTGCAACACCACCGTGCATTTTCAAAGCACGAATCGTTGCTACAACAACAACTGCTGATGGATCGAAACCTGCTTCACGAGCTTTAATGTTCATAAACTTCTCGGCACCTAAATCAGAACCAAATCCTGCTTCTGTAACAACAATATCAGATAAGTTTCTAGCAGTTTCAGTTGCTAATATAGAGTTACAACCATGAGCAATATTGGCAAAAGGGCCTCCGTGAACAAGAGCTGGAGTTCCCTCAATTGTTTGAACTAAATTTGGTTTAATCGCATCTTTAAGTATTAAAGTTAATGCACCTTCTACTTTCAAATCAGAAACTGTTATAGGTTTATGATGACGTGTATAACCAATGGTAATTCGACTTATTTTTTCTTTTAAATCTTTGATATTTCGGCTTAGACATAAAATAGCCATTATCTCTGACGCAACTGTTATATTAAAACCATCTTCTCTAGGTACTCCGTGAGTTGTACCACCTAATCCTACGTTAACATGACGTAACGCACGATCATTCATATCTAAAACACGTTTCCATTCAATTCTTCGTTGATCAATTCCCAATTCATTTCCTTGATGTAGGTGGTTGTCGATAAATGCGGAAAGTGCATTGTTTGCAGTAGTAATTGCATGAAAATCACCATTAAAATGTAAATTAATATCTTCCATAGGAAGTACTTGAGCATAACCACCACCTGTTGCGCCTCCTTTAATACCAAAAGTTGGTCCTAAGGCAGGTTCTCGTAATGCAACAGTAACATTATGATTCAACTTGTTAAATGCATCTGCTAAACCTACAGTTACTGTGGATTTTCCTTCACCAGCTGGTGTTGGGCTCATAGCAGTTACTAATACGACTTTCCCTTTTTTCTCCTGTTCTTGTATCTGATTAATATCTATTTTAGCTTTATAGTGGCCGTATGGTTCTAAAGCATCCTCAGTAATCCCTACTTTTCTTGCAATTTCACTTATTGGTTTAAGTTTTGATAAGTTTGCTATTTCTAAATCTGATAATTGTGCCAAAATATTCAGCCCCTTGATTTTATATAATTAACGAGTTATATGAATCATGATAACCGACTTACATTTAAATGTCGAATATTTTAATATATTTAGTGCTAAAAGTTCGTTATTTTAGAAATAATCATGCTATTCGTATTCTGGATACATAAGAAATTTTTCACAAAAGTTACACGTATAACAATACTTGTAATTCATTGATATGAAAATAATCGTATTTACCCATAAAATTACTAAATATTTAATTGTACTAACAAGAACAGTTATAAAGTTATTCCTTAGTAATGTGTGTTAAAGTGAATTTAAATAGAAAAATTGATTGATTCAGATACAATGAGTGAATATGAAAAACACTCTATAATGAAAATATTTATTTCACTATAGAGCATTAATATAGATATCTTATATGTCACTAATTATTATTACTGAGTTGTCCCACGATATTCTATTCTATGAGGCAATATGACATTAGGATTTTCAATTTCTTCATCGTTCATGTATTTAGTCAGTAATCTCATTCCAACAGCACCAATATCATACAATGGTTGAATAACACTAGATAACTGTGGTCTCACCATTTCTACTAAACGTGTATTGTTAAAACTAATAATCTGTAAGTCTTCAGGTACTTTCACTCCAGCATCTTGTGCACTATGCAATATACCTATTGCTTGCTCATCACTAATACAAAGAACAGCATCTGGTAAATTCGATTGCAATTGTTCAAATGTTTTTATACCTGATTTGTAACTTTCATTGCCAGTTAAATGTAATGTATCGTCTAATTTTAGTTGATGCTGACTTAAAACATTTTTAAGGCCCTCTAAAACATCATCTTGTGCCTTTATAGAGTATTCTCCACCTATTAAAGAAAATGTTTTAGCACCCTTCTCTATAAGATATTGTGTTGCTTCTTCGGCTGCTTGTTTAAAATCAATATTTACAGATGCAATATGATCATCCTTACCATCCGTTCCAGAAACTACGACTGGTACAGATGATTGATTAATAAGACTTTTAATTTCTTCAGAAATAGTTCCACCTAAGAAAATAATACCATCGACTTGTTTACTTAATAAATTATTAAAAATTTCTTTTTCTTTTTCTGGATCATTATCTGAGTTTGAGATAATTGAGTGATATTTGTACATTGTTGCAATATCTTCTAAACCTCTTGCAAGTTGAGAATAATAAACATTTGAAATATCGGGAATTATAACTCCAACTGTCGTTGTACGTTTACTTGCAAGACCTCTTGCAACTGCGTTAGGTCGATAGTTTAACCTTTTAATGACTTCATTTACTTTATTACGTGTTTCTGGTTTAACATTTTGGTTTCCATTTACTACACGTGAAACAGTTGCCATTGATACCCTAGCCTCTCGGGCTACATCATAAATTGTAACTGTCATAATTTCCTCCTTGTAAACGTTTTATTTGTTATTATAACGTGTTTTCATATCATTTTCAAAGTTTATCATATTTGTATAGTTTGTGAAATCATTTTATGTTTTTGTCACAATTCTGTTAAAAACTCCGTTACATTTAATATTTTTTATGTGATTTTTTATTAATGGGTTGGTATAAATAAAATTTCCCATAGCTCAAAAGTATATTGAACTATGGGAAATTATCACTTATTTAATTGTATAACGATACATGATTTACTATTTCAGTTTCTTCGAATTGTACATATCAGCAAGTGGTTTTAATTCGTGATAAAATTGATTGAATTCATTAAGATCCATTTGTTGACCGGCATCACTTAACGCAACAGAAGGATCTGGATGAACTTCAGCCATAACTCCATCAGCACCAACGGCTAAAGCCGCTTTCGCTGTCGGTAACATAATATCTTTTCTACCTGTACTATGCGTTACATCAACCATAACAGGTAGATGTGTTCCTTGCTTTAAAATAGGTACAGCAGAGATATCTAATGTATTTCTAGTTGCTTTTTCGTATGTACGAATACCTCTCTCACATAAAATAATATTTCGGTTACCTTGTGAAGCAATATATTCTGCTGCATAGATAAATTCTTCTATCGTTGCTGATAAACCACGTTTCAATAAAATAGGTTTATCTGTACGACCAGCTTCTTTGAGTAACTCAAAATTTTGCATATTTCTAGCACCAATTTGGAAAACATCCAAATAATCTGAAGCGATTTCGAAATCATTTGGGTTAACTATTTCACTTACTACATTTAAGTTATATTTATCTTTAACATTTTTCAAAATTTTGAGACCTTCTACTCCAAGACCTTGGAAATCATAAGGAGAAGTTCTCGGCTTAAACGCTCCGCCACGAATAAATTTCTCGCCTTTAGCCTGCAAATCTTGTGCTACAGCATCAACTTGTTCTTGTGATTCTACAGAACAAGGACCAAATACAAATGATTTATTACCATCACCAATGATTCCACCATTATCAAATTTAACGATCGTATCTTCAGGTTTCAATTTACGTGATACATAAAGATGTTTTTCATTTTCTGATTTTTGTAAATCTGTAGAGGCTTTAAAAATTTCTTTAAATAATTGCTTAATCACATTGTCGTTAAATGGACCTTTATTTTTATCTAATAGCTGATTAATCATTTCCTTTTCACGCTGAGGATCATATACTCGTGTACCTTGCTTAATTTTTTCTTCACCAATTTTCTGTGCTAATTCTCCTCGCTTCGATAGTAATTCTAATATTTGATCATTTAAGGAAACAATTTCTTCTCTATACTGTTCTAATTTATTAGTCATTTCTACTCACCTCTAAGATATAGTTCCGCATAAAGTATGTTACTTTAAAGCGATAAAATTAAAATTATTCAAATCTAATTTTAACAATTTCACATTTATAGTTCAAGCGTCAATTTACAGAAAATACTAAATCTTCTGTAAATTTATGTAAGTAATAATTTGTTAAATAATGATATTACAATATTATTTAAATGTTAAAAAAGATAGGAACGAACTGAATATAAATTCGTCGTCCTACCTCAAGATTTCAGATATTATTTAAATATCTAATTTTAAAGTGAAATAATCTCTTAAATTAATGACTTAAATTTAAAATTTAACATAATAATTACAATAGTTAGTAAATCGTGTTAAGTAGATAAAGAATATAACTTTTATAATGTTCAATACACTTTATTTTACTCTTTATCATTGTTAATATTTAAAACTCGAGATTAATCATTAAATGTTCGTTTTTCAATTTTGCTACTAGTTTTTTCTACTTTTTGTTGTTTATTACGTTTGTTTTGGTTAGGTGTATGTTGCTGTTTGCCTTTGGAATCCTCTTTAGTTGCTGTTATATTCTTAGTCTGATTCGAATTTTTTTGGCTGTGCGGATTATTTGAATGTTTTTTAGATTCAGTAATAAGTGTAGGGATACGCTTCAATTTTGTTTGAGCTTTAGCAATTGATGGTTCTTTTAACAACGCTTCTGTAAGTTGTGTTTCTTTAGAGCCATTTGTGAGCTTAGATCTTTTTTCTTTTGCTGCCTGTGCTAAGCGATAAGCAACTGAATTAGTATCTGATGCTTGAGATTGATTTAAATTAGTTACAAGATTTGGAACATCAGAGTTATTTGAAGCTTTTATAGCTTCTTCTTGCATTAGATTTTTCGTGTTACTAGCAACTTCATTATTATTATTTATTCTATCTTTTTTTGCTTTTGCCGCTGCAGCTAATTTTTCTGTTTCAGTTTCTGACTTACTTTTAGTATCTTCTCCACTTGCAGAAGGGTTTGCTAAATCATGATTGCGTGCTTCTTCTTTAACTGCCGTTTGAGCAATTGCAATTTCTTCAGCAGAAGGTTCTTTCTCACTATCTATGTGCGTCGTAGATGTTTTATTGTTTGAATCAACTTCACTTTTAGCTTCTTGAATTGCCTGCGCTTCCGGTGATTCATCCGCTAAGTCTGTTTCGTGTTGAATAGCATTTTGTTGAGCTGCTAATTCTGTTGCTGATGGTCTCACATCATCCACTTGTTTTGTTTCTTTTTTTGCTTCTTGAATTGCTTGCGCTTCCGGTGATTCATCCGCTAAGTCTGTTTCGCGTTGAATAGCAGCTTTTTGAGCTTGTAATTCATCTGCATGGATATTATCTTTGGAATCATATTTTAATTGCTCAACTTTAGATTTAACAGAAACCACTGTATCTTCCGCTCGTTGTCTATAGTTTTCAACTTTACTACGTAAATCTTGTTCTTTTTCTTTCAATTCATCCGTTTTTTTATATATTTTATTTTTATAGTACAATCCAACAGCAGAACCTACTATCGCACTTGCTATGAAACTAACTACAAAATCCTTACGCTTCAATGAGTTAGATTGTGAACGAGATGTGCGATGATACAATTCTTCGCTTGTATGGCTTTTCTCGAAATTATCACGATTATAATGTTCCATAAACTTTCCTCCTAAAACAAAAGCACTTAAATAAGTAAAAGCCTCATTTAAGTGCATTTGTCATTAAATAGTATTAATTATTTATTAACACGTGAATTGTAGCTATGATTTGCATCATCTGCTACAGTGTTTGTTTTGTAGTTTGCACTTCCTCTACGATTGTATCTGTTTTGCCATTTGTCAGCAATTTCCATTGCAACATTTGACCATTGTACAACTTGAGAAATTTTATCTTCATTTTGAGAAATATTGTGCGTAATTGAGTTTGTAACTCTATCTACAGATCCATTTAAGTTTTGTACTGAGTCTCCAATGCCCTTAACAGCATCAACTACAGAATTTAAACGATCAACTTTACCTTGAATATCTTCAGTTAAGCGATTCACTTTATGAAGTAAATCAGTCGTTTCACGAGTAATACCTTGAACTTGACCTTCAACACCATCTAGTGTTTTAGCCACATAGTCTAAATTCTTTTTAACAGAAATAAGTACCACGACGATACCGATACATAAAATTAAAAACGCTATCGCAGCAATGATTCCTGCAATTGGTAAAATCCAATCCATTAAAAACGCCTCCTAATTACCATAAAATAAAAGTCATTAATATTTAATACCCATGATGCTTTTATATAAACATATTAAAAATCATTTTTTACGCCTAATTTTTCAAAATAAGCTTTTAGTAACTTTTGAATGTCACCAGCGCCCATAAATAAAATTACAGCGTTATCAAATTTTTCTAATACGTCAATACTATTTTCATCTATAAGCGTCGAGCCGTCAATACGATTGATTAAATCTTCTATAGTTAAATCTCCCGTATTTTCTCTTATTGAACCGAATATTTCACATAAAAATACTTGGTCTGCCTTACTTAAACTCTCAGCAAATTCGTTTAAAAATGCTTGAGTTCTTGAGAACGTATGTGGTTGAAAAACGGCAACAACATCTTTTTTCGGATATTTTTTTCGCGCTGTCTCAATTGTAGCACTAATTTCTCTTGGATGGTGTGCATAATCGTCTACTAATACTTGATTTGATACTTTTGTTTCATTAAAACGACGTTTTACACCACCAAATGTTATCAGTGCTTCTTTAATATTTTCTACATTCATGTTTTCTAAATAACTAATTGCTATTACAGCAAGTGCGTTTAGAATGTTGTGATTTCCATATTGTGGGGATAAGAATTGATCATAAAATTCGCCTTTAATATATACATCAAATTGCGTACCCTTTTCAGTAATTTGAATATTTTTAGCATAGATGTCATCTGTTTCTTTAAAGCCATAATAATAAACCGGAATATCTACATCTAATTTACGTAAATATTCATCATCACCCCAAGCAATAATTCCTTTCTTAACATTTAACGCCATATGTTGGAATGCATCATAAACATCATCGATATTTTTAAAATAATCTGGATGGTCAAAATCAATATTAGTCATAATTGCATAATCTGGATGATAACTTAAGAAGTGCCTACGGTATTCACAAGCCTCAAAAGCAAAATAGTCACTTCCTGGTAGTCCCATACCTGTACCATCACCGATTAGGAATGATGTCTTTTTATCTCCATTCATCACATGTGACAACAAACCAGTTGTAGACGTTTTACCGTGTGCACCTGTAACAGCAACAGATGTATATTGATTTATAACATGACCAAGAAAGTCATGATATTTTATAATATCAAGCTTTAATTCATGTGCCCTAACAATTTCTTCATGATTATCAGGAAATGCATTACCTTGGATGACAACCATTTCTTTTGTAATATTATTTGCATCAAAAGGTAAAATTTTAATCCCTTTATTTCTTAATGCAACTTCTGTAAAAACGTATGATTCTATGTCTGAACCTTGTACTTCATGACCGAGGTCATGCATGATTTGTGCTAATGAACTCATGCCTGAGCCTTTAATTCCGACAAAATGATAGTGTGTCATTTCAATACTCCTTACTCATTTTATTCTTTACTTAAATCCGCTTCTGTAATATAAACATCCCTTGGTTTAGAACCATTAGCACCTGAAATATATCCTAATTGTTCTAGCTGATCGATAATTCTTGCCGCTCTGTTATAACCAATTTGGAAATGTCTTTGGATAAGAGAAGTAGAAATATGTCCCTCTTCAACCATAAACTCACATACATCATCAAATAAATCATCTTGTGCTTGAGTTTGTGTTTTCTTTAATAATTCTTTTTCTTCAAATAAATATTCAGGATCACGCTGTTGCTTAATAAAGTCAACAACTTCATCTATTTCGTCATCTGAAACAAATGTACCTTGAACACGTATAGGTTTATTCATACCGCTACCTAAATAAAGCATATCACCATAACCTAATAATCTTTCAGCGCCACCACTGTCTAAAATCGTTCTAGAATCAACACTCGATGAAACCATAAATGCAATTCTAGTAGGTATATTAGCTTTAATAAGACCAGTGATTACATTCACTGATGGTCGTTGTGTAGCAACTAACATATGGATACCACAAGCTCGAGCTTTTTGAGCTATACGTGCAATTGATTGTTCTACATCTTGTGGTGCCATCATCATAAGATCAGCTAACTCATCAATTACTATAACAATTTTAGGCATTCTTTGCTCATAAGGTGCTTTTTTATTGAAAGCAGTAATATTTCTGACATGATATTGAGCAAACAATTTATAACGTTTTTCCATTTCTTCAACAGCCCATTTTAAACTTTGTGTAGCTGCTTTTACATCTGTTATTACGGGTGATACAAGATGTGGTAAATCGTTATACGGTGCAAGTTCTACCATTTTCGGATCAATGAGTAATAAACGCAATTCTTCTGGATGATTTTTATAAAGTAAAGACATTAAGATACTATTGATACATACCGATTTGCCTGACCCTGTAGCACCAGCGATAAGTGCATGAGGCGTTTTAGCGATATCCATTAATAAGGGTTCATTATTAATTCGATAACCCATTGCAACTGTAAGTTTGGACTCTGTATTTTTAAATTTAGGTGATTCAATAATTGACCTTAAATTCACTTTAGTAGGATTTTGATTTGGCACTTCAATACCTACTAAACTTGTACCTGGAATTGGTGCTTCAATTCTAATATCTTTAGCAGCTAAAGCCATTTTTATATCATCTTGTAATGCCGTGATTCTTGATACTTTGACACCTTTTTCAACAGATAATTCGAATCGAGTAACACTCGGTCCTTCTGTTACATTTTTCACTTCCGCAGGCACATTGAAATAATATAATGCGTCGTTTAATTCTTGCTTTTTATTATCTATCCAATCTTGATCTTTTTCATGTGGTTCTGGGGCTTCCAATAATTGATAACTCGGCAATTTAATATTCGGTCCTTTACGAATACGTTGAAAATTTTGATTTGATGTACTTGAATTTGAAGTTTGTGTATCAATATTTTTACTTTCATTTGTTGAATATTGTGACCGTTTTGAATGACTTATATTACTTTGATTGCCAGTTTCATTTGAATTGTTAATTTTAGCATGATTTGCGTTTTCAAAATGAAAATCATCTTGTAGCTTTTGTATTTGCTCATCCTGTTGTTTGGATGGTGTTTCATATACGTGCTCATCACTTGATGAATTCATATCATGCTCTATGCCATTAGATTCATAACTATTAGAATCGGTTTCTCTATTAGTATTGATTTGTTTAAATTCTTCAGATTTATTAGATTCGCTGTCTTTTCTATGATTTGCATTCGCTTGTTTTTCAGGTTTAAGCTCTGGAACACTTACTTTTTTGTGGTTTTGATCCATCATTCTCTTTTTATCTGATGGTGTCATTAAAACATTAAACGGTCTACTACCACCAAAACGTTGTTTTCTTGTTTGACCTGTATCAGAATTTGAAGATTTTGATGAATTTACATTTTTTAATTTTACATTCTTATCTTGTTCTAAATGATTGTTTGTATTAGATTCAATTATCTCGTCACTAACTTTTGCACTTGTTGTTCCATCTAAGTGTGTAATTTCTGTATCATTTTTATCTTCATTTGATTTAGCTCTTTCAGTGTTATTATCTACACTTGCACTGATTGCATTATCATACATATTTGAAGTACTTGATTTTGAACTAATTATATCGTCTTGAGAGTTACTTTGGTTTTGTTGTCGGTTATCATCTAATTCGTGATATTCGGCATCTTCTACTTCCGCATCATCATTAGAATGATAATGATTTGATGATACTAAATCTTCATCATTTTTAGATTCAGTTTCTTCTTCATTAACTTTATATACATCTGATGTCGTATCTAAGTTAATTTCTTCGTAGTTAAATAAAGGTGTGTTATTTTGGGCTTCTTTATTGTCAATGTTGCTGCTATTTGATTGTTTCTCTAGACTATTAGATGACGAATCTTGATTACTTTCATTTTCTAAATCCAATGAACTTTCGCCTGTGTAATGTTGGGCTTGCTTAGCATACATTTCATCAATAGCTTTTTGAATTGAATCCTCTTCTGACTGTTGATTTTGTTGACGTTTTTGTTGTAAGGCTTTCTTAAAACGTCGTTTCTGTAGAACTTTACGTTCTCTTTCTCTTCTGATTTCTTCTACAATTTGTGAAGCATAGATATTTTCAATATTAATCGTATTATCTACTTTAGAGTAATTTGGTGTTTTACGCTTAGTAGTTTGATAATTTGACTTTTCAACATTATGCATATTTTCTGATGATGACTCAGTTTGAGCAGTTGTTTGTTGTTTTTTCTGTTGATTTTTTTCAATATTGTTATCGTTACTATTAGAAACATTTTTTGATGCATCTATTGATTTCGTTGAATGCGAGACTTCATCCTGTTGAACAGTCTCTTTATCATTTAATTCCTTATGTTCTGGCGGTATGACACCATTCTCAATCGGTCTTCGTTTTTTTGTACCAAAAATTGCTGAGGGTACCTCGCTTGATTTAAAACTATGATTTAAATATGTAAATTCAGGAGATGTCGACGTATTCTTAGTGTTTGCTTTGTTTTTGATATTTTCAGATTGTATTGATTTACGTTGTTGTGAAGATTTCTTATTGTCGTTTTGATTAAAAACACTGTTATTATTTGTATAATTGTTATCTGCAAATTGCTTTTGTTGTGTAATCTTAGATTGATCGTGTTTTGAATACGCTTGGCGTCGGCGTCGATGTCTTTTACCAGAAGAATCAAATTCAGGATTATCATGCTGGTTATATGATCTCATTATATCGTTTGTTTCTTCTTGGTTATGTTCATTATAATTTTCATTTTTTTGCGTATATTCATTTTCAGAAACTTGTATTGGAAATCTAAATTTACCTCTTGGTCGACTATAAATATCATTATTTTGAGGCAGTAATGAGTCTTGATTATTTTGTTTTGTTTGCTGAGACTGACGTCTATTTTTATTTTTGCGTAACAAATCGTCGTTCGAACCGTTGTCATCGCCAAATAATTTATCAAACCAGCTCATAATTACACTACCTTTCTTAATTATTCAAAAAATGCCTGACCAATATCATAGTCATCGTTAAGTACCATAATTCCTTTTTCTTTAGGAGCATTAGGCAAATTTAATTCTTTCATTGAGCAAATCATACCACTAGAATCTACCCCACGTAATTGGGCATCTTTAATTACCATTCCGCTTGGCATAACGGCCCCAACTTTTGCAACAACGACCTTCTGACCAGATTCTACATTTGGAGCCCCACAAACAATTTGAAGTTTTTCAGTACCGACATTTACATTCAACACACTTAGTTTGTCTGCATTAGGGTGTTTTTCTTTAGTTTCTACGTAACCAACTACAAATTTAGGCGATACATCAGTATCAAGTTGATAATCAAAACCTGCTTCAGTAATCAGTTGTTGTAAATCTTTGATTAATTCAGTAGTTAGTTTAATATGTCCATTATCATTTATTGTCACATTATTAGACACATTAAATATATTATAACCTACTACCTCATTTTCTTTTTTGATTTCTACCACACCATGTTTTTGTTCATATTCAAAAGGACCAACTGAAGGTTCAATTTGAATAAATGCAACATCTCCAACACCTTTAGGATTGTAAAATAAGTTCATTTATAAAACTCCATTTCTATCATTAATCTTTTTTGAATTTTTTTCTGTTCGCTTCTAAACGTTGAATAACGTTAGGATCTCTTTTTTGTTTATTATTTTTCCCCAAAATAAATATTGGCTCTAGATGTCCGTTATCATAACCAAATGATAAAGAAGTAATCGGAACAAGTCCTTTAGTAAAGAATTCCATAGTCAAATGAGCCATAACATCATAACCTGTTTTATTTCTAATATCTGCAAGAATTAATACATCTTGATGTGGCACACCAACAAGCATTTCACCTTCACATTGGTGTTGAATATGATTTAAAAAAGAAGTATTTAAAATACGACTTGCATCATATCCATCATTTGTGTTGATGAAGTAAAAAATATTACCTTTAACTTCATCCGTACTATAGCGACACTCTAACTTACGAACATTAAATAGTGACATTTCTTTCACTTGTTGAGCAGTTAAATTTAACGTTTGTAACATATTTTCATCTATTAGCCGATAAGATTTCCCTAGATCAAGAGCGTAATATATATTAGTTTCAGCAGTATGTTCTGTTAACACAAATGCATGACCTTCCTTAGTTTCTTTGTCGAAACTTGTAGCTCTTATAACCGGCATAATTTGTATGTCCTCAACATTATTAATCACTTCATCACCCATCTGAGCGATTGCTTCCTCGACATAATAACAAATTTCATCTATAATTTTTTCTTTTTGTTCTTCATATTTTGCGACGATAGCGTTAAGTTTAATCGTTACACCTTTGTGATTGTCAATTCTTACAATACGTAACGTTTCTTCTTCTCTATCAAACTTGAATTCTACGTCTAAATGTTTTAAACGCGCTTTCAATTTATCTCTCATTTGGAAGACATTCATTATTAACACTCCCTATTTTCGCACCTTTTTACAGTTTACAATAAATAATGTTGAGTTAACAGAAAAAACTCAGATAATCACATTAATTTGTTATTATAAATTAATGTAGATTTACTGAGTCATTTTCTGACTAATTATTAAATGTGTTGAGATAAAAATTGATCAATTTGATCAATTGATTTTCTCTCTTTACCTATATAGCTTCCTAAAAGTTGACCTTCTTTAAAGATAAGAAAACTAGGAATGCCTAAAATATCATTTTGAACACAAATATCTATAAATTGATCTCTATCTACAGACACAAATTGTAATTGACTGTATTTTTTCTCTAATTTAGGTAAATCCGGTTCAATTACTTTACAATCTGGACACCATCCAGCAGTGAATTCAAATACTGTATACCCTTTTTTTAATTCTTCAAATTGTTGTTCTGATTCAAGTTTAATCATAAATATCAAAATTCCTTTCCATATTGTAATTGTTGAATTTGTCCACTTGTTAAATGAATAATACTTTCTTTTAGCAAGTGACGTGCAGAAAAATAATCTCTAATATCAAAGACCGCATCAGTGCTATGAATATAACGCGCACATACTCCAATAACAGCTGTTGGTATACCTTCATTTTCTTTATGAATCTCCCCACCATCTGTACCACCTGGTGATATATAATATTGATATGCAATCTGATTTTCTTCTGCTAGCTTAAGGAGATAATCTCTAAATAATGGTTTAAGTATCATAGTACCATCTTTGATACGAATTAAAGTCCCCTCCCCTAACACACCAGAAAGTTGTTGTTTACCTTTGATATCATTTGCAGGGGAGCAATCGACAACGAATGCAATATCAGGATCAATTTGCTTTGCGGCAGCTTTAGCTCCTCTAAGTCCAACTTCTTCTTGTACATTGGCACCAACATATAAGTCAACATCTAGTTGAACGTCTTTTAATAATTCTAATATCTCAATAGCTAAGACACAACCATATCGATTGTCCCAGGCTTTCGCGCTGTATCTGTTTTTTGACAACTGAGTCATTATTGTGTGAGGAACTATTGTATCGCCCACCTCTACACCCCGATTGCGCACTTCTTCTGATGAAGAAGCACCAATATCTAGCATTAAATCTTTGATTTGAGGTATGCTTTCATTTCCTGTTCTAAAATGTTTAGGAATATTAGCAACTACACCTATGATTTCTTTACCGTATCTATTTTTTATTTTTAATCTTTGTCCTTGCCAAATATCATTAGCCACGCCACCTAAATTCGTAAATTGAATCATTCCATTATCATTAATATGAGTAATCATAAAACCTATTTCATCCATATGTGCTGCTATCATAACTCGAGATGCGTTTTCTTTATTTGATTTTTTTATACCATAGAAACCACCCATCTTATTTTGAATAAACTTATCCACGTATGGTTCCATTTCACTTTTCATATAACTTCTCACTTCATCTTCAAAACCAGGTGCTCCATGAAGCTCTGTTAATATTTTAATTCGTTCCAATGTTTTTGAGTTATCAATAGTCATATAAAATCTCACTCCTTATGCTTAATTATATCATCTTCAATGTGGTAAACTAATGATATGAATTATGTAAGAGGAGAATTTGTGATGAAGTCAGTTAATTTTAAAAAAATAACTATATTGTTTTTTTCTACAGCTTTTTTAATATTAATCTTTTCTCTCATTTTTTTGACGAAGAAAAAACTGTATAACGCCGAATTATTACTAAATGAAGTCAAAACTTATTTTAGAGAAGTAAAAGGTTCCTATATTGTGCAAGAACCAATCGTTTTAGAAAATATAAATCATAATCAACCAATATACCAAGGTGGTATCACAGTATTAAAAAATGACCATCTTATTAATTATGAATTTTATGCAGATGCTGTGTCAGGACAAATCATTGATATAATTGAACTCTGAGGTAAAATTGATATTATATAATAATAATAAAAACCTATCACAATAACTTCGCCCCAAATGAATTTATATTTAAAATCATTTGGGGCTTTTTGTAAAAAAACCAACTTTCATGATAATTTTAAACATAAAAGTTGATTTGATATAAATGATAAGTTACCTATTCTATTCGAAACATTTATGAAATTTAGCTTCCATTCGATAAATACGAGATCCCTTTTCAGAGAATTTCTTCTCATATTCTGTCACTATATTATCTTCATCATCTTCATCGTGTAAATTTAAATTCATTTTAGTAAAGTACATTCCAAATTGCGACATACTTTCTATACTAAATGCGAACAAACCACGATTATCAGTTTTAAAATGAATTTCACCGTCATCTTTAAGTATTTGTTTATATAATGCAAGGTATGTATGATACGTCAAACGTCTTTTTGCATGGCGCTTTTTAGGCCAAGGATCTGAAAAATTTAAGTAAATTCTAGATATTTCTTTATCTTTGAAATACTCATTAAGCTCAATAGCATCATTACAAATCATTTTTAAATTTTTAAGACCCATTTCTTTTGTTTTATCAAGAACTTTGTACATCACACTTTTTTCACGTTCCATTGATACAAAATTAATCTCTGGATATTGTGCTGCTAATGTTGTTATAAATTGTCCCATTCCTGAACCAATTTCAATATAAATCGGTTGTTCTTTTTCGAACCACTCAGACATTTTACCTGCGTGAGCACCATCCATGTCTACTAAATCAGGATGGTTCTTTAAATAATCTTCGGCCCACGGTTTGTAACGAACTCTCATCATTAATTACTCCTTATATAAATAAGTTACTATTCATTACTTCATTTAAAAATTTCAGCCATGTATTCATATCTCTATAGCGTTTTTGTTCTTCATACCATTGAATAAGACCTATTGCTTGAATAACTGTGTACCATTTCATACGTTTATTCAAATTGACACTTTCTTCAACGCCATAAGTTTTAAACCACTGAGACCATTTGTTTTGAGGAACGTAATTGTAAAGCAGCATACCAATGTCAATCGCTGGGTCTGCAATCATTGCACCTTCCCAATCCACAAGGTAAAGTTCATCCCGATCTGATAATAACCAGTTGTTATGATTAACATCTCCATGTACAACAGTAAAGAAACGTGCGTCTAAATTCGGTATATGATCTTCAAGGTAAGTTAAAGCTCTTCTCACAACATGATGTGTCAAAACTTCTCTTGAAAGTGATGCGTTAATTTTATTCAACATAATGTCAGGCGTAATAGGTTCCATCTCCATACGCTTTAGCATAGTTAATAAAGGTCTTGAACCGTGAATTTTATGTAGTAGTTCAGCGACTCTTGTTTGGTTCATTTCATCTTCATTTAATTCTCTGCCATTTTTCCAATGCTGAGCTGTTACTACTTCACCTGTTTCAATACGTTTCGTCCAAACAAGTTTAGGTACAATTCCTTCTGCAGATAGCGCAGCAATAAAAGGATTTGAATTTCGTTTTAAAAATAATTTTTGTCCATCTTGTTCAGCCATATATGCTTCACCAGAAGCTCCTCCTGCCGAATCAAGTGTCCACCCTAACTGATAAAACTGCTCCAACACGTTCACCTCACTTTCAACTAGAAAATGGCTCAAGAAATAGTTTTTCGTGAGCCATATATTCTAATTTTTACAAAGCGTTTGTTTTTTACGCTTTACATTTAATTTGTTAACAGTTTATGTGAGCTATTTAAGTCAATACTTAGTCCCATCTTAATCAGACTTATTTAATCCGTTCATAATTTATCACTCATAAAAGATTTTATAATTTTTAGGGTTACATTTCAACTAAAAATCAGAAACAAAAAGATACATTTTACTAGTCTAATGTCTCTTTGATTTCTAAATCGCTTTATTATAAATTATAACACATTATAAGATCAGATTTACGGTGAAATAAGACAATTATTTTAAATTTTCATCCTCAAACTATAAATTTAAAAATTTTAAATACTATGCGATTGAATATACTTTTCAAATCCTTGTTGTAATTGTCGTGTTATAGTACCAACTTGTCCGTCTTGAACATTTTCACCATCAATTTTTGTAATTGGCATAACTTCTGCAGAAGTACTAGAAATGATAACTTCATCAGCACTTTTAAGAAATTCTACTGTAAATGTTTCTTCTTTGAATGGTATTTGTTCATCCTCTGCTATCCATTTTATGACACGGCGAGTAATTCCGTTCAATATAAAATTATTAACTGGATGCGTGTATATCACTCCATCTTTAATTGCGTAAACATTACTAGATGCACCCTCAGTGACAATATCACCTCGGTGTTGTATAGCCTCTGCAGCATTATATTTAACAGCATATTCTTTAGCTAATACATTTCCTAATAAATTTAAACTTTTAATATCACAACGTAACCATCTAATGTCTTCAGTTGTAATGGCATAAACTCCTTGTTCTAATTCTTCATAAGGTCTATCATAACTTTTTGTAAACGCCATAATAACAGGTTTTACAGGTGGTGTAGGAAATGAATGATTTCGAGGAGCAGCACCACGAGTAGCTTGTATATAAATACCGCCATTCACTACATTATTTTCTTTTAATAATCGGCGTACTAATTCAATTAATTCCTCAATAGTATAATTTAAATCTAGTCCTATTTCTTCAGCACTTCTTAAAAATCTTTCAAAATGCTCTTTAACGGTAAACAATTTCCCATCATATGCCCGTATATATTCATAGATTCCGTCCCCAAACACGTAGCCTCGATCTTCGTATGAAACCTTAGCATCCTCTTCATTAACAAATTCACCATTTATAAAAACTTTTGTCATAAATTAATCCTCCACACATAAAGCGTAAATAGCTTCTAAATAAATACTTGTTGCATTGATCAATTGCTTTTTAGTTATATACTCATTTTTTTGATGCATTAAATCTTCTGAATCTGCAAACATCGCACCAAATGCGACACCCTTATCTAAATTTCTCGCATATGTTCCTCCACCAATCGTATATGGTTCAGTCATATCACCTGTTTGATTTCTATATGCGTTTACAAGTGTTTTTACAAATGGATCATTTTTATCGACATAGTGTGGTTTTTGAACTTTGCCAAGTTCTAAATTAAAACCTAGTTCATTAATTTCACTTCTAAATCTATCGATTGCGTCTTCAAATTTAAATCCTTCGGGATATCTTAGATTAATACCATAACTGCCTGCTTTTTCTTTATCATAACTGATAACCCCGATATTAGTAGTGACATCTCCCATAATATCAGTATGGAACTTCATACCCATTTTTTCACCAAAGTGAGATTCAAATAAGTATCGCTCATTGAATTCTACGAAATCTTTTGCGCTTTTATTTAGATTAAGACTTGCTAAAAATTTAAGTAAAAACAATCCTGCATTAACACCTAAAGATGGATCCATGCCATGAACTGCTTTACCCTCAATTGTTAATATTAAAATACCACTGTCAACTGTACTTTCACCTTGTAGTTGATTTTGTTGTAAAAAGTTTTCAAAGTTTTGAATGACATCTGTCATATTTTCTTTGACGAGCACTTCTGCCTTAGCATAATCAGGAACCATATTGTATCTTTGACCAGATTCAAATTTTAATAACTCATAGTCAGGTTCATCTGTATCTTCTGTCACTTCATTTTGTACTAAATCAAAGGTTGTTATACCTTTTTCACCATGTATTGCTGGGAATTCTGCATCTGGAGCAAAACCTAAGGTAGGCATTTCTTCTGTTTTGAAATATCTGTCTGTACATTTCCAATCTGATTCTTCATCAGTTCCGATAATAATGTGTATACGTTTTTTCCAATCTACCTTCATCTCATTTAAAATTTTAACTGCATAATAGGCAGCAATGGTGGGTCCTTTATCATCCAGTGTCCCTCTGGCTATAATTGCATTGTCTGTCACTACTGGTTGGAATGGGTTTGAATCCCACCCATCGCCTGCGGGTACTACATCGACATGACATAAAATACCTAATACATCTTCTCCTTTACCAGCTTCAATTCTACCAGCTATATGATCAACGTCATGCGTTGAAAAACCATCTCTTTTACCTAAATTGTACATGTAATCAAGAGCTTCTCTCGGTCCTGGTCCCACAGGTGCATCAGCAGTGGCTTTAGAATCATCTCTGATGCTTTCTATAGATAATAAACCTTTAAGATCTTCAATCATTTGATTTTCGTACTCTAGAACCTTTTCTTTCCACATTCGAGATCAACTTCCTTTTTTTCTAAGTTATGTTCCATTTTACATGATGTTTAAAAGAAACTACAGTAAGATGTCAGAAAAATAACTTAATTTTTATTAATAAGTAGTGACTAAATGATTAACTTATATTTAAAAAATATATAAAAGCCTAGGTACAAATTAATGTCCTAGGCTTCTCTTATTCTTAACAATCGATGAACGGATTGAAAATAAACTAATAACACTTATGTTTAAAACGAATCTTTGTAATCACCGTGGAACAACGAATTGAATTCAAATTCTGTTCCACTAAATTTAAAATGTATAATTATTCTTTTTTATCTTGTAATGCATTTTTATTATTTTTTAAGTCATCTTCAGTAACAACTCTTAAATTGTTATTGACAGTTGCGCCGCCTTCAGCATCAAATTTTCCTTCTTCAATATTATCTTGTGTCTGATCATTTTTGCCAATAATTTTAGACTTTTCTTCTTCTAAAAATTCTTTAGGATTACTTTTGATACGTTCAACATAGTCTTTAGGGTTCTTCTTAACTTCTTGAATTGTTTCATTAGCTTTATTACCTATTTGAGTTGCTAAATCTTTAGCGCTAGATTTATATGATTCAGGATTTTCTTTATATTTATTATATTCTTGTTTAAGTTTATCTCGACTTTCTTTACGTGATAATGCTACAGCAGTAATTGCACCACCAATGCCTAATGCAATTTTAAATAAATTAGTACTTTTTCCCATTTTACATCTCTCCTTTGTTAGTTCTTAAGATTATCAAAATCTATTTGTGTTAACAAACGGTAACTACCCAAATCTAAATTATGATCTAGTTCTAGTTGAGCAATCTTTATGCGTTTCAATTCTAATACCTCATTTTCGATACTATGAAACATTCTTTTAACTTGATGATATTTTCCTTCGTAAATAGTGACATGTGATACATAATTATCAACTTTCTTTAAAATTGCAGGCTTTAATTTTCCATCTGATAATTCTATTCCGGATTTAAATTTATCAATATCGAATTGAGTTATTGGGTGTTTTGAATAGACTTCATAAGTCTTTGAAACATGCTTATTGGGATTCATTACTTCATGATTAAACTGTCCATCATTTGTAACAAGGAGTAATCCTTCTGTATCTTTGTCCAAACGTCCGACCGGAAAAATATTTAAATGTGCATATTCAGGTATCAAATCAATAATAGTAGGATGCACCTCATCCTCTGTCGCTGAAATATAACCTTTTGGTTTGTTTAACATGATATACACTTTGTCGATATAACTAACTACTTCATCATTTACCATTATCTCATCAGAATTAGGATTAACATGAAGTTTAGGTAACTTAACTATATTTTGGTTGACTTTAACAGATCCTTTTTTGAGTAACTGTTTAACTTCTGATCGCGTTCCAACACCCATATTAGCTAGAAATTTATCTAATCTCATCGCAACATCTTCACTTTACGTCTTATTTTAGCGGGAATATCACCTAAAAATTCATCAGCTAATTTAGTCTTGATTGTAATACCACCATAAATGATTGCTCCCACAATGACACCAATTGCAACAATAATCAAGTAATTAAATCTAGTTGGTTCCAAGAATAATCTTAAAATGAAGAAAATCACCTCAACCCCAATCATCATGATGATTGAAATTAGAATAATCTTAGCTAAATGTATCCAACTGTAACTAAATTTAAAGTTTGCATATTTTTTAAGAATATAGAAATTGCAACAAATTGCAAATAATAAAGCTATTGCTGTACTTAATACAGCGCCAGGTGTGTGTAATAACATAATTAAAGGATAATTGAGAATCAGTTTAATTAAAACAGATCCTAAAATAACAAAAACTGTTAGTTTTTGTTTATCGATACCCTGTAACATTGATGCTGTAACACTTAATAATGAAATTAAAATTGCAACAGGAGCATAATAAAATAATAATCTACTTCCATCGAAATTTGGATCGTGACCGTGAACAACTGGATCAAAACCATAGAATACTGTGAACAAAGGTTGCGCTAATGCCATGATACCAATACTAGCTGGAACAGTAATGAACATTAAAACTCCAATCGAAGTTCTAATTTGTCGATGCATCTCTGCATATCTACCTTCTTCATAGGTTTTAGTTATAAATGGTATTAAACTGACAGCAAATCCAGCACTTAATGATGTTGGAATCATTACTATTTTGTTTGTAGACATGTTTAACATGTTAAAGAATATATCTTGCAAACCAGGTTTGACACCTACAAGGTTAAGCGCACCATTATGAGTAAACTGATCGACCAAATTAAATAGTGGAAAATTCAAACTTACTATGACAAACGGTATACTATAAGCAATAATTTCTTTATACATTTTCCCGTATGAAACATTTAGATTCGCTGTATCTGAGTCGACCATTTTTTTAATATTTTTTCTTCTTTTAATCCAGTAATACCATAATGTAAGTATTCCTGCGATTGCACCTATTGCAGCTGCAAACGTTGCAATACCATTTGCCTGAAGAACTGTACCTCCAAATACATTGAGCGTTAAATAACTACCTACTAAAATAAATACAATTCTTGCAATTTGCTCTGTAACTTCTGACACTGCAGTAGGTCCCATCGATTTGTATCCTTGAAATATTCCTCTCCAAGTTGCGAGAACTGGAATAAATATAACTACCATACTTATTATTCTAATAATCCAAGTGATATCAGCTACTGTCCATCCACTATTACCATGAGTATTACGTGATAAGGTTAGTTCAGCTATGTATGGTGCTAATAAATATAAAACTAGGAAACCTACAATTCCTGTAATACTCATGACTACAAAACTTGATTTATAAAACTTCTGACTGACCTTATATGCACCTAGTGCATTATATTTAGCAACATATTTTGACGCGGCAAGCGGAACACCAGCTGTTGCTATAGCTATAGCTATATTGTATGGTGCATAAGCATAAGTAAAAGGTGCCATGTTGGCTTGTCCACCTATTAAAGCAGTAAACGGAATAATAAATAAGACACCTAATACTTTTGTAATTAAAATACTTATTGTAATTAAAAAGGTTCCACGAACCATTTCTTTACTTTCACTCATAACCTATCTTCCTATCTTAATAATTATTAATGCTTGTCAGTTCTATTTTTACTGTTAAACTCATTATCTTGCATTACTTTAAAATATATCACAAAATAATAGTTGTTTGTCCTATAAAGATAACTTTAATTAAAATCAATATGGACTTTAATAGACTCTCAACTTCAATTTTAATATTATTTGCCAAGTTTTATATTATAATTATTATCTTAAGCTTTGTCATCCTATTCCATTTACAATAATTAAGATAAAAAGGTGTGGAGGTTATCATCATGTATCAAACAATTGTTATCGGAGGTGGCCCAAGTGGGGCTATGGCTGCAGTTGCTGCAAGTGAAAAAAATAAATCAGTTTTATTAATTGAAAAGAAAAAAGGTCTTGGACGGAAACTAAAAATCTCAGGTGGTGGTCGTTGCAACGTAACTAATAGACTTCCATATGATGAAATCATAAAAAATATTCCGGGTAATGGTAAATTCCTATATAGCCCTTTTTCAGTTTTTGATAATCTTTCTATTATAAATTTTTTTGAAACCCGTGGAGTCAAACTTAAAGAAGAAGATCATGGTAGAATGTTTCCAGTTTCAAATAAATCTCAAGATGTTGTTGATGTGCTTATTAACCAACTCAAAGAAAATCATGTTGAGGTTAAGGAAGAAACACCAGTTGTCAGTGTTTCCTATGACCATAATTTTAAAGTTAAAACACAAATAGGTGAATTTGAAAGTCACAGTTTAATTATTGCTACAGGCGGTACATCAGTTCCTCAAACCGGTTCTACTGGAGATGGTTACAAATTTGCAAAATCTCTAGGTCATTCTATAACAGAATTATTCCCTACTGAAGTGCCTATCACTTCATCAGAAACTTTTATCAAATCAAATCGCTTAAAAGGGTTAAGTTTAAAAGATGTTAATTTATCGGTCTTAAAGAAAAATGGTAAAAAAAGAGTAAGTCATCAAATGGATATGATATTCACACATTTTGGAATTAGTGGTCCTGCTGCTCTTAGATGTAGTCAGTTTGTTTATAAAGAGCAGAAAAATCAAAAAAAGAAAAATATCCATATGCAATTAGATGTTTTTCCTGAACTAAACGTAGATCAACTATCTCAAAAAGTGAGAAAAATACTTAATGCAGAACCAGATAAATATATTAAAAATAGCTTGCGAGGATTAATAGAAGAGCGGTATTTATTGTTTATTCTCGAACAATCTGGTATTAATGATGAAATGACTGCACATCATTTATCAAATCAACAGTTTCAAACTTTTATTAATCTTCTAAAGACTTTTACCTTTACAGTAGATGGCACACTTCCATTAGACAAAGCTTTTGTGACAGGCGGCGGTATTTCTTTAAAAGAAATAGAACCAAAAACTATGATGTCTAAATTAGTGCCAGGATTATTTTTATGTGGCGAAGTCCTAGATATTCATGGATACACTGGAGGTTATAATATAACAAGCGCATTAGTTACGGGTCATGTTGCTGGAATGTTTGCTGGTGAATTTAAAATAGATCAAAACAAATAATTTTTATTATTAAAC
Source organism: Staphylococcus sp. GW823-FHT05F06 (assembly GCF_058795495.1). Taxonomy (NCBI): domain Bacteria; kingdom Bacillati; phylum Bacillota; class Bacilli; order Caryophanales; family Staphylococcaceae; genus Staphylococcus; species Staphylococcus sp. GW823-FHT05F06. Next base: position 32,274 of record NZ_JBXAHW010000013.1, on the reverse strand, counting down.
TTATCTAGATTGTACATAAACTAATTCATAAATAGTATTTCTTAATATTTCCACAACATAACCACCATTACAATTAATAATTTGTTATTAGAACGTGATAAAGGTATTCAACTCCATTAAATTTATAATTATTATATTTCACATATAGATGGTAAATATTAATAACTACCTTAAATGAACTGATTTAGTATTGAAAAGAATTTACATTTTGCTATTCTTAAAAGACGTATAATAATAGATTAGCGTCGATTTTATATTGAATATCTAAAAATACTCCCTTCAAAGTTTTCATTATATTAATGTCTACTTTGAAGGGAGTTTATCAATTGATATCTCCGGTTTTGTGATTTATAAATTTAGTCATTTACTTTTTTATCTTTTTTCTTTTTACGTGAGGACATGATTGCTAAACCAGATATTAAAGTAACTCCTGCTAATGGTAGTGATTTATCAGCATTTCCTGCCTCTGGTAGAGATTTAATTGTATTATTCTCGGAACTATAACATTGATTAGATTTTTCCGTCATAGATGTTGATGAACGTTGACTACTCAATATTTTATCTTCTCTTATTTGTATTGACTTAAGTTTTTCAATCGTTTCGTTAACTATTTCATCAACTTCTTTATTTGTGGTTACTTTATTAAGTTGACTTAAAGCGTTACTAACAATTTCATTTATCAATGTACGAGCATTTTGTTTCACTCTAGTACTAGCACTTAAATTTGCATTTATCATTTGCTTTACATGGTCTGCTTCTAATTCAATTTCCTTCGATGCTTTAGCTTTTTTACGTACAATTGAGTTTAATTTATCCGCTTCAACTTTAAAGTTTCGGACAATTGTTTCAACTGAAACAAATGTTTCAGCTTCGTCAATCTGTTTATGTGTACGATTGATTAATGCTTTAAGTTTACTTACAAATATTTGTTTTTCTTCGTTAGTCGCTCTAGAAGATATGTCATTAATTTTATCGTCACTATATCCATCAATGTATGCTTTAGCTTCTAATTTTTTATGTGCTTGAATTTCAATCGAGTCTATTAAAGATATACTTTCTTTTAATGCAGCGCTCACTGATTCATTATTTTGAGATTGATGAATATGATTAATAGCTGATTTTAAAGCTTGTTCTAATTCATTGATAGCTGATTGCTTTTCTTCAATAGTAGCTTCTTGACTTTGTTTAAATTTATTTAATTTTTTATCTGCTAGTTCTTGAATTTCTGCTATAGCTTCAGGCTTTTTAATGGCAATGACAGAAATTTTATTAATTTCAGAATTTGCTATTTCTTTAGCTCTATTAACAGCTTCATTTGTTAATGCTTGGTCAATTGAAACATTTGCTTGTGTTAGAGTTGTGTCTAATTGATTTAATGCGATATCTTTTTCTTCTTTAGTCGCTTCTTCATTATCATTAATTAATCCGCGAATAACTTCTGCTTTTTGATGAATTTCATTTCTTGCAGCTGATTTAATTTCAATAACAGGTAGTATTTTAGAAATTTCATCAATACTTTGTTTTTTAATATTTTTAACTTCTTCATTTGTTTGAGCTTTATCTATTGCTTCGGCTATTCTTGCTGCAGTTTTAATTAATTTATCGATAGCCGAGGCTTTTTCTTCAACTGTAGACTCTTTATTATTCTTTATTAAATCACGTTGAGTGTCTAGTTGAATAGTGATTTCATTTAATGCTTGTGGTTTGATAGTTGATATTGGTTTGATTTTATGAATAGCTTCAATCGTTTTGTCTTTAGTATCATAAACTTCTTGATTTTTATTAACATTATTAATTGTAATAAATGAATGATTTACTAATGTATCAACTTGTTTTAAAGCTTCTTCTTTTTCTTCTCTTGTCGCATCACTATTTCCATTAATTCGTTCTCTTTGAATTTCAGCTTGTGCATTGATTTCTTCAAATGCTTGTGGTTTAACTTGTACATCCGCACTGATTGCTTGTAACAATGTTATTGCGTTTGATTTTGTTCCAAGTACTTCGCTATCAGTGTTAGCTTCTCGTATTTTTTCATTTGCATCATCAACAATCGCCTTAACTTTATTCAGTGCAATTTGTCGTTCTTCTTCTGTAGCATATGGCGTATTATTGATAGAGTTGTTTAATTGACTCGCCATACCACTAATTGCTTTTCTGGCAGTTGGCTTTTGAGTTATGTTGATAAATATACTATTTAATTCATTTAATCCAAATAATTCATCTTGCGCAACTTGTATATCTTTTCGGTCTTTTTCAATGGCATTGAATACTAAAGATAATTGTTCTTTTACATGATTAATCGCATCATTACGTTCCTCGTGAGTAACATCTGCAGTATTTTCAAAAGTTTTAATCAATTGTTTAGCAAGTGCATTAAGTACAGAACGTGCTACCGCTTTTGTATCTACACGTGGTAAAATAGTTTTCATTTTTTGGGAAACTTCATTATAAATATCATCAACTTCATTATTTGTGTGCGCAAGACCAATTTGTTTTTTTGCATCTAAAAGTATTTTATTTAACTTACTATTAGCTTCTTGAAGTTCATCTTCAGTTGCATCAGGATAACCATTAATTATAGCTTCTTGAGTATCTGAAACATCATATAATTTTAATATAGCATTTTTCTTTTTATTATATTCTGGTCTGTATTCAGTTATGTTATTCAACCCAGAAGTTTTAGCATTATCTACTTCATTATCTGTATTAGCTTGATTTATAGAATTAATGATTTCTTTAACCTGTTCATCTAAATGTTGTAAAGCATTGTCTTTTTCCTCTTGTGTAGCACTAAATTCTTGCTCTATTTCATCAATTTTGTTTTGTTGCGCTTTAACAATTTCAGCTACTGCATTACGTTTTTTACTAAAATCTGGTCTGAAGTTATTGATTTGATCTAAACTATTTTGCTCAGCATTTTCAACTTGCTGATTAGTTTGAGATTGATTTACATCATTTTTGGCTTTTTCATGAATTTGATTTAACTGATTTAAACCCTCTCTTACTTCATCATGAGTTGCATTTTGTGTTTGATTAATTTCAGTTTTCTTTTTTTCTACTGCGCTTTCAATTTTAGATTTGGCAGTAGGTTTTTTAACTACAAGTGGTTGAATATCTCTAATTGTACCTATACCTTTGTTCTTTTCTACATTCACTTGGTTGGTATCTGGTGCATCCTCAATAGCTTGATTTGTTGTCTCGACAACGTGATTTAAATTGTCACTAGCAACTAATTTTTCTTCAGTCGTTGCTTCATCATTACTATTAATTTGTAGGTTTTTCTGCTCTTTTTCAGCATTTACATCAGCTTTAGCTTTATCTTTAACTGTAGTAGCAGGTAATATATTTTCAATTTCAGCTATTCCGTTTACTACAGTCTTTTCTACATCATCATTGGTTTGACCTTTATCTATTTTAGCTATGGCTTTTTTAAGAACTTCTTGTAGTTTTGCACTTGCTTCCTGTCTTTCTTCAATTGTTGAATTAGGATGAGTTGCAATAGTACTTTGTTGTTGGTTAGCTTTTTCATTTAATCTGTGACGCCCGGTTGCTTTTGTTTGTGGATGTGGTTGAATTTGCTCTATATCTTGAATACTACGTGTTTTCGCACTATCTACATCTTTATTTGACTGTGCTTGATCAATATTTACTTTAGCCTGATTAAGTAATTGGTTTATTTTATTTAATGCTTCAGTTTTTTCTTCATTCGTAGCTTCTTGGTTCTCTTGTATTTCTTGAGTTTGTGAATTAAATGCTTCTTGGATTGCATTTAAAACATCTCGTTTCTTACTAACTTGTGGTACAATTTCCTCGATTTTTGGTCTAGCTTTATCTAAAGCTTGATCAACCTCGTTGTTATGATCTACATTAGCAATTTCATCTGATGTGGAAGTTAGTACATTTTGAAGCAATCTATTAGCTTCAGCTTTTTCTTCTAGTGTTGCATCAGGCGTATTTTCAATAATTTTCTTTTGATTATCAATGAATTGATTTAATTGGTTTTTAACGTTTTGTTTCTTGATAACTTCAACTTGAACAGCGTTAATATTTTGAACAGCTTGATTTTTAATATTATTAACTTCATCAGTAGTGTGCGCTTTTAGGATATTAGCATCTGCTTCTTCTTGAAGACGATCAACTTTATTATTTGCTTCTTCTTTTTCTTCTGCTGTCGCATTTGGTGTTTGATCTATTATAGCGTTTTTATTTTTAGCTTCGCTAGCTAGAGCTGCTAATGCATTAGTTTTGACTGCTGTACTTGGTAATATTTGGCTAATACTCGTGTTACCACTATTTTTAGCATCATTAACTAATTGTGTAGTTGTAGCATTAGTAATATTGTTAATAGCATCAATTTTAGCTACATTAACTCTATCTATAGCGGCTGATTTTTCTTCATTAGTTGATTTATTATTTGCATTGATAGTATCAATTTGACTTTGCGCATCTTGTTCAATTTCTTGTTTAGCATTACGTTTAATTATAGTCTCAGGATGGACCTCAGAAATTTTAGCAATTCCATTATTTTCCGCAATTTTCACATCATTATTTGAGTGTGCCTGTGATACTTGATTTAACGCTTCATTCTTTACTTCTTCTAATTTGCCAAGTGCTATTTGTTTTTCTTCTAGTGTCGCATCTTGATTTTGATTTATTAAAGTCGTTTGTTCCGCAGCTTTTTTTCTAATTATTTCATTAGCCTTTGGTTTTACAATTACAATAGGTTCAACATTTCTTATTGTTTCTAATATATTATTTTTTTCGTCTGTAACATTTTGATTTGCTAAAGCTGCTTGTATTCTATCATTGACTCCATTTGTTTCTTGATTAAGTCTCTCAAGGGCTTCTTGTTTTTCTTCTGTTGTAGCATTTTGATTCTGGTCTATTGTCGACCTTTGTTGACCTATTGCTTGAGCAATGTCTGCTTTAGCTTGTGTTTTAGTTTGAGTTGACAACACAATACGTTGTAACTTTTGCTTACCATCTTCTAAATTCTCATCCACTAACGCATTTGTATTTGCACCATTAATATTGTTACGTGCTTGTGCTAACGTATCATCTATAGATTGTATTGCCGTATTTTTCTCTTCAGTAGTTGCATCTTGATTGGCTCTTATATCTGATTTTTTACTTTCAGCTAGATTAGTCAAAATATTAATGGCATCTTGTCTTTTATGTGCATTTGCATTAATCAATTTAATTGCAGTGATAGCTTGTGCTTTTACGTTATCAACTTGATTATCTTGTGTACTTTCATGAATTTTTTGAATTTGTTCATTTAATTTTTGGGTCACTAATTGCTTTGCAGCCTCTTTTTCATCATCAGTAGCATTACCATCATTACCTATTAACGTCTTTTGATTATTAGCTTCTTGAGTCAAACTATTTATAGCAGTCGGTTTTTTGATCACATTGGGTTGTACACTCTTGATTGTAGCAATACTATTTGTTTTAGATTCATTTACTTCTTGAGTACTATGTGCATTATTAATATTTTGTATTGCTTGTGCTAATCCAGCATTGACTCTATTTGTTGCCTCTTGCTTTTCTTCTTCGGTTGCATCAGGCGTGTTATTAATTTGGATTAATTGTTCTTGAGCTTTGTCATTTATTTCTTGCTTAGCATTTGTTTTAGTTTGAGTTGATGGTTGAATATTGTTTATTTTTTCTAACCCATTGGTTTTAGCACCATTGACTTCCCTTTCAGTATCACTATTTGTAATATTAGATTTGGCTTCAATTTTCGCTTTTTCAACCAGCTTTCTAGCCTCTGCTTTTTCTTCATCTGTTGCATCGTTGTTACCATTGATGATTGTAACTTGTTGCTCAGCTTTTTTATCAATAGCCGTTTTTGCATCTGTTTTAATTGTTGTTGCTGGTATTATGGTAGCAATCTCATTCATGCCGTTATCTTTAGCATTATCAACTTGATTATTAGTTTGCGCTTGATTGATATTTGTTATAGTTTTATTTTTACTAATCTCAAGAAGTCGTTTGGCTTCATCTTTTTCTTCATTAGTTGCATCTTTGTTATTATTAATTAACTCTGTTTGTGAAATAAATTTAGTTTGTAACTCTTGGAGCGCATCAGATTTTCTAGTTGGATTAGCATGAATCGTTTCTAATTCTTGAAGTCCAATATTTTTGTGCTGTTCAACTTCATTGTCACGTCTATCTTGATTTATTAGATTCTTAACTTCATCTCTTTTACCATTCAATCTTTGAATTGCATCTTGTTTTTCTTCTTCTGTAGCATTGGGCGTTGCATTGATTTGACGCTTTAAATCCTCAAACTTTGAATCTAATTCCACTCGAGCGGATGGTTTTTTTGCAACATTTGCTTGAATATTAGTTATCGTATCTATAGCCTCAGTTTTTGCATCAGATACTTGTTGGTTTGTTTGCGCTTGATCAACTTTGTTGTATCCTGCATCTTTAGCTATTTTTAATTTATCTAATGCTTTTTGCTTTTCTTCATCTGTTGCATCTGGTGTAGTGTTGATAGTATTACTTTGCTCATTATATTTATTATCGATACTTTGTTTAGCATCAGATTTTTTGTGCGCATCTGGCATAACTAATTCAATTTCATGAATGCCGTTAGATTTAGCTTGTGCGACACCATTGTTACTATGTTCATTTTGAATTGCTGTTCTTGCTTCATTTGATTTTTGATTTGCCAATTGAATAGCCGCTTCTTTTTCCTCAGTTGTAGCAGTTTGATGCGTTTGAATTTGATTAATCTGTTGCGCGAGTTTTTGATCAATATCTTTTTTTGCTTTTGACTTAACAGCGGTTGCTGGTAAAACGTTAGCTATTTCATTTATTCCTGCTACTTTAGCATTTTCAACATCATTATTTGAAGATAAGGAGTTAATATTATCTAATGATTTTTGTTTTGTAGCGATAACTAAATTGTTGGCGACCTCTTTTTCTTCATCTGTAGCATTATCATTATTATTAATAAATTGCGTTTGTTGTGTTGCCTTTTGTTCGATTGCATTTCTTGCAGACTCTTTCTCAACAACTTGTGCATTAATTCGAGATAAAGAAGTTATCGCGTCGTCTTTGATAGTTTTGACACCTTGGGTTGTATGTTCTGCATTTATTTGTGCTTGAACTCTTGCTAATTCAGCACTTACTCTATTTATTGCCTCTTGTTTTTCTTCATTAGTTGCATCAGGCGTGTTTTGAATATGATTAATCTGTTCATTTGCTTTATTCTGTACTGCTTGTCTAGCTTCAGATTTCACAGTAGTTGCTGGTGTTATATTTTCTATTTTATTTATTCCATTAGTTTTCGCTTCATTTACTTGATCTCTAGTACTATTGCGTTGAATATTATCTTTTGCTTCAATCTTAGCTTCTTCAATTTTACGATTCGCTTCTTGAATTTCTTCATCTGTAGCATCATTTATTCTTTGAATTTTTATTTTCTTATCAGCTGCTTTAATATCAATATCATTTTTAGCATTTCTTTTAATTGATGTATCAGGTGTAATTGCATTTATGCTTTGTCTACCATCACTCACAATACCATCAATTTGATTATTCGTTGTAGCATTATCAATCTTACTAATTACATTTTGCTGTGATGCATTAACTAAATTATTTGCGACTTCCTTCTCTTCAGTTGTAGCATCATCATTATTTTGTATACTTTGTTTATGTTGTTGAACAATATCATTAATCGTAGTTTTGGCTTCTTGCTTTTTCCTAACATTAACTTGTGTATTTTGAATATTTTGAATTCCACTAGTAAGTGCTGTATCCACATTTTGATTTGTTTGTGCTTGATTTATGTCGTTGAGTGCAGTTTCCTTTGCTTGTGTTAATCTAGTTAACGCATCTTGTTTTTCATCTTGAGTTGCATGAGGTGTTGAATTTAACTCAGCTTCTTTTTCTTGGAACTTTTGATTTACTTGGTCTCTAGCTTGTTGCTTTTTAGTGAAATTAGTCTGTATTTTACTGATATTACTTATACCTATATTTAAGGCGTTGTCGACATTTTGATTAGAAGCAGCCTGTGTAATTTGTTCATCAGCTAAATTTTTAGCATCATTCAAACTTTGAATTGCTTTTTGTTTTTCTTCTATAGTGCCTTCATTATCAGAATTAATCGCACTCTGCTTTTCATTTGTTTTAGCAATCAATGCTTGTCTGGCTTGAGATTTTTTTTGAACATTGACATTAGTATGAGTAATAATTTGTTCTGCATTACTAAGTTCTTGATCAACATCATCATTAGAATTTGCTTGGTTGATATGGGTAATGCCATTGGTAACAGCTTGCGAAACAGCACTGACAGCTTCTTGTTTCTCTTCAGTGGTAGCATCAGGTGTTTGAGCTATTGCTGACTTTTTCTCGTTTCCTTTTTGTTCTAATATTGTTTTTGTATTATTTTTCTTAACTGCGTTAGGTTGATCTTGATTAATAGTATTTATGCCATTATTCTTAGCTTCAGAAACTTGCTGAGTTGACTGCGCTTGATTGATAGTTGCTATTGCGGCCTGCTTATGTGCTTCTACTTGATTTAATGCATCCTCCTTTTCTTCAGTTGTTGCCATATTATTTGAATTAATTTGTTGATTTTGTGCAATAGCTTTAGCTTCTACTGCTGCACGTGCATCCTCTTTAATCTTCGTTGCAGGACTAATAGCAGATATGATACCACTTCCAGTTGTTTGTGCTTGATCAACATCTCTATTAGTAGTTGCATTGGTAATATTTTGATTTGCAGTTATGACTGCTTCATTAACTTTACGCTCTGCATCAGCTTTTTCTTCAGTCGTTGCATTATTGTTTGCTTGAATTAAACGTTTTTGTTCATCCGCTTTAGCATTGATAGTTGCTATTGCATTTTGTCTTTTCACTGGAGTTAATGGTACTTGTTGTATCGTATTCGTTCCATTATTTTGTGCTTCAGTGACATCATCATTACCTTGTGCAGTGTTAATATTTTGAATTGCTTCATCTTTTGATCTATTAACAAGTGCGATAGCATCATTTCTCTCGTCTAATGTTGCTTGTGTATTATTGTTGATATCCTTAATTTTTGAATTTGCACTGTTGGTAACTGCCGCTCTAGCTTCTGCTTTTTTAGTTGGATTTGGAACATCTGTAGCTATTAATTTCGTACCATTGTCTCTAGCTTCATTTACAGTGGTATCTGTTTCTGCCTCACCTATTTTGGCGATAGCATCAGATGAATGTGCCTCAACTTGTCTAATCGCTTCATTTTGTTCTTCGGTAGTTGCCTCATGATTGTTACGTATAAGCGTCTTTTGTTGATCTGCTCTGTTATTCACAACTTGTCGTGCATTTGGTTTTGTTACTGGATGTGGAGTATCACTTTCTAGAGTATGTAATCCAGCCTCTTTGACTCTTTCAACACCATCATCTGTAAGTTCATCATCAATGTTATTAGAAATTTCATTTTTATGATTTTCAATTTGATCAACTAATGTATCTTTTTCTTCAGTAGTTAATTCTGTACTATCATATACAGCATCAGTCATTTCTTGAGCTTTATCATTAATTTCTCTCGAAGCACTCACACGATTTATTAGTGTTGTTTGTAATTCGTGTAACAAATCATCAATTTGAGTTTGAGAGTATCTTTGGTTAAAAGGTGTATTGTTTGTTTCTTCATCCAGAACAGTCTGAGCACGTTCTTTCAACTTATTATATTTATTATAAGAAGCAAGTGTATAGTTCGATGGGATGATATCCTTATTGACCTGTTCTGATAAATCGTCTTTATTCATGATGACATTAATACTGAAAGGTGTTTGTTGACCAGTAACAGTATTGTCATTAGTGTTAATGTAATATTCAGAAAATGTCTTATATTTAATTGCTTCATTGAAAGTCACTTCACGTGGCGTTGAGATGTTGACAGGTCTAAGCTTGTATCTAATATTTAGTATTTTATTGGGCAAGAATCTAGCAACATCCTGAGCACTTCTTCCTAAATTTAAACCATTACTACTAAACGTTAAAGTATGATTTTGTCTATCGAAATTAACTGAAAACGGATTTACCGTAGAATTAGGCACATTCCCGTTAACAAATGAAACTTCAGTTGAATTATCAACGTATTCGAAATTTTCTGGTAGTGTTACTTTATAAGTAAGTTCATTTTGACCTATAGCAGCAGCGAAGTTACCATTATTCTCTATACGAGTATTAACTTCAAATTCTTTACCATTCTTTACATTTTTGTTAACTTGTCTTGATTTCACATATAGATGTGAACCAGAATTAACACCAATTGTATCTATAAAAGAATAGTATCTATACCCATCATGTAGCTGTTGAATTCTTTTAAAATCTGAGTGTATTTCGTTCATAGGTAGAAATTGAACTTTTAACCTATGTACGTTATCAGGTAACTTGAATAAACGATATACGCCGCCTCCTTGAATATCAGTTGAAGCAATTTCTTGATTATTTTCTGCATTTCTTAAAACTAATTGAGTTCCACCTTTTCTGTTTTTAGCAGTCATTGTATTAAATGAAAATATTATCTCAGAATTAGGGTTCACTGAAAATTCTTTTTCTATACCGTTGAAACCATCATGATCATTCGGATCATTTCCTTTAATACGTCCTAAGGCTACGACATTATCTATTGCTTGATAATTTTTCGGATCGGCACTATCAAACACGCTTGTACGTTCTAACACACTATTTAATAAACCGACCTTACCACCATTAACCATTGTAAAGCCATTTAGACTATCAACTACCTTTACCTCAGGTCGAGAGCGATTAGTACTTGTCTTAATTCCTAAATCATCAAATGTAATTACAGTGTTAATGCCATTTGGACCTGTATTACTTAAATTTGGATCCGTATTTTGAGTTGTACTTGTCGTGTCATTTCCGCTATTTGTATCTAATGATCTTTTCCCTCTTTTTTTAGGTTTACTTGATGATTCTGTTGTAGCTTTATTTTCTGGAATCGATGAATTTGAATGATTTGAGTTCGTGTGATTTGTTACATCTTCAGATTGGGCTTCAATATGATGTTTAGCCGGCTGATTAACATGTAACCCATCGTCACTCGTATCATTATTTTCATTGATATTGGTATAAGATGCTGTTTGAGCAGATTCAGCTTCTTCAGTATTTATTGCAATTGGTTGAGCGTTATGATTAGGAACATTTTGTGTTTGCTTATTTTCAGTAGATGAAGGTACTGTTTGCCCAGATAATGTATTTGTGGTTTCCTCACTTATAGGATTAGACTGAGATGTGTTTTCTAACCCTCCATCAGATTGAGCTGTAGTGTCATTATTTTGAGAAGGTTCCAGTTCTGATGCTGTTGCTTGCCCCGGATGAGCTAAAAATGCGACTGTAGCTATTAATGCTGAAAAAATACCTATATTAAATTTTCTAATACTAAATTTCTGTTTTCTAAATAGATTCATTAAATTGGCCTCCTAGTTGTAAATTCTTTATGATGTATGTCTAATGAACTTTGAAAAATATTTAAAGTAATGACTCATCCCAATATCGCTCATTTAATCAAACACAACTATTTAAAGTCTTTTTAATTTTATCATCTATATTATTCTAAATCTAGTAGTATAAAAATTTATCTTAATATATTTTTAAATGATATCAGAATTTGTTTTTTGAGATCCACATTGAATTATTTAATGATTTTTATATCAAAAAAAGTACGACTAAGATTTCAAATAAAAATCTTAATCGTACTCAGTGACCACATTTGTGATTTACAGTGTAATTCCAGAATTTACTAGAATAAATTATAAACTCATTTGTATTAATTTTTAATTTAGAATATCGTTATCTACAACTTCGAAGTTCTTTAAATATTATCAATTACAGTACCTTCATCGCCCCATGCATTCATTCCACCTTCGACATTTACAGCATGAACACCTTGTTCTTCTAAATATGAAACTACTTTAGCACTGCGTGACCCCGCTGCACACACAATATAATACGTGTCATTTTTATTGAATTCTTTTAAATTATCAGGAATTTCATCCATAGGAATTGTTTTTGCTCCAGGAATAACACCCATTTCAGTTTCTTCGTTTGTGCGAACATCTACAATGTTAACTGGATTTGAATCTAATATTTTTTTCTTTAATTCATCTACTGTTATTGACTCCATTTAATAGCACTCCTTTAGAAAAATATTATTTAGCAACTATATTAACTAGCTTTTGAGGTACAGCAATAACTTTTTTAACTTCTTTTCCTTCAATACTCATTTTAACATTATCATTAGACAAGGCTAAGTCTTGCATTTCTTCTTTAGATAAATCTTTTGGAATATTGATTTTTGCTCTAACTTTACCATTGACTTGAACTACGATTTCAACTTCATCATCTACTAATAAACTTTCATCAAATGTTGGCCATGGTTGATAAGTAATGGTATTTTCATGCCCTAATCGATCCCATAATTCTTCACCAATGTGTGGTGCAATAGGCGATAACATTTTTACAAACCCTTCGATATAAGGTTTGTAAACTTCATTAGTTTTATAACACTCATTAATAAACACCATTAATTGACTGATTGCAGTATTAAAACTAAGTGTATCAAAATCTTCTGTTACTTTTTTCACAGTTTGATTGTAAACCTTATCAAGTGAATGATTGTTAGAATCTACAATTTTTTTATTGATTGAATTTTCATCAGTAATGATAAGTCTCCAAACACGATCTAAGAATCTTCTAGAACCATCTAAACCTTTTTCACTCCATGCGATCGCAGCATCTAAAGGTCCCATAAACATTTCATATAGTCGTAATGTATCAGCACCATGTGATGCAACAATATCATCTGGATTAATCACATTACCTTTAGACTTACTCATTTTTTCATTGCCTTCGCCTAAAATCATTCCCTGATTGTATAGTTTTTGGAATGGTTCTTTTGTTGGTACAACACCTAAGTCATATAACACTTTATGCCAGAATCTTGCATATAATAAGTGAAGTACTGCATGTTCCACGCCTCCAATATATAAATCAACAGGTAGCCAATGCTTTAATTTTTCAGGATCTGCTATCATTTTTTCGTTATGTGGATCAATGTAACGTAAATAGTACCAGCAACTGCCAGCCCATTGAGGCATTGTATTGGTTTCTCGGCGCCCCTTCATACCTGTCTTTTCATCGATAACGTTTACGAACGCATCTATATTTGCAAGTGGAGATTCACCGGTACCTGATGGCTTAATTTCATCTGTTTCAGGAAGTAGTAAAGGCAATTCATCTTCAGGAACTGTAGTCATTGATCCATCTTCCCAATGTATAATAGGAATTGGCTCTCCCCAATAACGTTGCCTACTAAATAACCAATCACGTAATTTATAATTGACTTTTTTCTCACCAGCACCTTTAGATTCAAGCAATTCTATCGCTTTACTTATTGCCGCTTCATTTTCTAGACCGTCTAATTCTCCAGAATTAATGTGTTTTCCTTCACCTGTGTATGCATATTTTTGAACTTCGCCACCCTCTATAACTTCGATAATTGGTAAATTAAACTTCGTAGCAAATTCATGATCTCGCTCATCATGTCCAGGCACAGCCATTACTGCACCAGTACCGTAAGTTGATAAAACATAATCTGCTATCCAAATAGGTAATTTATCGCCAGAGAGCGGATTAATTGCAAATGTTCCAGTAAACACACCTGTTTTTTCTTTAGCTAAGTCCGTACGTTCTAAATCAGATTTTTTTGATGCTTCATTTTGATACAATTTGACTTCTTGTTCTTTATCACTTGTCGTAATTTCATTCACAAGTGGGTGTTCTGGGCTTAAAACTAAGAAAGAAGTACCATAGATTGTATCTGGTCGTGTCGTAAACACTTCAATATTTTGGTCAGATTGCTCAATTTTAAATGTTACTTTGGCACCTTCTGAACGTCCAATCCAGTTTCGTTGCATGTCTTTAATTGATTCAGGCCAATCTAACTCATCTAAATCTTCTAGTAATCTATCAGCATATTCTGTAATTTTGAGTACCCATTGTTTCATAGGCTTACGATAAACAGGATGACCGCCACGTTCTGATACCCCATCGACAACCTCTTCATTCGACAAAACAGTACCTAATGCAGGACACCAATTGACAGCAACTTCATCAACATAAGCTAACCCTTTATTATACAACTGAATAAATATCCACTGCGTCCATTTATAATATTCAGGATCTGTAGTATTCACTTCTCTATCCCAATCATAACTAAATCCTAATTCTTGAATTTGTCTTTTGAAAGTTTGAATATTTTTCTGTGTAAATTCACGAGGATCATTACCAGTATCTAAAGCATATTGTTCTGCCGGCAAACCAAAAGCATCCCACCCCATAGGATGTAATACATTGTAACCTTGCATTCTTTTATATCGTGAGATGATATCCGTTGCCGTATATCCTTCTGGATGACCTACGTGTAAACCAGCACCAGATGGATAAGGAAACATGTCTAATGCATAAAATTTCTTTTGTCCTAAATTATCATTCGTTTTAAAGGTCTTATTTTCTTCCCAGTAATTCTGCCACTTTTTTTCAATTTCCTTATGATTATAATTCAACACATTTCCTCCTAATTCATAAAAAGACATCTCTACTATTAATGATTTGAAAGGGACGACCTGTGCCGCGTTACCACCCTTATTCGCTAACAGTTAGCGCACTTCATTTTAATAGTAAGAGATGTCTAGTTAAATGTCGTTTATGTTAATAAGTCATTTAGTCCTTAACACTAGCTCTCACCAACACTAGCTCTCTGTAGAAAAGCCTCTAAATGCTTAATACTATACGTGTTTAATATTATTGTATATGGTCAATGAATGCAAGTAGTTAATTAAATATCATTACTTTAATTAAATACCATTCTGATTTCGTCGTCTTCTTGATTGATGTTGATTTTTAAAATTCTTGGGTAACACTTTATCATAGAAACTTAAAAATAACAGTGCAAAACTTAATAATATAATCATCCCAATAAACATCATACTCATATTAAATGTATCTACAAGTATACCCCCAATAAATGGTCCAAATGCTTTACCCACTGTAGATGCTGAATTAACAAATCCTTGGTATTGCCCTTGCTTTCCAACTGGTGCAAGTTGATTTGCTATAGTTGGTACTGCAGGCCAAACAAACATTTCTCCAAAAGTTAAAATGACCATGCCAACTACAAATATAGCAAAGTGATTTGCAAAACTCGTCACTAGGAAAGAACTCATAAAAATTAAAATACCTACAAACATTTGATGTTTTAAATTACCTTTTAATAAGATAATAATTGGTCTTATTAAAGGTTGAGCTACTAAAATCATAATTCCATTAATTGTCCATAATACACTATATTGAGACATTGAAATATTAATTGATTGTGTGAATGAAGCTATCGTTGTTTCCCATTGAATATATGCAATCCAACAAATTGCAAACATTGCACATACTAGCATCATAGCAGTAAATCGTTTTTTATTTTCTTTGCTTTTTAAATCTATCGAATCTTGTGGTTTAAATTTAGCATTAATCTCTAAATTGAACTGTGTAATCGCCACGATGGCAAAAAGTACATACATAATGAGGTTTGCCATAAAAATATAATTGAAACTAAATTCAGCCACAAAACCTCCTAATGCCGCGCCTAAAGCAACCCCTATATTTTGTGCTAAGTAGATAGCATTAAAAGTTTGTCTTCCTCCATTAGGCCAAACGGCACCTGCCATCGCATAAATAGCAGGAACTATCATTCCGCCACCAAATCCAAGTAGTACTAACCAAATTGCATACCATGGCCAGCCATGAAACAAGTTGAGTAATGTGGTACTACATAAACACGTAAATGTACCTATTAAAATCGTTTTGTAACCACCAAGTTTATCAAACAAAAAACCACCTAACAAATTACCTACAACCATTCCAAATGAATTAATCATCAAAACGATACCTGCAATTGTTAAACTCTTATGAAGTTCTTCCTTCATGAAAATTGTATTTAAAGGCCACAAAAAACTGGCGCCGGTTATATTAAGTGCCATACCTATAACTAGCCACCATACTGATTTAGGTATATTCATATCATGAGTCCCTCTCTTTATATTTTTCTCAATCTACAATAGACACTATAACACTAAAATATGTTAAAATCTGTACTTAGAACCTAAATAGAAAGGAAAATGTATTATGGGTAACTATTTCCCGTATGCCTTTGAAGATAAACGCTATCACACATGGAACTATCATTTAAAAAACAAGTTTGGTCAGAAAATATTTAAGGTCGCATTAGACGGAGGTTTTGATTGCCCAAATAGAGATGGTACTGTAGCTCATGGAGGTTGCACATTTTGTTCTGCAGCAGGAAGCGGTGACTTTGCAGGTAATAGAGCTGAACCAATTGAAGTTCAATTCAAAAAAATAAAAGAACGTATGCATGAAAAATGGAGTGAAGGTCAATATATTGCATACTTTCAGGCGTTTACAAATACGCATGCACCTGTTGAAGTACTAAAAGAAAAATATGAACCTGTCTTAAAAGAAGATGGCGTCGTTGGTTTATCAATCGCGACAAGACCTGATTGTTTGCCTGATGATGTTGTAGAATATTTAGATGAACTTAATCAGCGCACTTACTTATGGGTAGAGTTGGGCCTACAAACTGTGCATCAGTCAACTTCCGATTTAATAAATCGTGCTCATGATATGCAAACATACTATGACGGCGTAACAAAATTACGCAAACATAATATAAATGTTTGTACGCACATAATCAACGGCTTACCAGGTGAAAATTATGACATGATGATGGAGACTGCTAAAGAAGTCGCTCAGATGGACGTTCAAGGTATTAAAATTCATTTATTACACTTGCTAAAAGGAACGCCTATGGTTAAACAATATGAAAAAGGTATGCTCGAGTTTATGAGTCAACAAGATTATACCAATCTTGTTTGTGATCAACTTGAAGTATTACCCCCAGAAATGATTGTGCACAGAATCACTGGAGATGGACCTATAGATTTAATGGTTGGACCAATGTGGAGTGTTAATAAATGGGAAGTATTAAATGAAATTGATAATGAGCTTGCTAGACGAAACTCCTATCAAGGTAAAATGAACAAGCAGAGTATACAATCATGAAACTAGAACGTATTTTACCCTTCTCTAAATCGTTAATTGATTCTCATATTAATCATAATAGTATTGTAATTGATGCAACATGTGGTAATGGGAATGATACTGCTTATTTTGCTCAACATGTTCCAAATGGATTTGTCTATGGATTCGATATACAAGAACAAGCAATTTTGAATACGCACAAAAAAACAAAAGATTATTCGAATGTAAAATTAATCCAATCTGGTCATGAAAATGCTAAATTGCACATTCCCGCCCAACATCACGGTTGCATAGATGCTGCTATTTTTAATTTAGGTTATTTACCGAAAGGTAACAAAGAAATTGTCACTAAACCTGAAACAACAATTATGGCTATTAATGAAATCTTTGATATCTTAAGTATTGAAGGAATTATTATATTAGTTATATATCACGGTCATGAAGAAGGTAAAGTAGAAAAAGAAGCACTACTTGAATTTTTACAAAACTTTGATCAAAATAAAGCTCATATATTACAATATCAATTCATAAATCAAAAGAATAACGCTCCTTTTATCTGTGCTATTGAAAAACGTAATTAAAAAATTTATACACGTGCACGTAAAAAGAACCTGAGACAAGCAAACATTTTGTCCCAGGTTCTTTTTTAATTATAAATTTCATCACGAAGTATACCTTACTTTTAAGTGCTATTAAGTTTACTGATCCTCATAATTTTGAAAACACTCTTTAATATAGTTCAACAACTAATTCTCATAATTATACCCATGATTCAAATAAAATAATTTGTTCAGTTAAAGATTTAAAGCACGTTAAATTAAACTGCTAAAATAGATTGTAAACTAGATTGCATTGGTTCAGACTTGATTTTAATTGAGTCATCAATAAACTTTAACAAATCTTCTTTTTTAGAATTTTGCTTGTCATTAAAATGAATAATAACTGTACGTTCATCATCTTGAGGTCTTTCTTTGTAAATCCACTCAAGATTAACTAAATTATTATAAGTACGTGTACGTTTATACGGTTTAATATGAACATATTTATCCATTTCCTTTAAAGTCATTGAGCCTTTTTCCAAAAGTGTAAGTAAAATCAAAATTTCCTCTTTAGACATTCCATATTCTTCTTTGATTGTATTAAAAATTGAATCAATCTCTTTGAATAATGTCTCTAATTGTAAAATACCATAAACCCTGTTCTTTTCACTATTAGCCAAAATTAACATCTCCCAAATAAAAAATTGTGAATTCTATAAACTAACTTAACCATTTCCCCCAAATTTAATTTTACAAATAGTCAAGTTATTAAACTTTAGAATTATACCCTTTTATTTCAATAATTGAGCTACTTAAAATCAACTTTATCCGTAAAAAGATTTAAAAATGAGATTTAAAAAAATCTTACATCTAGTGCAACTCAAATTCTAACCCAAAAACTTAGCGTTAATACATATTAAAATTAAATTAATTATATAAGCAAAATATATCAATTCTACATTTAAAACGCAATAATTTTGACAAAACTTTCTATACAAATTGTTAAATATATTTTTTATTAAACCAAACTAAATATATTCTTAAAAATTATAAGAGCCCGTACAAGTTTAAGATGTACGGACTCATTACTATAGTCCCAGTATAAAACCGAGTTTCTTATTCACATTATAGAATTGTATACGAATTGATATCATTTTTCTTTCGCTCACTTAAATGTCTTCAATTTCCTCTTCATTTACTATAAAACCCATAGTATTTACACTATTATTCAAAAATGATAGAACATATCTCATCACCAAATCGCGTTCAGGTTCATTATGTATTTCATGATATAATCCATCCCAAACTTTAAAGTACATCTCTTTCGACTTTAATTTATCTTTCATTTCATTAATAGATTGAGTTTCTAAAATTTTATCATTGGTACCATACATTATCAATGCTGAAATAGGTTTAATATCTCTGATATGATCCATTGTTTCTTTCATCTTTTCATTTATAAGGTTATACCAACTATATGTTACCTTTTTAAGCATTAGTCCATCATTTGCTGTTTCTTCAATAATTTCATCATTACGTGTTAAATCTTGAGGAGTTATACCAACTTTAAATCTAGTATCTTTAGAAATTTTACCAACATTAGAAATCAATTTATTTTTGCGCCCTTTATAGTCTCTCTTTAGTTCTAACATAGGTGAAAATAACAAGATACCCTCAATAGGTAATTCTGTTTTCTCAAGCAGATTTAAAATGATGAGACCACCTAGTCCCACACCTAAAACAAATGTTGGAATTTTATATTCATTAGCTATTTTTATCCACTCTAATATATTTTCATGATACGTATTAAAATCATCTATTTGTCCCTTTTGAGCTCGTGAAGTTTGCCCTTGTCCCGGTAAATCGCCCATGATAACGTGATAACCATTTCGTCTTAACATCGTGATAACATATGCATATCTACCTGTATGTTCTAAAATATTATGAGCAATGACAACAACGCCTTTTGCGTCATTTTCTGTTTCCCACTTCCACATTTTCTAATTGCCCCTTTTTATATGTTCTTTATTAATATAATTATAGCAAACCAAACATATTGAATGCTATTTTAAGTGAAATTTGATAGATATTTAAATATTTTCTTTAACTCTTCAAATACATCTAAAAGTAAAAATACTCTTTAAGTGTTCATGATCTTTATGTAAACGCTTTCTTAAACTTAATTTTCATGATACACTATTTAAAAATATCATAGTCTAGTATAACGGAGGTATTGCATATGTCCTTATTTAAAGATTTTTTCATTGCGTTATCTAATCATACATATCTTAATAAAATAGCTAAAAAGATGGGACCTCAAATGGGAGCAAATCGTGTAGTCGCAGGAAATACGATTCATCAATTAATTGAGACTATACAATATTTAAATGATTATAATATTTCAGTTACTGTCGACTCATTGGGTGAATTTGTTAATACTAGAGAAGAAAGCATTAAAGCTAAAGAAGAGATTTTAGAAATTATCGATGCAATATATAGCAATAATGTTAAGGCACATATGTCAGTCAAGATAAGTCAACTTGGAAGTGAGTTTGATTTAAATCTTGCTTATGAAAACATGAGAGAAATTTTACTTAAAGCTGATAAGAATGGGAAGATGCATATTAATATTGATACAGAGAAGTACGATAGTCTTTCTAAAATTCAACATATTATTGATAGATTGAAAGGTGAATTTAAAAATGTGGGTACAGTCGTTCAAGCCTATCTGTATGAAGCCGATGATATAATTGATAAATATCCTGAATTACGTTTGAGACTTGTGAAAGGTGCTTATAAGGAAGATGCGTCAATCGCTTTTCAATCAAAAGAAGAAATTGACGCAAATTATATTAGAATTATAAAAAAACGACTACTAAATTCAAAGAACTTTACATCGGTGGCTACCCATGACAATGAAATAATCAACCAAGTCAAACAATTTATGAAAGAAAATCATATCAGCAAAGATAAAATGGAATTTCAAATGTTGTACGGTTTCCGCACGGAATTAGCACAAAAAATAGCTAATGAAGGTTATTTTTTTACAGTTTATGTACCATACGGTAATGATTGGTTTGCGTACTTTATGAGAAGACTAGCAGAACGGCCTCAAAACTTGTCATTAGCTATAAAAGAATTTACTAAACCCAAAATCTTAAAAAAGGTAACCTTGGGTATAGGTATATTTGCAACTTTATTGACGTCTCTTATTCTTGGCATTAAAAGACATAAAAAATAAAGAGGCTGGGACATAATTCCCTAGCATAATAGCCAGTAAATGAGTTTTCACGACATGTAAATGATATTGTAGAAACAATTCCCGATACTGAATTCGATGAATTCAGACATCATCGTGGCTTAATATAAGAAAAGTAACAGCTCAACGAGCTGAAAATAATCAAAAAAATTATAGAAAAAGACAATTTCTATATTATTTCAATAGAAATTGTCTTTTTTTACTTATCTTGAACCTTTTTGTCCCAGCTTCTTTATTTTTTAATTGATTTGCTTAATTAGATTAGCCATTTCGATTGCACTAACTGCTGCTTCTGAACCTTTATTTCCAGCTTTAGTACCAGCTCTTTCAACTGCTTGTTCAATACTTTCAGTTGTTAGAACTCCAAAAATCACCGGAGTATCTGAAATGTCGTTTGCTTTAGAAACACCTTTAGCTACTTCATTACATACATAGTCATAATGTGAAGTTGCGCCTCTAATCACACATCCTAATGTTATCACAGCATCATATTCACCTTTTTGAGCTAATTTTTTTGCAACGAGTGGAATTTCGAATGCGCCAGGCACATAAGCTACATCAATATTTGTATCTTCTACTTCATGACGAATAAGTGTATCTTTAGCCCCTTCAAGTAAACGTGTAGTAATAAAATCATTAAATCTACTAACAACAATCGCAATTTTTAAATCCTTACCAACTAATTTACCTTCAAAATTCATTTTCGAGTCCTCCTATATTAAATGTCCCATTTTATTTTTTTTAGTTTCCATATAACTATGGTTATATTGTGTTTCTGGAACGATAAGTTCAATTCTATCTACGATCTCAATGCCGTAATCTTCTAAACCTTCAAATTTTTTAGGATTATTGCTGAGCAAGTTAATTTCACTTATATCAAAATACTTTAATATTTCAGCTGCAACATGATAATCTCTCAAATCCTCATCAAAACCAAGAGCAAGATTTGCAGTAACTGTATCATAACCTTTTTCTATCAACTCATATGCGCGCAACTTATTAATTAACCCTATTCCTCTACCTTCTTGAGGTAAATAAATAATCATTCCACCATGTTCGTCAATATATTTCATTGACGCTTCAAGTTGTGCCCCGCAATCACATCTTTGACTATGAAAAATATCCCCAGTCAGACAAGCAGAATGCATACGTACATTAGGATTGCTTTTTAAATCTCCTTTAACAATAGCAACGATTTCTTCATCGCTATAATCCGTTGTAAATCCATACATATCAAAATGACCAAAATCTGTTGGCATCTTGACCTTTGCCTTAAGATTAACATTAAGTTCAACAGCCTTACGAAAAGCAACCAAACTTTTTATAGTAATCATTTTTAAATGGTGGCGTTCTTTAAATGACTGGAGATCTTCACCCTTAGCCATTGTCCCATCATCATTCATAATTTCGCAGATTACTCCAGCTGGTTGTGCTCCTGTTAACCGTGCCAAATCTACGGCAGCTTCAGTATGACCATTACGTGTTAACACACCATTCTCTTTTGCTATAAGTGGAAATAAGTGCCCCGGACGATGAAAATCTTCAGGATTAGTATTTTCATCTATGAGTGCTCTAGCCGTTTGTGTACGTTCATGTGCACTGATTCCTGTAGTAGTTTTATAATGATCAATGCTTACAGTAAAATGTGTGCCATAAATATCAGTGTTATTTTGCTCCATAGATTGTAGTTTTAATCTTTCAGCTATAGATTTATCAATTGGTGCACAAATCAGACCACGACCCTCTCTAGCCATAAAATTAATGGTATTATCATCCATCCATTCCGTAACAGCTACAAGATCTCCTTCATTTTCTCTATCTTCATCGTCAACTACAATAATGCTCTCTCCATTTCTTAAAGCCTCTATAGCCAACTCAATTGTATCGAATTGCATGTTATATTCCTCCTAAAAACCAAATGCTCTAAGCTTTTCTTCTGTTAACTGCGATTGATTTTGATTCATGATGTTTTCAACATATTTGAATAGTACGTCAGACTCCAAGTGCACTTTGTCGCCCACTTTTTTAGATGAAAGAATAGTAGATCGACGTGTTTCTGGTATAAGATGTATATCAAAAGTATAATCATGTAAATCAAATACAGTAAGACTAACTCCGTCTACAGTTATAGAACCTTGCTTTACCATTTGATTCAAAATGTTTTTAGTTGTTTTAATAGAAATAATTTTTGAGTTAGCAGTTTCATTGATTTTAGAAATTGTTCCAAGCTCATCAACATGACCTAACACGAAATGTCCACCAAATCTCCCACTTCCACTCATGGCTCTTTCGAGATTAACTTCTGTATTACGTTGAACACTTCCAAGATATGTTTTGTTTTCAGTCCCTTTGATGACTTGAACTGAAAAACTTGAGTCAGTGAAATCTATCACAGTTAAACATGCACCGTTAACACTTATTGAATCACCAATATGCATATCAACTAAAATGTTTTGTGCTTTAATTTCAAGCGTTCTTACTGATTGCTCAGAGCGAACTTGTTGTACAGTACCTATTTCTTCAATGATACCTGTAAACATAGACATTCACTTCTTTCGTAATTTCAATTTTAAATTTTGATTAATTAACTTGGAATCAACAATTTCAAATTGAGTTGCTTCAGGCAAATCAATGACCTCGTCAGTCTTATAAAATTGATGTTTGCCAGAACCACCAATTAATTTCGGGGCTATATATAAAATGAGTTCATTTAGATGTTTGGATTGGAGAAATTGAGATGTAATATTTGGGCCTGCCTCGACTAGCAGTTTCCCAATACCTCTTTGATATAAGTCTTGTAATATTGTCGTTGTATCACAATTACTTATATTTATTATTTTAATAAAACTTTTATTTGTTTTTAATTTTTCATTTTCAGTGTAAATCCATATCTCCGATGCAGTATCTTTAAATATTTGTTGATTAAAATCGAGTTGACCTTTCTTAGAAAGAATAACTCGAATCGGATGCTTTCCATCAGGAACCCTGGTTGTATACAATGGATTGTCTGCTTCAATGGTTCTACGCCCAGTAATAACTGCATCATGCTCATGTCTTAATTGATAAACATCTTCTTTAACTTCTTTGTTTGTTATCCACTTACTTTCATTAAAGTCTGTTGCTTGTTTACCATCTAAACTAGATGAGACCTTTACAGTTACTTCTGGAACTTCGTTTCTTTTAGCAGTAAAAAAGTCACGGTATAATGCAGCTGCATTTTCATTATATTGAAATTCAACCTCTATACCAGCTTCTCTCAGAATCTCGTCACCCTTACTTACTAAAGTAGTATCTTTAACAGCATAGATGACCTTAGATATGCCCGCTTCAATGATTTTATCCACACAAGGTGGCGTTGAACCATGGTGTGTACAAGGTTCTAATGAAACGTATATGGTAGCACCTTGGGTATTTAAACCTGCCATTTCAATAGCCTGTACTTCGGCATGTTTATCTCCCTTTTTTAAATGTGCACCTAAACCTACAATCCTACCGTTTTTAACAACAACGGATCCTACTGGTGGATTAACACCTGTTTGTCCATTTACCATTTTTGCTAATTGAATAGCATCATCCATAAATCTACTCAATTGATCACCTCAAAAAAACCTTATACCTATACTGTAGGCATAAGGAGATATCTATATCTTTAAATAAGCCTATTAGCATACTTAAAATTGCACATAAGTATACAATACGCTTATCATAACTACACGAATTTGTGTAAGTCGATAATTCAACTTCTTTCTCCCATCCAGACTCTAACTGTCGGCTCTAGATTCACACTAGATCAGCCACTAACATCAAAAACAATATTAGTGGGTCGCAGGCTCAATTTACTGCCGGTTGGGAATTTCACCCTGCCCCGAAAGAAATATATGAAATTGTTATGATTAATTGAGTCCAGTAGTTCTTCACTACATTGTAAATCTTACTATATTTAAATTTAAAATACAATTTTATAGCTTACTTTATTAAATGATTTTATGAGAATATATTAAACTCACAAACACGCTTAATGCATATTACTTATTTCTATTTTCCTGTGTTATATATAATTGAGATACTGTATCAACAACTTGATTAACAATCATCTTTACGCCATTTCTAAGTTTATTGACACCGTTGGTCATTTGTCCAATTGCAATCACATTTTTTAAGGTTCCATATCTAGGGCTTATGACTTGATTTGTTTCTGGGATAATTTGAATGCCACCCATAGGATGACGTTGAACAATTTGTCTATTTTCTAAGTTTAAAATTAATTGATCATCCTCATCTAATTGAGAAAGATGTGTTTTAGAGCCCGTTGCATTAATAACGATGTCAAACAACTCATAATTTTGCGTAGTGTCGTTATACTTCAACATAAATTGATTATTTTTATGGACTATGTCTTCTAGCCCTTTCTTAATGACAAGTTCATTATTCTGTATTAACTTGATAAGTAAACGAGCTGTTCTAGGAGGCATTGGATTAGAATTTAACTGAATAATTTTAGTGTATTTACGATTAAAAGTTTCTTGATCTTTAACGCTCAAACTATTCCAAATCCAGTTTAAATTTTCTTTTAAATGTTCAATGATACTTTGGAATATCCCCATTTCTTCTTCATGATTTAAATCATACTCCAAGTCTTTGACATGGTTTCCGGTTCTACGATAAATAAGTTTTTTAAAATCTATTCCATAATCTTCACATTCTTTTAAAAATAATGAAACTACTTTTTCTAATGGTACATTACCAAAGTGATTTTTCATAATTCCATTAAATCGTGATTTAGTTAAATGCGTAAACTGAATTTTAGTCATTTTCCCTCTAACACTTGGCAATGCTGCAGAACGACTTGTCATAGTAATGGGTAAAGATGGATGATGTGCAGCTACATATCTCACAGCATCTAAACTAGCCAACCCTGTTCCAATAATCACGATTCGATCTGAATCTTTAACATTATCAAGTGTATGATATGTAGGATACGGCGTTTGTATATAGCCTTTAGTTCCCTTCAAATCATAAGGGTCATGGTAACTAAAAGTTCCAAAAGTTAAAAATAAATAATCGTATTCACGCCATTCTTTTTCATCATCACATGTACATACATGATATTTTAAATCTGTGTCATCAACATCGGATTGTGTAAAAATTTCTTGTACTTTATCATTGATAATAGTTAAATTATCAAATTGGTCATTATAATAAGATAAATAAGACTTCATATAATGACCAAATACAAATCTAGGCAAATATTGAGGATTACTAAAATTAAATTCCGTCTGATTTTGATACCACTTCCAAAACTCTTGATCATCATCAAGATTTAAGCTCATGGATTTTGATGGCATGTTAATAAGTAGTTCGCTACTATCATTTTGAAATGGAACACCTTGGCCCATATTTCTATCATCGTCATATACATCTACTTTTAATTGAGAAAAGTTTTCATGTTTAACGAGTTGGCGTAACACACTTACACCAGCTGTTCCCATACCTATTATTGCTACACGCATGTAAATCATCCTTATGTATTTATTATTAGTAGTTACGTTTTACTGTACACTTTTTCACTTTATCTATATTACCTATTTGATTGACTTTTAATCTTAAAATAGTATGCTAAAATTTATTTGAGGTGAAGCTTATGAAATTTATAGTTAAAGTTTTAATTGCTTTTGCAGTTCTGTTTACAATACTATCGCGAAAAAACAAAGCTGAATAATTTAACATTTAATCCAATAAATTAAAAACACCACTATAAAACTATTGAGAGTTAACTATTGCTTAAATCTAAATTAATTTTAATTAGCACGATTAACTTCACAACTTTTATTAGTGGTGTTTAGTTTAACTATTTAATTTATTTTTGGTGTTTATCGTCATCTTTATAAACATATAATTTGAAGTATTTACCTTCTGTTTTCATGTTCTTGTAGAAATCTGCAATGATATTCGCGTTACTTTCAGCCCATTTTATATCAGTAGCATATTGGTGTTCACCCGGGTTTTTAGGGTTCCATCTCATACTATAAAGTGTATTTTGATCGTCATGAGATAAGAAATGCTTATGAATAAAATCAGCGCCACCATAAATAGCTTTTTGTGGTGTGTCCCATCCATGTTTTTTAGCATATTCGGCACCTGTTTTAATAGGGTCACTATCTAATGCACCAACACCATAGAAATTGTAATATTTTTTACCATCTATTTCTACACCATTAGCCAGTTCACTTTTAGCTGCGCCTGTTTCTAATAGAGCATGAGAAATAAGATATACTTCATTGACATGTTTAGACTTTGCAGCATTAATAAAATCATCTGTATGTTTTAGTAGTACTGGTCTATCAAACAACATGCGTTTAATTCTGTTTTTATCAATGCCTTGATACTTAGACAAATCTAAAAATTGATATTTTTGTTTATCATCATCTATGAATTTACTACTATCCATAGCTTCTTTAATTTCTGTACCAGACGCATCACGCCAAGCTGTATTTGCTTTGTTAGATACTTGTTGGCTCGTATAATTGTGTATTTGCTTTTTAGATGCTTTATCTAAAGTTTTATCTAATTTTTCAACCTTTTCAACTGGTTTGACATGTTTGAAAAATATTTGATCTGAAATCATTGAAAAGAAGATAAAACCTGTAACAACAAATACAATTAGCAAACCTATGATAGCTAATATTGAGCCTTTCTTGTGCTTAGTCATATTCACACCTCTTAGGTCATTGTTGTTAAACTAGTCATTCTATTACGATAATCAAGTTTAACATTATTCAAACACATTCACAATTTGAAACTTCTTTTGTTACAAATTCATAAATAAATGGTAATCAAATTGAAATTTAAATAAATAGGTTACACGTTGCACATATTAAAATAATAAGACAAGAATCGAAAATTTTTAATGCCAAATGAATGTTTTATAAATTGACAAAACTTAAAAATTTCATTAATTATTATTAAACAACAATATTAACCCTTATTTTTATGGCAATTAGATTTAAATTTTAAATCATTTAAATATTATAGTGTTGAATAGGTTTTATAAACTCAAATTTAGTCACTATGGTGACACTCTAAATATTAGTTCTTATAATTCATCATTATGAAACTTACAGCTTGTGATCTATTTTTATAATAGTATTGATTCAAATCTATAGTTCCTTCAATTTCACCTTCACGGTATTTCATCTCATTGGTGAAATTATTAATCATCACAAAATCAGATCGATCTCTAATAATATCCAAATCATCATTTCTTGCAAAAAAGTGCTCGAGATTTAAATGTGCATAATCCATAAAAGTTCCTCCTTTTTACTCAAAAAGTATTTATGTTGAAAAGCCAAGTTAGCGTGCAAATAAAACACTTATTTTTACATATTAATAAAGTCTATGACTACTATTTAACACCTATTGCTTCAATTACGCAAATGATTATTTTCAAACAATAAGTTAACTTCTATTTATCCGGAAATCATTTTATGTGCACAAATAGGAGTTAATTAAATGTCATTTGAGGAAGCATATAAAAAATACAACAATATCATACATTATTTGTTAAAAAGTTATCAAATCACTTATAATTATGATGAATTTTATCAACAAATGCTCATTAAAATGTGGCAACTTACACTCGATTTTGATGAACAACAATCTTCTTCTTTTAAATCTTATCTATTTATACGCCTAAAATTCTATCTTATAGATTTATTTAGACAAAAAGACAATACGCTTAATATATGTAGCATTGACGCCCTTTCAGAACTTTCTCCGTCATTTTCAATCAACGAAATCGATTTACTTATTAAAGATATTTCACAACAGTTACTTCCACGCGAACGAGATTGGTTAACCTTATATTTACAAGGATACAAACAATATGAAATTTCCCAAATTTTAGATTTTTCACTTACAACGATTAAAAAAATAAAATCTAACGCAATACGAAAACTACGTCGTTATTTAAATTCATCTACAAAGGATTGACATCTATGAAATGTATATCAACGCATTCACTTTTATATATTCAAACTGCGTTTTCAACAAATGTTGAAACCTATATTCAGTATGAACATTACGCTATTCATTTACCATGTACACCTGAAAAAACATTACATTATTTATTGGAATTACATCAAAAATCCTATCATAATCAATGTATGTTATCTAAAAATATTTTAAACATTAAAAAATTCATACCTATCTATATTAATGAGGAAACCATATTATTTCCAGTTACGCAAAAACGTGCACCGATTAAATATTTTATCAATGCACGAAATATTATAGGAATTCATTCTTCAATTCATACCACAATGATTGTTTTTGAAGATGGTACGACTATCGAACTGAACATCCCCTATACACTTGTAACAAAAAAATGGCAAGAAAGTCTTACCGTAGGTCATATCATAGAGAAAACTACCTTTTATTAAATTTATATTCTAAAAGCTTCTTAGTAAACAATGCAGTCGTATGTTTAATAGCATATAAACTAGCAATCATTATAATTATCGCGACAATCAAAACAGTTAATATAACAAAAACTGATAAATCAATATTTGGGTTGATATAGGCATGCACGATAGCTAAGCTGGCCACTAACCCTAAAATAAAGAGTCCGAGCAAAAATGCATAAGCTAAAACCATACAAATTAAAAGTACGAACACATGAGAAGTCGATTTTTTCTTATGATTAAATATAAATTTCTTTAAATATTCATTTGAAAATCTTATTGGCTTATTGGTATCAATACTTTTATTCTGATCAACTGAGTCAATATATTTGTTAAGTGCATTCTTCTCTTTAGCATTTAAAAACCATAATTGCTTATTTACTCTTTTGATGAATTCATTTTTACTCATTTGATAGGTACCTCTTTTCAGAATTAGTCATATTTATCAATAGTAAATGAATTAAACTATTCTTTCAAATCTTCTTATATAACTAAAATAAAACAGCAATCTAGTGAAATAAATCCACTTAATTGCTGTTTTTTTTAATTTATAAAATTGACAAACCGGAACTTTGAATGTCTTTGGCAAAACCTTTGACTGTATCTACTGAAAGTTCTCCTATATCCCGGCCTAAATTGTTATTAACCTTTTTTACAACATCAGCTGGGCAAGTAATAATATCAGCTCCAATTTCATCAGCTTGGATTACATTATATACTTCACGACAACTTGCCCATAATAATTGAACGCCTTCTTTACTATGAGTTACCTTAACTGATTCTTTCATCAAAGGAAGTGGATCAACCCCAGTATCTGCAATGCGTCCTGCAAATACTGACACATATGTTGGCACACCTTCAGTTACAGCGTCAGTAATTGCTTTTACTTGCTCTATAGTATAGACAGCCGTGACATTCAACCTTACCTGTTTCGATGATAAACGTTTAATTAATGGTAGTGTAGACTCACCAGTTGTTGTAACAATAGGAATTTTTACAAATACATTATCACCATATTGTTTTAAAATCTCAGCTTCTTTTTCCATAGTAGGTAAATCGTCAGCAAACACCTCAAAAGAAATTGAAGCGTCGGGTATTTCACTAACCACTTCCTCTGCAAAAGCTTTATAATCAGTTACACCCGCTTTAGCCATCAAGCTTGGGTTCGTTGTAAAACCATCAACGAGTTGATTCTTATATGCTGATTTCATTTCTTCAATATCTGCACCATCCGCAAACACTTTAACATTTAATTTTGTCATGTCATTTCTCCTCCTGAACGTGAAAGGTCAATACTATCAATTATATGTATAGAATTGATTATTTGTATGTATATCAGACTAAAACTAGGGATAGCGATTTATTATCACGTTTTAAATTTAAAAATTTTATAACTTATTTATAACATGACCTTGAAATGTAAGCGAATTATTTGCTTTAATTTTAAATATACTGTTTAAAATGGAATGAAAATTACTATGTTTAAGTTTAATAAATATGATAGTATATTGTAATAATGTTTATCTAGGAGGCAGTTTATGGCTCGGTCAAAAAAGTACTTTTATCTTAGTCTATTAATGATAATTTTAAGTTTTTTCTTTAATACCAATAATTCATTATTGAGTAATATATTTCAATCGTTTATGAAAATTGTTGTAGTTACAAGTATCGTTAATATTATAATACTTATTTTATCGATTGTTTTTGCCGATAAATCTATAAAGTATGCTAAGGAAAGTTCAGATTGGATTAGATTTGCAAGCAAAATATTACCATTGATTATTTTAATCACTATTATTATCCATATTCTTTCATCTTTACATACTTTTGGTTACATTTTTAAATAATAATAATCAACTCTTTTATATTTTGAGGTGAAATATAGATGCAATATCTATATATTTTTGTAGGTGGTGCTTTAGGTGCATTGATAAGATTCTGTTTATCAATGCTTAATGAAGGTTCAACCATTCCGTTGGGGACATTTGTTGCAAATTTATTAGGTGCTTTTTTAATGGGTAGTATCGGCGCATTAAGCCTTTCACTTTTTAAAACTCATCCTAACATAAAAAAAGGGCTTACTACTGGTTTACTTGGTGCGTTAACTACCTTTTCAACATTTCAATTTGAACTTGTAACACTATTTAATCAGCATCATTTTATACTATTTACTATATATGGTGTGACGAGTTATATTCTAGGAATACTAAGCTGTTACCTCGGTGTCAAAATAGGAGGTAGATTTTCTTGATTACTATTTTGCTCGTTATGTTAGGTGGAGGAATAGGTGCTGTACTTAGAGCCCTTATCACAAATATATGCCAACGCTTATTCAATAGTAAAATTCCTATTGCAACATCTATAGTAAATATTACAGGTAGCTTAATTATCGGGTTTATGATGGGACACGCACTCGATAGCCATCATATGTTTCCTTTCTTTGTTACAGGTGTTCTCGGAGGTTTAACTACTTTTTCAACATTATCATCTGAACTTGTTAATATGTTAAGCCCTCAATTTAAACCAATACGTTTTGTAGTTTATTCCCTATTACAATTTATTTTAGGTTTCATTGCTTGCTTTTATGGATATCGCATCTAATATTAAAATAACTTTTACTAACGGTTATATTAATTTATTTCATAGATTATGATTTCTATTTGTATCTTGAATTTTCTTATTAATTTAGAAGCTCAACGAAACTAAATCCTTATTAAGGTCCTCAAGCTATCATGACAACTAGAATCATTGTAGTTAAAATAATAAACATATTCTCAACTCAACGATGTTGTACCAATATATAATAAACATACTAAGATTAGCTATGAAGAAATCTATGACGATAGATTTTTTCATAGCTATTTTTTATAGTTATAGAGAG
>NZ_JBXAHW010000012.1:0-82494 GCF_058795495.1 Staphylococcus sp. GW823-FHT05F06 | reverse complement strand
AGCGAAGTGGCTAAACGCGGCGGACTGTAAATCCGCTCCTTCGGGTTCGGCAGTTCGAATCTGCCCCCCTCCACCATTCTTGGGCTATAGCCAAGCGGTAAGGCAACGGACTTTGACTCCGTCATGCGCTGGTTCGAATCCAGCTAGCCCAGCCATTAGAGCCATTAGCTCAGTTGGTAGAGCATCTGACTTTTAATCAGAGGGTCAGAGGTTCGAATCCTCTATGGCTCACTTTCTAGACATCTTCAATCGAAGATGTCTTTTTTTTATTTGTTGGTATTTTTCACTTTTATTTCTTATTTAAGAATTTTTCTAAAATGTTATTTTGTCGTATGACAGTGTTAATAATGATTGGTATAATAATCAATATGGAAAAGTATTACCCGGAGGAGATGTTATGGATTTTTCCAATTTTTTTCAAAATCTGAGTACTATAAAAATTATTACTAGTTTACTCGATTTACTGATTGTTTGGTATGTGTTGTATCTTCTCATTACAGTTTTTAAAGGTACTAAAGCAATTCAATTATTAAAGGGAATAGTTGTCATTGTTATCGGCCAGCAAATCAGTAAAATTCTTAACTTAACAGCAACATCTAAATTGTTTGATATTGTAATTCAATGGGGTGTTTTAGCACTCATTGTGATATTTCAACCTGAAATAAGAAGAGCCTTAGAACAATTAGGTAGAGGAAGTTTTTTAAAACGATATACGAATACTTATAGTCGCGATGAAGAAAAGTTGATTCAATCTGTGTCTAAAGCTGTTCAATATATGGCTAAGCGACGCATTGGTGCGCTTATTGTTTTTGAAAAAGAGACAGGTTTGCAGGATTATATAGAAACTGGAATACCGATGAATTCAGATATATCTCAAGAGCTACTAACTAATGTATTTATCCCTAATACGCCATTACACGATGGTGCAATGATAATTCAAGGAAGTAAGATTGCCGTTGCTGCAAGTTATTTACCATTATCAGATAGTGTTAAAATATCAAAAAGTTTAGGAACTAGACATAGAGCGGCAGTTGGAATTTCAGAAGTTTCTGATGCTTTTACTGTTGTTGTATCAGAAGAAACTGGTGATATATCAGTCACTTTTGATGGAAAATTAAGAAGAGATATTTCAAAAGATGTTTTTGAAGAATTGCTTGCTGAACATTGGTTTGGTGCACACTTTCAAAAGAAAGGTGTGAATTCATAAATGCTTGAAAGTAAATGGGGATTAAGATTTGTCGCTCTCATATTAGCAGTTTTTTTCTTTTTATCAGTAAATAATGTGTTCGGAAATATTTTTAATACAGATGATTTATCTCAAAAATCATCCAAAACTATTCAAGATGTGCCCGTTGATGTTATCTATAATAGTAAAGACCTACATGTAACTAAAATTCCTGAAAACGTCGATGTTAATTTAACAGGACCACAATCAAAATTAATCAAAATTGAAAACCCTGAAGATTTGAAAGTAGTTGTTGATCTTTCTGGAAAAAAAGCAGGGAAATATCAAAAAAAATATCAAGTTAGAGGCATAGATAGTGGTATCAACTATCAAATTAAACCTGAAGTTGCACACATTAACCTTGAAAATAAAATAACACGAGTTATGCATGTGCAACCAGACATTAGTAGTAACAGTTTAGATCCAAAATATAAAATAAGTAAACAAAGTATTTCACCAGAAACTGTAAAAGTGACTGGTGGAGAGCAACAATTAAAAAATATAGCTTATTTAAAAGCAACCTTTAAAAATTCTAGTAAAGTGAACAAAGACACCAATGATGTTGCGGATGTTAGTGCATTTGATAAACAATTGAATAAATTAAATGTATCAATTAATCCAAATGAAGTTAATTTAAAAGTAACAGTTGAACCATTCAGTAAAATGGTTAAGGTACGTACAAAAACAACGGGTAAGCTTAATGAAAATAAAGAATTAGATAGTGTTAAACTGGAAGATAAAGAAGTAGAAATCTTTGGTAATAGAGATGAATTACAAAATATTAATGAAATTACTGCTGAAGTAGATATTGATGGAATTTCAGAATCTACAGAAAAAACAGTATCATTTAACTTACCTAAAGATGTGACTAAAGTGAATCCAAAGGAAACAAAAGCGTATATAAATGTTAAAAATTGATAGATACAAAAGGAGCGTTTAAAAATGGGAAAATATTTTGGTACTGATGGTGTTCGTGGTGTCGCTAACCAAGAACTCACACCTGAATTGGCTTTTAAACTAGGTAGATACGGAGGATATGTTCTCGCACATAATAAGGGTGAAAAGCATCCTCGAGTTTTAGTAGGAAGAGATACAAGAGTTTCAGGAGAAATGCTAGAATCTGCATTAATTGCTGGTTTAATTTCAATTGGCGCAGAAGTGATGCGCTTAGGTGTTATTTCAACACCGGGTGTGGCTTATTTGACTAAAGAAATGGAAGCAGCATTAGGTGTTATGATTTCTGCGTCACATAATCCGGTTGCTGATAATGGAATTAAATTTTTTGGTTCAGATGGCTTTAAATTGTCAGATGATCAAGAAAATGAAATTGAGCAATTATTAGATCAAACCAATCCTGATTTACCACGACCAGTAGGAGAGGATATTGTACATTATTCAGATTATTTTGAAGGTGCACAAAAGTATCTAAGTTATCTTAAATCAACTGTTGATGTTAATTTTGAGGGTCTTAAAATTGTATTAGATGGTGCAAACGGGTCAACTTCTTCTTTAGCCCCATTCTTGTTTGGCGATTTAGAAGCGGATACTGAGACAATTGGATGTAATCCAGATGGTTATAACATTAATGAACAATGTGGCTCTACTCATCCAGAAAAATTAGCTGAAGCTGTGTTAGAAACTGAAAGTGACTTTGGTTTAGCTTTTGATGGAGATGGCGATCGAATTATTGCGGTAGATGAAAATGGACAAATTGTAGATGGAGATCAAATTATGTTCATTATTGGTCAAGAGATGTATAAAAACCAAGAACTCAATGGAAATATGATAGTTTCGACAGTAATGAGTAACCTTGGTTTCTACAAAGCTCTAGAAAAAGAAGGTATTCAGTCAAACAAAACTAAAGTTGGAGATCGCTATGTTGTCGAGGAAATGAGAAGAGGAAATTATAATCTTGGTGGTGAACAATCCGGTCATATCGTATTAATGGATTACAATACTACTGGTGATGGATTATTAACGGGTGTTCAGTTGGCTTCCGTTATTAAAATGAGTGGTAAAACTCTAAGCGAGTTAGCTTCTCAAATGAAAAAGTACCCACAATCTTTAATTAATGTGAGAGTGACTGACAAATATCGTGTTGAAGAGAATATTCATGTTCAAGAGATAATGACGAAAGTTGAAACAGAGATGAATGGTGAAGGAAGAATTCTTGTTCGTCCTTCTGGAACTGAACCTTTAGTACGTGTAATGGTTGAGGCTGCAACTGACGCGGATGCTGAAAGATATGCTCAAAGTATCGCTGACGTTGTTGAAGACAAAATGGGCTTAGATAAATAATACTTTCATGTTTAAATTCATATATAAAACAGATTTATGATGTTACAGACATAAATCTGTTTTTTTTAACAGAATTTTATCTTTTAAAAAGATTTGAAAAATATATTTTTTTATTTTGAGAATAATTCATCGATGTATCTATTCAGAACTATTACTATTTGTGAAAAATACTGTTAAATCGTTTGCAAATTAATTCGTTGACAGTGTACAATGAATATTAATGGAAAGGAGGAGAGTCTAGGTTATTAATAATTAAAGCGCCTGTGCAAAATACCTAAATAGTTATCAAATATTAAAAGTTAAAATAGTAGAACTTTTATAGATAACGATTTGGATTTTGTAGACGAGGAGGATAGTGATCGAATCAGATCGGCGGATGCTATCCCGGATGTGGCACATTCGTTAGCTTATTAAGTAAATCATTAAGGTGACTTAGTGGACAAAGTTAATAAGATCGCCAAACTAAATAAATTATTTTGGGAAACTACGGATAGCGTGTATAAAATTCATATAATAGCACGCTTATTTCATGATGTATTCGTTGATAATGATTATGATAGGGGATTATCAAATTTAAGCAGTGATAATTAATCATAATAGCCGTGTTATCCCATTTGTTGGAGGATATTATATGTGTGGAATTGTTGGTTATATTGGCTACGATAATGCCAAAGAATTACTATTAAAAGGGTTAGAAAAATTAGAATATCGTGGTTATGACTCAGCAGGTATTGCTGTAGTTAATGATGATGGTACAAAACTTTTTAAAGAAAAAGGAAGAATTGCTGAATTACGTAAAGTTGCAGATAATAGTGATGAGGATGGTACGTTAGGAATTGGTCATACACGTTGGGCGACACATGGTGTTCCAAATTATGAAAATTCACATCCACACCAGTCAACATCTGGACGTTTTACATTAGTTCATAATGGTGTAATTGAAAATTATGAAGAATTAAAAGCTGAATATTTATCTGATGTCACTTTTTCATCAGAAACTGATACGGAAGTTATTGTACAATTAGTAGATTATTTTTCTAGACAAGGATTAGCTACAGAAGATGCATTTACAAAAGTAGTTAAATTATTACATGGGTCATATGCTTTAGGATTATTAGATGATAATGATAAAGATACTATTTATGTGGCTAAAAACAAGTCTCCGCTTTTAGTAGGTGTAGGTGAAGGTTTCAATGTTATTGCTTCTGATGCTCTAGCAATGTTACAAACTACAAACCAATACAAAGAGATACATGACCATGAAATAGTTATTGTTAAGCGAGACACAGTAGAAATTAAAGATCTTGAGGGGCACATTCAACAACGTGATACGTATACGGCAGAAATAGATGCTGCTGATGCAGAAAAAGGCGTATATGATCATTACATGTTAAAAGAAATTCATGAACAGCCTGCAGTGATGCGTCGCATTATTCAAGAATATCAAGATGAAAAAGGTAATTTAAAAATCGATTCAGAGATTATTAATGATGTAGCAGATGCTGATCGTATTTACATCGTTGCAGCTGGTACTAGTTATCATGCTGGATTGGTTGGTAAAGAATTTATTGAAAAATGGGCAGGTGTACCTACTGAGGTTCATGTAGCTTCTGAATTTGTATATAATATGCCACTTCTTTCTGAAAAACCACTATTTATTTATATTTCACAATCTGGTGAAACAGCTGATAGTCGTGCTGTATTAGTTGAAACAAATAAGTTAGGTCACAAATCATTAACAATTACTAATGTTGCTGGTTCAACATTATCACGTGAAGCGGATCATACATTACTTTTACATGCTGGACCTGAGATTGCAGTCGCATCTACAAAAGCATATACAGCGCAAATTGCTGTTTTATCTATCTTATCTCAAATTGTTGCTAAAAATCATGGTCGTGAAACCGATGTTGATTTATTAAGAGAACTAGCTAAGGTTACTACAGCTATTGAAACAATTGTTGACGATGCACCTAAGATGGAGCAAATTGCAACGGATTTCTTAAAAACTACTCGTAATGCATTCTTTATTGGACGAACAATTGATTATAATGTTAGTTTAGAAGGTGCATTAAAATTAAAAGAAATTTCTTATATTCAAGCTGAAGGATTTGCAGGTGGGGAATTAAAGCACGGAACAATCGCTTTGATTGAAGATGGCACACCTGTTATAGGTTTAGCTACACAAGAAAACGTTAATCTATCAATTCGTGGAAATATGAAAGAAGTAGTAGCACGTGGTGCATATCCTTGTATGATTTCAATGGAAGGTTTGAATAAAGAAGGAGACACATACGTGATTCCACAAGTACATGAATTATTAACTCCTTTAGTATCTGTAGTGACAATGCAATTAATCTCATATTATGCTGCGTTACAACGAGATTTAGATGTTGACAAACCTCGTAACTTAGCCAAATCGGTTACAGTAGAGTAAAATGTTTATAATTTAGAGTAGCCTAAATGGCTACTCTTTATTTTTGAATTAATTTTAGATTTATCCTTCAATTAATTTTAACGAAGCGGTTTAATGCCGTTGTTAAATGACTTTAATGAGTACCCTAAATTAACTAGTATTGGATAAACCTACAACTGGAATGGATTTTATATAAAGAGACAACTATTTAAAACATTTGGTAAGCATATTTTAAATGATTCACAACTTTCTGTCATACTTGTAACACATATAATAGAAGAAATGCCGTTATTTTTGAAAAAGATTTACTTAAAGACTTTTAAATATTTAACAAGGTTAATATTTAAGATGTTATGAGATCTTTATCGGATGACAATTTTTTTGATAGGGATGTCATTGTAAATAAGAGAAGACAACGTTATAGTATGTTCAAAGTGTAATCAAAGCCGTTGCACTTTAGTATGATAAGTGACACAATTTAAGTGTATAAGTTAGAGTCTTGAATGGAGGATAATATGAAAAATATAAAAGCAATTTTTTTAGATATGGATGGAACGATTTTACATGAAAATAATAAAGCCTCGGAATATACTAAACAAGTGATTAATGAATTGAGAGAGCAAAATTATAAAGTTTTCCTTGCTACTGGGAGATCTTATTCAGAAATCAGTCAGCTTGTTCCTGATGGATTCACTGTAGATGGTATTATCAGTTCGAATGGAACTTCAGGTGAAATTCATGGAGATAATTTGTTTAGACATAGTTTAACTTTAGAACGAGTACAGAAAATTGTGGAATTGGCTAAAAAACAACATATTTATTATGAAGTTTTTCCTTTTGAAAGTAATCGTATATCTCTTAAAGAAGATGAAGATTGGATGAAAGAAATGATTTCCACTATAGAGCCACCTGACGCTGTAAGTCAAAGTGAGTGGTCATCGCGAAGAGAGGCAATTAAAGGAAAAATAGATTGGCGAGATACCTTACCTGATGCACACTTTTCTAAAATATATTTATTTAGTCCCAACTTAGATAAAATAACTGATTTTCGCAACCAGCTTGTTGAAAACCAATCAAATTTAGGTATTACCGTATCTAATTCTTCGCGTTATAATGCTGAAACGATGCCATATCATACAGATAAGGGTACAGGTATCAAGGAAATGATTGATCACTATGGTATTAAGCAAGAAGAAACTTTAGTTATTGGTGATAGTGATAATGATAGAGCTATGTTTAATTTTGGCCATCACACTGTTGCAATGAAAAATGCAAGACAAGAAATTAAAAATCTTACAGATGATATTACCGAATACACGAACGAAGAAGATGGTGCAGCACATTACTTAAAAAGTCATTTATTAGATAACTAGTTTTCAGGTCAGTATCTTGTTGTTAAACGGTCGATCACGATAGTTTATATCAGTAAACATAGGCAAATGGACACTTTCATGATTAAATATGAGAGTGTCCATTTGCCTATTTAAATTATATATTTATCAACTGGTTCATTATGCTTATTTAAATTATATATTTATCAACTGGTTCATTATGCTTATTTAAATTATATGCATGAGCATTAATAAAATATTTAAAGAGGATTTTCACAAAAATGCAATTACAATATAAAAAGCCCAACATGAAAGACTAATAAAATTTCATGTTGGGCAAAATACTTTAAATTTAAATTAATAAAGTAATCTAAGGACAATCAACTATTTCTTATCAAATAGATTTTTAGATTGTTCTGTAACATTTTCTTTATTTTCATTTACTTTTTCTTTGATGGAATCATATATGTTATTTTCTTGACTATCAGTTTTGTCTTGTTGTATATGTGTTTGTTGATCTTTCATTTTATCTGCTTCTGTATCTTTGGAGTTGGAAGCATTTAATTTAGTATCTACTTTGTCGTTTACATTACCTTTGTTAATATCTTTATTTTTATGACGTCTTTTGCTTTTGACTGGTTTGTCACCACGTCTAACGAAATAATTAATAATTCCAAAAATCAAAATGTAATAAAGACATAGGCGTAATACTATAGATACGATTCTAGCTATTATAATAATAGTTTGAGCCACCGTTTGAGACATACTGCTTGTTAAGTATTGTACACCGAATAATAGCGGTTTGTTAATAATACTTGCAAGTAAACTAATAAGTAATACGCCAATGAAAAATTTAAACCAAGTTTTCTTACCGTTTTTAATACCTTTAAATCCTTCTTTTAAATTACTCATTACTTTACGAGATGAATCTTCTGTATAAGCGGTAGTATAATTAATAATGAATATAATTACAAACCAATAGAAAATTGATGAGATGAAACCTGTTATGAGTAACAACACAATTTGTATTGTAATTAAAATTCCCATTGGATTGTCGTAGCCGCTTATTGATTGTTGTAAGCCGATTAATATTGGGCTAAGAGCTAAACTATATAATTTATTTAATAGCACTAGAATAAGTACGATTACAATGAATAAAACTAAAGTTATTAAAGCTAAAATTACTGATTTAGCATATTTGCCTTTTTTAAAAGCAAAAAATAAATCACTAAAAAGAACTTTCTCTTTATTAATAGCTTTTTGAATTGCATATACTGTACCAGTTATCAATGGGTAACCTACAAAAATAAATAATAAAGCTAAAATGAGTAAAATAAAAATAATAGATATTATAGGTTTTGTAGTAGATTCACCGAGTTGAGCTAACATTGGTAACCTTTGAGCTCTTAATATAACTAATGAGAATGCAATATTAGAAGTAATATAGCAAATGACAAAAGTTATTAATGAGAGTAGTATTAACTTTAGATTATGTGGTTTTGCTTTTTGAAATCCGGATTTATAATAATTAAACAAATTTTAAGCACTCCTTTTTTTTCATATAAATACAATATCAAAATTCTAATAAATTTTAAATTAATATCTAACATAATAGAGCACAAAATGTTAGAATATGCTAATAAGATAACATTGAAGGGAGATAATATCATGAAATTTGCTGTTATCACTGATATTCATGGAAACTTTGATGCGCTTCAAACTGTTTTAGATGATATTGATAGTAGAGATGATATCGAAAAAATTTATAACCTAGGTGATAACATAGGGATTGGACATGAGACAAATAAAGTACTGGATACTATATTTGACCGGGATGATATGGAAATGATTGCAGGTAATCATGATGAAGCTATTATGTCACTCGTCAATGGAACACCTTATCCTGAAGATTTAAAAGGGAAATTTTATGAGCATCATCAATGGATAGAAGGACATTTAGATGAGTCCTATTACGATGAAATTAATCAATTGCCTAGATATATTGAAATGACCATAAAAGGGAAAAAGATTTTATTTATTCATTATGAAATTGAAAATGATAAAATGTCAGCTCCTATTGATGAACAACCTTTTGCACCTATTACAAAAGATGACGAACAAGCTATTTCTGAATTATTTAAAGACAAAGAAGCCGATTTAATTTTATTTGGACATAACCATAGGTTGCATATGTTTGATGATAAATCAACAGTATATTTTAATCCTGGATCAGTAGGTTTGAACAATGGTTCAAACACCGTATATGGTATTATTACCGTTAATGAAAAAGGAATTTCAGTAGAGAGAGTGAAATTAGCGTACAATAATGAAGAATTTTTAGCAGGATTTGAAGAAAAGCAAGTACCAGCTAGAGAATTTATATTTAAGAATTTCATTTAAAGTAAGATGTTTATATGTGAAAAAGTAAATATTGAGATAGATTCATCTGAAATTTATAAAACCTATTGAAAATTTTTAGAGCGTGGGAACATAACTGATGTCCCACGCTCTTAATATATAGAATGATTGAAATGGGGTTCTACTCACAAAAACTCTCTTTTAAATTAAGATAAGATTTTTAGGTTGAGTCTTTGAATGAAATAGAACCTTCAATCTACATCTTTATTTATATTTAAAAAGTATCGATAGAAATAAACTCACTAATGAGAGTGTTCATGTATACCTGAGCACAATGTTGATTCATCGTGTTTGTGTTCTGGTGTTTCAAGTTGTATTGTCATATGCTGAATATTTAATTGCAATAGGTCACTTTCGATTGACTTTAACATTGTTTCACACGTTTGAACTGATAAATATTCTGGTACAACTGCATGACAACTTAATGCATTCATATCATTTGAAATGGTCCATACATGACAATCATGTACATTTTGAATTCTTTCATCTTTACTAATTGCTTTAATTACAGCATTTAAATCTATATCATTAGGCGTTCCTTCCATCAATATGTTAAGGGATGATTTAGAAATGCCGTAAGCACTTTTTAAAATAATTAACGAAACTAAAATACTAGCTATAGGATCCGCTATTGTAAAATTAAAGCCCCAAATTAAAAGAGAAGCAACGATTGCGCCAACAGAGCCGAACAAGTCTCCAAGTACATGTAAAAATGCGCCTCTCATATTAAGGTTGTGAGAGGTATCTCCTCCTTTAAACATAAGTATCGCTACAATGATATTTACCATAAGACCAATCACACTAATGATGAACATTTCCTTCGATTGAACCTCAGGAGGTTCTAAAAATCTTCGTATCGCTTCGATTATTATAATAATACTGATGATAAATAGGGTAACTCCATTGAAAAGTGCTGCTAAAATCTCAAAACGCTTGTAACCATATGTTTTACTTTTTGTAGCATGCTTTTCAGCATATATAAAAGCTATAAGAGCTACTCCTAAGGATATAGCGTCACTTAGCATGTGAAAACCATCAGACAATAATGCTAGACTATTTGCTAAAAACCCACCTATAATTTCTACAAGCATGAAGAGACTAATGATAATGAAAGAAAACATGAGTACCTTTTTATTATCTGTATGAACGTGTCCGTGTGCATGAGAATGATGATGTTGATGATTATGATTTGTCATTAGAAATTCCACCTTCACTAGGATGTTTGGCGTGGTGAATGGCTTGTTTAAGTAAAGTTGAAACGTGTATATCATCTATAGAATAAATCATTGATTGCCCTTGTCTTTTAGATTTAACAAGATGAGTGCTTTTAAGTAGTTTCAATTGATGTGATACATTTGATTGAGTCATATTTAAAGAATGTGAAATATGTCCAACACTTGCTTCACCGTTTTCAAGAAACTCCATTATTCTCACACGATTAAAATCACTTAAAGCTTTGAAAATATGAGTGACTTTAATCAATGTATCCTGATTGCTTTCAACGTTAATATGATATCCACTCATTGAAAATTCACACTCCAACATATGAATATTTGTTCATATATTAATATAATGAGAAGATTGAAATATGTCAATAATACACTAACGTTTAATATTCTCTTGAAGTGGTAAATACTAAGTACGATTTTTTGAAGGAGGACGTTTGAAATGAGTATTTTAGTTATTGGAGCAAATGGAGGCGTAGGTTCTAAACTAGTAAGTCAATTAAATGAAGAACACGTTGATTTTACAGCTGGTGTACGTAAGGAAGATCAAGTTAAAGAATTAGAAAATAAAGGGATTAAAGCTACATTAATAGATGTAGAAAAAAATAGTATTAATGATTTAAAAAATATCTTTACAGATTATGATAAAGTTATCTTTTCAGTTGGATCTGGTGGAAGCACTGGAGCGGATAAAACAATCATTGTTGATTTAGATGGTGCTGTAAAAACAATTAAAGCTAGTAAAGAAGCGGGTATCAAACATTATGTTATGGTATCAACATACGATTCTAGACGTGAAGCATTCGATGCGAGTGGAGATTTAAAACCGTATACAATTGCAAAGCATTATGCTGATGATTACTTAAGAACATCAGATCTTAATTATACAATTGTACATCCAGGTTCACTTACAGATGATGCTGGAACTGGAAAAATAGAAGCTGATTTATATTTCGACAAAGCAGGATCAATTCCACGTGAAGATGTTGCTACAGTTTTAAAAGAAGTAGTAACTTCTGATGGTTTTAATAATCAAGAATTCCAAATTTTAAGTGGCAATCATGGTGTTAAAGATGCATTGAAAAACTATGAATCTTAAAATTTAAAATTAAGTACGTATTAAAAATTATTTGTCTTTTATAATACAACTTGATACAAAGTTCGTTCCTATTATCGTTAGAATTGTTGTAATTTGTTTTTAAATACTTCAATTTCTAATCAGTATTTGAGGGGGCAAGATAAGGAAATCAAAAGTCTTATCTTGTTCCCTTTTTATATTCAAAGTTAAATATTTTAATGAGTATAATTATACTAAATTTTCTACTTTTAAATGAACTTGAAAAGAGTGTAATGCTTGATTCTATTGAATCCAATTTAAAGCATTGTTATTTTAAAGGGTCATTTTCAGAAAATAATGGTATAGTAATCAATAAAACGCTTTATTAGATTAGTAAAAATGATGCTA
The DNA here is from genome assembly GCF_058795495.1 of Staphylococcus sp. GW823-FHT05F06. Classification (NCBI taxonomy): domain Bacteria; kingdom Bacillati; phylum Bacillota; class Bacilli; order Caryophanales; family Staphylococcaceae; genus Staphylococcus; species Staphylococcus sp. GW823-FHT05F06. The sequence continues at coordinate 70,115 of NZ_JBXAHW010000012.1, read as the reverse complement.
TTCAATTTATTAGGCAGTTGATATAATATGTAAGAATCCTACGTCAAATGGACACAGGATAGAAAGTTTATAAAATGATAGTATATTCATATAGTAGTTTGTGAAATAATCATATATGCTACACTCAATACGAGTGAGAAAGATAGTTAGCTTCAAATACATATCTTAAAAGAAGGGCTATGTTGTATCAAAAGTAGTTTTATTATTTAACATTGTGTGATATTCAAGCATAGATAATGATTTAAGTTTAAGCTTTTAATAATGGAGGTGTGAACATGCCGTTATTTTTAAAACCCATTTTTCTGGATAAAGTATGGGGCAGTGATAATCTTCGTCAATTTGGGTATCAACTACCTAATAATCACATAGGTGAATGTTGGGGAATTTCAGCACATCCACACGGAAAAAGTGTGATTGAAAATGGTATATTTGCTGGTCAAACATTGGATCAAGTATGGAACAATCATAGAGAAATATTTGGAGATTTTCCAAGTAAAGATTTTCCATTAATGGCTAAAATTGTAGATGCTGCTGCGCCATTGTCTATTCATGTACATCCCGACGATTCTTATGCATATGAACACGAAGAAGGTCAATATGGAAAATCTGAATGTTGGTACATCATTGAAGCTGATGAAGGTGCAAAGATTACTATAGGTACGTATGCGAAATCTCGTGATGAATTTGAAGAGCAATTGGAGCAAGGTACATTTGAAAATTATTTGAGAACAATACAAGTGCAACCAGGTGATTTTTACTTTATACCAGCTGGAACGATACATTCTATAGGTGCAGGCATTATGGCGTATGAAGTCATGCAATCATCAGATATTTCATACAGAATTTATGATTATCATAGAAAAACTGATAATAGCGAGGAACGTGAATTAAATATAGATAAGGCATTAGATGTTATTAATTATTCAAATGAACTACCTAATATCACTCCTCAAAATGAAGTGATAGAAAATCACAATTGTACACATATTGTATCTAGTGATTTTTTTACTATGGTTAAGTGGGATATTTCTGGTACTCTAAATTATATGAAGCCTAGAGAATTTTGTCTTGTTTCTGTTTTAGATGGACAAGGTAAACTTATTGTAGATGGTGATATATATGAAATATCTAAAGGTTCAAACTTTGTGTTAACTTCCGAAGATTTAGATAGTGTTTTCGAAGGAGATTTTAAACTAATCATTAGTTACATTTAATATATATTAAAAATATACCAATTTAAGTATAGGTGATATAAGGAGAGAGGCTTTGTGAAGCAATTTTTATATATTTCTCTAGTTTGTGGCATTATTTCCGGAGCAGGGATATTTTTACAATTACCACATTATCCATCTATGATGATTCCAAGATTTGTGGCGATTCTTGGAATAATTAGCGCTGCAATCACAATAAGAGATAAGGAAATAAGTGGTATGCTTAAACTTGGTGGGATAATGATTAATATAATGCCGTTACTTGGGAGTGTCATTGCTAAATAAAAGATGATGATATGCAAGTGTCTAACGATGATACTTGCATTTTTAATTTTTAAAATCAACTTTTAATGATAAGTGTTGTTTAGAATAGTGGATGATATTATGATAAAATAAATGAAAATATTTAATAATAATGATGATCACATTAAAGTGATTACTGATGAAACCTATGGTTGTTTAAAGTGAATGATATGAAAATAGAACATAAATTAATTTTAAGATAAGGAGCATTATAATGACTGAGGAAATTAACTATTTTTGGCTTAATTGTGGTTACAATAGATGGAATCATAATGAACCATTAGTGGGACAGACAGCGTTATTTGAATCTGGCGCACATTTTAATCCTACACAAGGATATAGAGCATTTAAAAAAGCTAAAGCTGGAGATCAAGTGATTTTCTATCAAGTACAAACAGATTCTGGACTTTTAGGTATAGGTGAAATTATAAGTGTGCAATCCGGTGCTCAAAATAAAATAAGAGTAGAATTTAAATTTAAAGAAACGCTAAAACCACTTACAACGGATTATCTTAAAAGAAGTGAAACACTCGATTTTCGTATGAGTAACATGAGGGAAACACTTTTCAACCAAATCAGAGAGTCAGAATTTGAGTTAATAGTTAGTTTAGGTAAAGGAAAATCGAAAATTCCTCGATATTTTTTATTAGCAGAAACAGAAGCGTTTGAACCTGGTAAAAACTATACTATATTTACTCATACATTTAATGGAATCAAAAGGAATGGTTATCATTTTTACACTCAACTAGAGGTGGGTGATAACATTATTATATATAATAAATATCAAAACCAATCGGTTATCGGTATTGGCGAAGTATCAAAGCATATACATGAGAAACCACCTATACCAGGTCGAACGAATAGTACAGCTATTGAAATTTTTTATGAGAAAGATATCAAGCCCATTTCATTAGGTCATTTAAATAAACATCCTAAATTGAAGAATCTGTACTTTTTACAAGAAAATGCGAAACAGTCAATAGCAAGTATGTCACAAGCTCAATACGATGCCATTTTGGACATGAGTATGAATAATGGTATTAAACATCCTTTTGAAACAGTAAAAAAAGCAGAACTATCAACTCAAAATGCTGAAGATGATAGTTTAAAACCTTTTGTATTATTAGTTGTTGAACAAAAAGGAGAAGGCTTAAAGGCAGCTGAAGAATTACTCCAAAAAACAAATGCAAACCCTGTGATTACTAGCGGACATCCAGATTTTACTGAAGATATGCTTTATGGTAAATATTTACCTAATGAGTCAGGAGCGCTATATTATCGTGAAGGATTCATCACACATCTAATGCCTAAGAAAGATAAAAGTTATTTAGTCATTGATAACTTCAATCGCATCGATGTAGATATTTTCCAAACATATATTAATGTACTTGAAGGCTATGAAGTGACATTACCGAGATATAATAAAGATGGAAGCATGATTAAGTGGTCAAAAAATAAAGATTCTTTTTATCATTTTAATCCTAATTGGCATATTGTTGGTATTACATATGACTCTATAGAAAAAATTAAGCAAAAATATTCGTCACAGTTTTTAAAATATACGCGTATCGTCAAAGTGAATCATGACTAATCGTGTTATCAGTCGTATGAAGAACACATAACTGATTCATTTTATAGAGTAGGTTATAACTATATATTTCCTAGTGATTTAAACCTTGTTAAGTTAGAATGATGTTAACTTAATAAGGTTTATTTATTATACCTAAATGGGAATATAAATAATTAAGCAATGAAAAAGGAGTGTATACACATGCCAATAATTTATTATGATGGAAATTGTGTTTATTGTTATAACTATGCAATTTGGTTAATTCAAAACGGACTTTCACATAAATATGAGTTTGCAACAATTAAAGGTCAAATAGGTAAACAATTTTTTGAAAATTATCCTGATGCTCAAAATAAGAATAGTGTTATTCTTCAAAAAGGAAATCATTTAGAATTTGAATCACAGGCTGTTGCAACATTGATATCGTCACTACCTAATCACTCTAAATTTCTTGGAATAGGATTAAGATTAATTCCTAAACCACTAAGAGATTTAGGATATCGATTATTTGCAAATAATCGAGATAAAATGTGGAAAACACATTGGCACAAGCCAACTGATTATGAAAAATCATTTTTTCTTGATGATAATGAAAAAATCAAACTAACCTAATTGATAAAATATAATTTAATTGATAATAAAAGAAGATGAACAAGCTCAAAATTAAGATCATTTAGGCAGATGTTTTGAGAAATTAAAGTATTATTTATTTTGTCTCTTAGTGTTATTTTACTTTACAAATTAGAATTATTATAATATAATAACCATTGTAAAAAAGAGGTTCGAAGGAGTGTTTGATATGAGTCAACAACAAGATGTAGTCAAAGAATTAAATCAACAAGTCGCAAACTGGACGGTAGCTTATACAAAGTTGCATAATTTCCATTGGTACGTTAAAGGTCCTAATTTCTTTTCTTTACACACAAAATTCGAAGAATTATACAATGAAGCTAGTCAATATGTTGATGATTTAGCAGAAAGAATTTTGGCAATAGGTGGTAATCCAATTGGAACACTTTCCGAGTGTTTAGATAAATCAATAGTAAATGAAGCAGGAAAACATTATTCAGCTGAAGAAATGGTAGAAGAATTGTCTAAAGATTTTTCTAAAATCTCTAAACAATTAGAACAAGCAATTGAAGTGGCGGGAAGTGCTAGTGATGACGTTTCAGAAGATATGTTTATCGGCATGCAAACTTCAGTTGATAAGCATAATTGGATGTTACAATCTTATTTAGGTCATTAATTTTTAATAACTTACATTTTAATTTTAAATTGACGATCTCAAATATTTTAAGTGTAGCTAGCTATTAGAAAAGAGTGGGACGACAAACGCATTTAGTGTTTGTCATCCCACTCTATTTTTATATTTTCTATTCAGCTATTTCGAGCGCTATTTCCATCATTTGAGTAAATGATGTTTGTCTCTCTTCTGCACTAGTGGCTTCATCTCTTAGAATATGATCACTTACTGTAAAAATACCTAAAGCCTTTTTATTTGCATGGATGGCATTTAAATATAGACCTGCAGATTCCATTTCGATACCTAAGATACCCATCTTTTTCCATGAATCATTAAAAGTTGAATCAGCATTATAAAATGTATCAGATGACAAAACGTTACCTACATGTGATATGGCACCAATTTCATCAGCAGCTTTCTTAGCTTTAGCTACTAGATTAAAATCAGCAATAGGCGCAAAGTGACCCGGTATATTAAATTGATCAACATAATTTGAGTTTGTGGAAGCGGCTTGTGCAATAATCACATCATATAAATTGACATCTTCTTGAAGAGCGCCACATGAACCTACGCGAATGATTGTATCCACATCAAAGAAATGGTAAAGTTCATAAGAATAAATACCAATACTTGGAATTCCCATCCCAGAGCCCATCACAGAAACTTCTTTGCCTTTATAAGTTCCTGTGTAACCAAACATATTACGTACTGTATTGAATTGTTCAACATTTTCTAAAAAATTTTCAGCAATATATTGAGCACGTAATGGATCGCCTGGCATTAATACAGTTTTAGCTATTTTAACTCCATTTGGGTTAATGTGAGGTGTACTTTCTGTCATAATATATCTTCTCCTTAATAGTCAGTTCGCAATATCATTATAACCGTTATATTACCATTTTAAGATAACATTTGTTTATCTTTTTTGCGAATTTTTGTACTATATAATTGAAGGTAAATATGTTTTGTTTTTTAACGATATATTAAAGTTATATGAAGATTTATTATTTGGAGATAGTAATAAACTAAAAAACATGGAGGAAAAATGATGAATAAAGCAAAATTGATAGACCATACATTATTAAAACCTGATTCAACAAAGGAACAAATAGATACTATTATAAATGAAGCAAAAGCATATCAGTTTAAGTCTGTATGTGTGAACCCTACACATGTACAATATGCATCTGAACAACTTAAAGGAACAGACGTTTTAGTGTGTACTGTTATTGGATTTCCACTAGGTGCAACAACTACAGCGGTTAAATCTTATGAAACAAAAGATGCGATTAACAATGGTGCCCAAGAGATTGATATGGTGATAAATATTGGAGCACTTAAGGATGGCCGTTTTGATGAAGTGCAAAATGATATCGAAGCCGTCGTTCAAGCAGCCAATGGTAAAACAGTTAAGGTAATTATTGAGACTGTTTTATTAACTGAGAAAGAGAAGATTAAAGCATGTCAATTATCTGAAGCGGCAGGTGCACATTTTGTTAAAACATCCACAGGTTTTGCTGGTGGGGGTGCAACAGTTGAAGATGTAAAATTAATGAAAGATACTGTTGGTGATCGTTTAGAAGTAAAAGCGTCAGGCGGCGTGAGAAATCTAGAAGATTTTAATAATATGATTGAAGCGGGTGCTACACGTATTGGTGCTAGTGCCGGTGTGCAAATTATTCAAGGACTTGAATCAAATACTGATTACTAATACTAAATTTATGTCTAAAGGAATGATGAATAATGAGAATGATTGACATCATAGAAAAGAAACGAGACGGTAAGTCATTAACAAAAGAAGAAATAGAATTTTTTGTAAACGGATACACTCATGAGGAGGTTCCAGATTACCAAGCTTCAAGTTTAGCTATGGCGATATTCTTTCAAGATATGAATGATGAAGAAAGAGCGGCATTGACAATGTCAATGGTTAACTCAGGAGAGAAGATCGACTTAAGCGATATCAATGGTATTAAGGTAGACAAGCATTCTACAGGGGGCGTCGGTGATACAACGACACTCGTTCTTGCCCCATTAGTAGCGGCAGTAGGTGTTCCAGTTGCAAAGATGAGTGGTCGTGGTCTAGGACATACGGGGGGGACGATAGATAAATTAGAATCAGTTAAGGGATTTAATGTTGAAATCAGTGAAAAAGATTTTATAAAACTTGTAAATGATAACCAAGTAGCAGTAATAGGCCAATCAGGCAATCTCACACCAGCTGATAAAAAATTATATGCATTGAGGGATGTAACAGGGACAGTTAACTCTATTCCTCTCATCGCTTCGTCCATAATGAGTAAGAAAATTGCTGCTGGCGCAGATGCAATTGTTCTAGATGTCAAAACTGGCAGTGGTGCGTTTATGAAGACGCTAGATGATGCCGAAGCACTTGCGCATGCGATGGTAAGAATTGGTAATAATGTAGGTCGTAATACGATGGCTATTATTTCAGATATGAGTCAACCTTTAGGAAATGCAATTGGTAATGCGCTCGAATTAAAAGAAGCTATCGCAACATTAAAAGGAAATGGGCCGAAAGACCTAACAGAGCTTGTGTTAACACTTGGTTCTCAAATGGTTGTCTTAGCTGAACAAGCAACATCTTTAGATGAAGCGCGTCAGATGCTAATCGATGCTATAAAAACAGGCAAAGCTTTAAACAAATTCAAAACATTTCTATCGAATCAAGGAGGAGATGACTCTATTGTGGATTCTCCTGAAAAGTTACCTAGCGCGAAATATCAAGTTGAATTTAAAGCTAAAAAAGATGGTTATATAACTGAAATAATAGCTAATGAGATAGGCGTTGCTTCAATGATGTTAGGCGCTGGTCGTCAAACAAAAGAAGACGTTATTGATTTAGGTGTAGGTATCGTGTTAAATAAAAAAGTAGGAGAACATGTTGAGAAAGGTGAAAATATTTTAACTATTCATACCAACACCAAAGAGATCGATGATATTTTATATAAACTAGACAATAGTATTACTATTGAGAGTAAGGGCGAAGCTCCAACCTTAATTCATAAAATAATAACCGAGTAGGAGATGTAAATGATGACTACACCGTTCAAAAGAATTCATCTAATAGTTATGGACTCAGTAGGTATAGGCGAAGGTCCTGATGCAGCGGCATTCAATGACGAAGGATCACACACTTTAAAGCATACTTTAGAAGGATTTAAGCAAAAGTTACCACATCTAGAACAACTTGGATTAGGAAATATTGCACCGCTTCCTGTTGTTTCAAAAGTTACACATCCAGGTGCATTTTATACCAAACTAAGTGAAGCTTCAGTAGGTAAGGATACAATGACTGGACATTGGGAAATTATGGGGTTAAATATAATGCAACCATTTAAGGTTTATCCAAATGGTTTCCCAGAAGAGCTTGTTAAAGAGATTGAAGATATGACTGGACGAAAGGTTGTAGCAAATAGACCTGCTTCAGGAACTCAGATTATTGACGAGTGGGGCGAACATCAAATGAAAACTGGAGATTTAATAGTTTATACTAGTGCTGATCCAGTCTTACAAATTGCTGCACATGAAGACGTGATTCCACTTGAAGAACTTTACGAGATTTGTGAAAAAGTTCGTGAACTAACAAAAGATCCTAAATATTTAATAGGGAGAATCATTGCTCGACCATATGTTGGTGAACCTGGTAACTTCACTAGAACTTCTAATCGACATGATTACGCGTTAAAACCATTTGGACGAACAGTGATGAATAGCCTTAAAGATAGTGGTTATGATGTAATCGCGATTGGTAAAATTAACGATATTTATGACGGTGAAGGCGTGACAGAAGCTATACGTACTAAAAATAATATGGACGGTATGGATCAATTGATTGAAGTTGTAACAAAAGATTTTGAAGGTATCAGTTTCCTTAATTTAGTTGATTTTGATGCATTGTATGGCCATCGTCGTGATAAAGAAGGGTATGCTCAAGCAATTAAAGATTTTGATCTTCGTTTACCTGAATTAATGAATCATTTAAGAGAAGATGATTTAGTTATTATTACAGCTGATCATGGTAATGATCCAATTGCTAAAGGTACAGATCATACACGTGAATACATTCCACTTTTAATGTTTAGTCCGAAAATTAAAGATTATCATGAACTTTCACAAGACACGACATTTAGCTCTATCGGTGTTACAATAGCAGATAACTTCAACGTAGAATTACCTAAATATGGAAAAAGTTATTTAAAAGAAATGGGGGTTGAGCATCAATGAAAGTTTTAAGATTCTTATTAGGACTAGCATTTGGAACAGCTGGTGTTTTACATTTTACTAGAGAGAGACAATTTAGAAATATTGTTCCAGATTATTTACCTTTACAAAAAACTGCTGTATTGGTAACAGGTGTTATAGAAATCTTTTTTGGTATCATGTTGCTTATTAAAAGACCAGCATCATGGTTGAAAAAGGGTATTAATTTATTCTTGTTAGCAGTGTTCCCAGCAAATATTTATATGGCTCGTAAAGGATTGCCATTAGGTGACAAAGAACTACCTAAATGGGCACTTTATTCGAGATTACCATTGCAATTTGTGCTTATTAAAGCCATTAAAAAATTATAATTTTTACAGAAAATAAGACCTTCTAAAATGCTAACTAGTTAGTATTTTAGAAGGCTTTTTTATAAAAAAGAGAAACATCGAAGGGAAGATTCATTCGACATTTCTCCATAATGATATTAATTAAGCTTTTATGCTTAGTTGTATTGTTAATTATTTACCTTCTCCGTAGATGTCATTCCATTGCTCTCTTTTATCTAAAAATGCTTGAGCAATTGTTTTAGCACCTTCTAAAGAATGACTTGCAGCCCAACCACATTGAACCTCATTACAAGCTGGGACTTCGCTAGCATTTAACACATCATGCAATGTTTGATCGATAATATTTAATACGTCATCGTAGTCGTCATGATTAATAAATGAAACATAGAATCCAGTTTGACAACCCATAGGACTTAAATCTACTACTTTATCAGTATGATTTCTAATGTTTTCTGCCATTAAATGCTCTAAGGAATGTAGACCAGGCATATCCATATGTTCCTTATTGGGCTGTTTGAAACGAATGTCATATTTGTGTATGACATCACCATTAAGACCTTCCATAGTCCCGGCTAGACGAATAAAAGGTGCAACAACCTTAGTATGGTCTAAATTAAAGCTTTCTACATTCATTTTAGTCATGCATTTATCCTCCTTATTGCTCTACAGCAATTTTTTGTTTAATTCAATAAATAGATTGTAACAATACTCTAATACATTTACAATTTTTCTAAACTAATAGACTGTTGTCTTTTAAATTGTAAGAAAATTGTGTAAAAATTAATGACAACCAGTATTAAATCCGATAAAATAAGTAATAATTAAAAAAGAATGATTGATACGCAAAGTTTCAAAGGGAGTTAGATACAATGCATAATAAACAAAAGATATTAGATTTTATAGAAAATAATAAATATGATTATGTAGAAATAAGTCATCGTATTCATGAACGCCCTGAATTAGGCAATGAAGAAATTTTTGCATCGAGAACATTAATTGACCAATTAAGAGCAAATCGATTCGAAATCGAAACGGATATTGCAGGACATGCAACAGGATTTATAGCAACGTATGATTCTGATATGACTGGACCGGTTATAGGATTTCTAGCTGAATATGATGCTTTACCTGGTCTTGGTCACGCATGCGGGCATAATATTATTGGTACTGCTAGCGTACTTGCTGCAGTAGCACTAAAAGAAGTCGTCGATGAAATTGGTGGTAAAGTAGTCGTTTTGGGATGTCCTGCTGAAGAAGGTGGGGAAAATGGCTCCGCAAAAGCTTCTTATGTTAAAGCAGGTGTCATTGATGAAATTGATGTAGCATTGATGATTCATCCTGGAAATGAAACCTATCGTACAATTAATACTTTAGCTGTGGATGTTCTAGATATTAAATTCTATGGACGTAGTGCGCATGCATCTGAAAATGCAGATGAAGCATTAAACGCTTTAGATGCAATGATTTCATATTTTAATGGTATAGCACAGTTAAGGCAACACATTAAAAAAGGACAACGAGTTCACGGGGTTATTTTAGACGGTGGTAAAGCGGCTAATATTATACCTGATTTTACACATGCGAGATTTTATACTCGAGCTACTTCACGGAAAGAACTTGATGTTTTAACTGAAAAAGTAAACCAAATTGCAAGAGGTGCTGCGATTCAAACTGGGTGTGATTTTGAATTTGGTCCTATCCAGAATGGTGTAAACGAATTTATCAAAGCGCCTAAACTTGATGATTTATTTGAAAAATATGCAACTGAATTAGGAGAAGAAGTGATTGATGATGATTTTGGTTATGGATCTACAGATACAGGTAATGTAAGTCATGTTGTACCAACTATACATCCACATATTAAAATTGGTTCTCGAAATCTTGTAGGACATACCCACCGCTTTAGAGAAGCGGCTGCAAGTTTACAAGGTGATCAGGCACTCATTCGAGGTGCAAAAATTTTAGCATTAATGGGACTAGAATTAATCGAAAATAAACCGTTGTTAGACGAAATAATTGAAGAGCATACGCATATAAAGGGGCATGTTAAGTAATGAATAATAAAGTAAATGGTCCGTTTCTCACACTTAGTGATTTGTATAATGATGACATTGTTTACACATCTCGACCTTCATATGTGTCGAACCCATGGTTGAAACCAGATGAACACCAATCAAATTTCTTAACTGGAAGAGAATTACTTATAGCTAATCGTTTTCCTGTCATTGTTCATGAGGCAAGTGTTACAAACAAATTAGAACAACTTTTTAATATAGTGGGTAGGGAAATTCCACCACATACTTATAAATTTAAAGATCAAGAAACATATGAAAGCTTGATAAGGAATTTAGCTCTTCATCAAGGTAAAAAAATCTACTTTCAATATATTCATAATGAAGATATTTTACCTAAAGAATATTATGCACTTGATAAAGATGTTTTTGTTGCTCTTAATAATAAAGCACGAATTCCAGAATGGACTAATAACAAATATCTACCACAAAGAGAAATTGTCTCAATTAAAGATTTTGAATCTCGTATTCAAGCATGGTCGTATCCATTTGTCATAAAACCAGGCGATGATTTACCTACAGCAGGAGGATATGGTGTTATGATTTGTTATAATGATACAGATTTAGATAAAGCTATCACACGCATCAACAATGCATCAGCAGAGACTGAACATTTAATCATTGAGCAAAAAATTAATGCAGTGAATAACTATTGTGTACAATTTGCTTATTCAGATGATATTGGTATCAAATACTTAGGAACAGCGCAACAGTTAACTAATGACTATGGATTTTACAACGGAAATGAAAATGTTAATGATGTGCCTCAGAATGTAATAGACGCTGGTAGAGAGATTATGGAAATAGGCGTAAGCAAAGGTTTTTTTGGTGTAGCAGGTTTTGACTTACTAGTAGATGATAATAATGACGTTTATGCGATTGATTTAAACTTTAGGCAAAACGGATCAACGAGTATGCTACTTTTAGCAAAAGATTTAACTCATGGATATCATAAATTTTACAGTTACTTTTCTAATGGAGATAATACAAAATTCTATAATGCTATTTTAAAATACGTAGAATTAGGTGTACTTTATCCACTTTCCTATTACGATGGAGATTGGTATGGAAAGAATCAAGTTAATTCTAGATTTGGCTGCATTTGGCATGGGGAAAATAAAGAATTAATTAATCAATATGAACAACAATTTATATTGGAAGCTGGATTATAAGTGTATGATTCTTTAAGAATATTAAGTAGTGTTTGATAAAAAAGTTAGAATAATCAATCATGTCCCAGTTTACAAATAAGATTTGAATTTTAACATTATTGACTATCAATCGTTAGTATTTTAAGATTTAAAGTAAGAAACACTATGAATAACTTATGAATTGAGGGTTAAGTATGTCATACAAATATGAAGCATTTTTTAAAGATATTTTGATTAATGAATATATTTATTTTGCTTCAAAAAATAAAAAATTAATTAGAATACAACATGAGAATTTGCCATATATTGCTATGTGGACAGACGAAAATGTTGCTGAGTCTTATTTGTTACATCATTCAATTGATTACGACAAAATCATTAGAGCAGATATTGACCGTTTTGTAACATATGAAATGGATGAAATCTTTGATCCAGGTGACAAAGTTTTAGTTAATGTGAATAATGGTGAAGAAGGAAACATTGTAGATATAGTTAAAATGACTGATGAGTTGATGTCTGAATTAGATGATATAAGAATGAGAGAGTTTATTAAAGATGTCGCAAAATATGACGAAGTATACGGATTGACAAACAAAGGTGAAAAGAATTTTATTATGATTTCAGATGATGACCATAACAAACCACACATCATGCCTGTTTGGAGTATTAAGAGTAGAGCGCGTAAAGTACGTGATCAAGATTTTGAAGAATGTGATTTAATCGAAATTGAAGGTGAAGTCTTTAGTGAATGGTTAGACAAGTTACGCGATGATAATAAAGCAGTGGCGATTGATTTGAAATCAGGTGTTGTTGGTACTGTTGTATCAGCGCAAAAACTGTCAAATGAAGCAACATTTTAATTGATTATATTAGAAAAAGTCTGCGACATGTTTATAGTATTTACACCCCATAAGTTAGATTTTAATTTAACTTTTGGGGTGCTTTTTTTATAAACGAACATTATAAATTTGATATTAAAAAGATGTTTGAAGCTAAAAACTGAGAAAATTCAACGTATAAAGTAAGTTAGATGGTAAGGGAAGTAACAATCCATACCAATTTGCTTCCAGTCATTTTCCTATTAGAGGTAAAGTGCTCCTAAAGCGCCTGAAAAAGCACCATTCTCAATATAGTACGGTTTAAATCCTCTTAGAACAGTGTAATTTTCAACAACTTCACGTAGTAATTGATTGTTATTAAATGATGAACCGATATATACAACGTGATTAGTCTTATATTCACGTGCTAAAGTAATAGCCATAGTTGTTATAACTTCACCAACGACGCCAATTGCAGAGGCAAGTTTGTTAGCTGATGTAAACTGATTATCTAAGTGATGTAATACATTTCCAAAATTTGCTGCTGTTAAATCTCCAGGAATTGGTGGTTCAGTATCTTTATAAATATGTTTTACTTTTAAATCAATGGCATCACGATCTCCATTTTGAGCTAAATTCGTTAATTCTTTATAATCTGTTATATTGGACAATAAATAGCCTAAACCTTGTATCATCCCGCCTCCGGTACCTACACCTCCAACACGTTGCTGGTCTTTTCCATCAAAATAGTGGAAAGAAGTACCTGTACCTACATTAGCAAAAATGTAATGTTCAATTTGATGACCTTGTTCATCCAATAAAATTTCTAAACCTTTTGATGATGCATCGAACTCTACAAATATTTCAGGGGAATGATGAATTTGATCTGCTATTACTCCAGCATTTCCACCTGTAAGCTTTAATGTTTCGATTTCTTCATTGTTAAGCCAATCTATGACTTTTTGGATATTAGTTGTTAATTCAGTTCTGTAATATCTACGATTGTCATGCTCTTGTACAATTTTAATTAAAGTCCCTCCGGCATCAATTCCAATCTTCATATGTCTATCACTCCATAACAATTATTGTCACTCATTATAGTATAGTAAAATAACTGAAAAACAAGTGAATATTTATAGAAAGCTCTTATTAAGGTACACTTATGTTAATAATACAGTTAATAATAAACATAGGGTAGTCATTATAGTGATGACATAGATATTGATAAAATGAGGTTGTAATGAGTTGAATTAGGGTAAAATGATGTTGAGCAAGGGAAAATGTTATACATAACTAGTCGGATAGTCATAATTATGCAATTCATATATAATATAAGTGGTAATTAATAGATAGGGGTAAAGCAATGTTTATAAAAAAGGATTTTGATGATATTACAGTTCAAGTATTTGAAGAAAAATATAGAGATGCACTTAACCAATTTGAATTAAGTGAACGACAACAAATATATTCTTCATTGCCTCAAACTGTTTTAGATGATGCATTAAAAGATGAAAATCGAATTGCTAATGTAGCTTTAAATAAAGAAGGAAAAGTAGTGGGGTTCTTCGTTTTGCATCGTTATTATCAACATGAAGGTTATGATACACCAAACAATGTTGTTTATGTACGTTCATTGTCAGTTAATGAAAAGTTTCAAGGCCATGGATATGGGACAAAAATGATGATGTTTTTACCAGAGTATGTTCAAGCATTATTTCCTGATTTTACACATTTATACTTAGTAGTAGACGCTGAAAACCAAAGTGCTTGGAACGTTTATGAACGTGCAGGTTTTATGCATACAGCTACAAAAGAAGAAGGACCTATTGGGAAAGAAAGACTTTATTATTTAGATTTAGATTCAAAACATGTATCTTCTTTAAGGCTAAAAGAGGGGGAAGTCACATATAATGATGATATTCACGTGATTAATTTGCTTAAAGATGATGTGAAGGTAGGCTTTATTGCACTAGAACAAAATGATAATAAAATGAATATTTCTGCAATCGAAGTTAATAAGAAAAATAGGAATGAGGGAATTGCAGAAAGTGCTTTACGCCAATTACCAACGTATATACGTAAACAGTTTGAAGACATTGAAGTTTTATCAATTACTTTATATGGCGAACGTAATGAATTAAAACCATTGTGCTTGAATAGTAATTTTGTAGCAATAGAGGAAACTGAGGATTATACACGTTTTGAAAAATATATTAATTATTAACAGTGATTGCTAAATCACAACTTGTCATTTATAATTTATTTTTGTTACTATTAATAAATGATTATTTGACGTTAATTTAAAGAAAATCCTTTGAAAGGAAGTATTTTTATATGAAAATTCAAGATTACACAAAAGAAATGGTTGATGAGAAATCATTCATCGATATGGCCTATACTTTATTAAATGATAAACAAACAACGATGAATTTATATGATATTATTGATGAATTTAAATCTTTAGGCGGATATGAGTATGAAGATATTGAAAATCGAATCGTACAATTCTATACCGATTTAAACACTGATGGTCGTTTTTTAAATGTAGGAGAAAATCTTTGGGGTCTACGTGATTGGTACTCTGTAGATGATATTGAGGAAAAAATCGCACCAACAATTCAAAAATTCGATATTCTAGATGACGAAGATGAAGAAGATCAAAACCTTAAATTATTAGGTGATGACGACGCTGATGAAGATGACGATATTCCTGCTCAAACAGATGATCAAGAAACATTAGACGAGTCAGATAATGATGAAGATGATGTTGAAATGAATGATGCAGATATCGTTATTGATGAAGACGAAGACGAAGATATTGCTGAAGGTGAAGAAGAAGCCTTTGAAGACGCCGAAGACTTTAATGATTAATCAAGTAACTATATTTTAATTTAAAAATATGTCTCGCTTTATAACAGAAACATTAAAGTGGGACTTTTATTTTTATTTAAAAGGTGGTAGTATTTTATTTGGGCTCCTTTAATTAGGACACGTGTATTAAATAGATACGCTCCCCTTACAATTGCTGTGAGAGGGAGCGATTTTTTTATTTTTAATATTCATAATGAAATGTAAAAGTGAATCAAATTGTTGAGTAATATACCAAATTTATTTCATTATTATTGTTAAATACATAGGTTACTCACAGTTTTTAATAGATTTTATCAATCATTAAATAGTTTACTAAATTTTACAGGAGGTCAGACAATGACAAAGTTTATTTTTGTAACAGGCGGGGTTGTGTCATCATTAGGAAAAGGAATAACAGCCGCTTCTCTAGGAAGATTACTTAAAGATAGAGGACTTAAAGTTACAATACAAAAATTCGATCCATATTTAAATGTAGACCCAGGCACAATGAGTCCGTATCAACATGGTGAAGTGTTCGTTACAGACGATGGTGCTGAGACTGATTTAGACTTAGGACATTATGAACGTTTTATAGATATTAATTTAAATAAATATTCAAATGTTACTGCCGGAAAAGTATATTCACATGTGTTGAAAAAAGAACGCCGTGGTGATTACTTGGGTGGTACTGTACAAGTTATTCCCCATATTACAAACGAAATTAAAGAAAGATTGCTATTAGCTGGTGAGAGTACTAATGCGGATGTTGTAATTACTGAAATTGGTGGAACAACAGGTGATATAGAGTCTTTACCTTTCTTGGAAGCCATTCGTCAAATTAGAAGCGACTTAGGTCGTGAAAATGTAATGTATGTACATTGTACTTTGCTACCATATATTAAAGCTGCTGGGGAAATGAAAACAAAACCTACACAGCACAGTGTTAAAGAATTACGAGGTCTAGGTATTCAACCTGATTTAATAGTAGTACGTACAGAATACGAAATGACACAAGATTTGAAAGACAAAATCGCCCTATTTTGTGATATCAAAAAGGAAAGTGTTATAGAATGTAGAGATGCAGATTCTCTTTATGAAATTCCGTTACAACTTAGTAAGCAAAATATGGACGACATTGTTATTCAACGTTTACAATTAAATGCCAAGTATGAAACGCAACTGGATGAGTGGAAACATCTATTAAATACCGTTAATAATTTAGATGGTAAAATTACAATCGGTTTAGTTGGTAAATATGTAAGCTTACAAGATGCTTATCTATCAGTTGTTGAATCACTTAAGCATGCTGGTTATCCATTTAAAAAAGACGTTGTGGTAAAATGGATTGATTCAAGTGAGGTCAATGATGATAATGTTGAGGCTTATTTATCCGACGTTGATGGTATTTTAGTTCCTGGTGGATTTGGATTCAGAGCAAGTGAAGGTAAAATTGCAGCTATTCGTTATGCCCGTGAGAATAACATACCATTCTTTGGCATTTGTCTAGGAATGCAATTGGCAACTGTTGAATTTGCGCGTCATGTTTTAGGCTATGAAGGTGCGCATTCAGCAGAATTAGATCCAAGTACACCATATCCAATTATAGATTTATTACCAGAACAAAAGGATATTGAAGATTTAGGTGGAACCTTAAGACTTGGTCTTTATCCTTGCCACATTAAAGAAGGTACATTGGCAGAAAAAATTTATAATAAAAACGATATTGAAGAACGTCATCGTCATAGATATGAATTCAATAACGAGTTTAGGGAACAATTAGAAAGTAACGGTATGGTATTTTCAGGTACAAGTCCAGATGGTCGTTTAGTAGAAATTATTGAAATACCTAAAAATGATTTCTTTATTGCATGTCAATTCCATCCTGAATTCTTATCAAGACCTAATCGTCCACAGCCTATATTTAAATCATTTGTAGAAGCGGCGTTGAATTACCAACAAAAATAATTGTTTTGATACGCAAACAATATAAAAATAAATAAAAATGGTCATTTCCTTAAAAGCAAGAAGGAAATGACCATTTTTAATTGCCTGTTAAAACTTTAACAGTGTACTTTATTTATCATTATAGATTAGATGTTTTGGTTATAATTATTATACGTTGTTGCTTCATCAGTTAATCACACGGATGAAATTATTTTATAGAAAATAATTGAACGACTTCACACATATTCTATAAATCTAGGTCTCTAGTCATTTCAATCATTTGAGTATAAATATCATAATAAATATAATTTAAGGCCATCGGATGTGGTTGAATGATTTTATCATAATCTTCTGTGTAAACAATGGGCCTAGGTGTTGATAAATTAACATAATGAATTAAATGATTAGGAAAATCATCTCGTTTAGGGTTATTACAAATAAGCACTAAATCGACATCTAAATCAATAAGTTGAAGTACATCACTTTCAACTTCCGAAGTGTAGTATGGTGAAAATAACAGTACCCTATCTGTTGTATCTATATCGTTAAAATTTTGTAAATCTTCAAGTGGTAAGCTAGACGCTAATTTTTCATGGCTTTGTAATATGAATGACTCATAGAATTTTAAATCATCGTAGCCTTTGATATAGACATGTCCTTCTCCACCAATTGCTTGAATGAGACATTGAGCTGCCATTTGAATATCCAACTCTTGTTTTTCAAGCCGATTAAAAATACCAGTTAATTGTGTGTTTAAGATTTTTGACATTGTAAACCTCCAATCTCTTTACTGAAATATTGTAAATAATCCTAGATAGATATGCAATATGTGAACATTTTTTGAAATGTATTCGCTTCCAAAAACGTAAAAACAACTAATTATAAAAAATATCAATATTAAATAAAATATTCGAATGCAATCAGTATATATTTTTGATATAATGACGTTGAAAAAAACGTGCACTGTTGCACTCAAGGAGGAACTTTCATGCCTTTAGTTTCAATGAAAGAAATGTTAATCGATGCGAAAGAAAACGGTTATGCGGTTGGTCAATACAATCTTAACAACCTCGAATTTACACAAGCTATTTTAGAAGCGTCCCAAGAAGAGAATGCGCCAGTTATTCTAGGTGTTTCTGAAGGGGCAGCTCGTTATATGAGTGGTTTTTATACAGTTGTGAAAATGGTAGAAGGTTTAATGCATGACTTAAACATCACAATCCCAGTAGCAATTCATTTAGACCACGGTTCAAGCTTTGAAAAATGTAAAGAAGCAATTGATGCTGGATTCACATCTGTAATGATTGATGCATCTCATAGTCCTTTTGAAGAAAATGTTGAAATCACTTCTAAAGTAGTTGAGTATGCTCATGATAGAGGCGTTTCTGTAGAAGCTGAATTAGGTACAGTTGGTGGACAAGAAGACGACGTAGTTGCTGATGGCGTTATCTATGCAGACCCTAAAGAATGTCAAGAATTAGTAGAAAAAACTGGAATTGATACTTTAGCTCCAGCATTAGGTTCTGTACATGGACCATATAAAGGTGAACCTAAATTAGGATTTAAAGAGATGGAAGAAATTGGTGCTTCAACTGGATTACCTTTAGTATTACACGGTGGTACAGGTATTCCAACTAAAGATATTCAAAAAGCTATTCCTTATGGTACTGCTAAAATTAACGTGAATACTGAAAATCAAATTGCGTCTGCTAAAGCAGTTCGTGAAGTATTAAACAACGACAAAGATGTGTATGATCCACGTAAATATTTAGGACCAGCACGTGAAGCAATTAAAGAGACAGTTAAAGGTAAAATTAGAGAATTCGGTACTTCTAATCGCGCTAAATAATTTAAATATCTTTGCTATTGGTCATTGAACATAAGTTCAGTGGCCTCTTTTTATGCTATAATAATGACAGAAATTTACATTTTATGGTTACAATATTCAATTTCGGGAAGGTTTTATATAATAAAATAGCTTACAAACGAATAATTAACAAAATAAATGATTAATTGAAAAGATAAGTGGTATTAGTTCATTGACGTATTCTTAGTCGTAATTAGCAATCTTTATAAAAAAACAAAATGATGCTATAAATAAATTGTATTTATTTATTGTAAAAATAAGTATTTTACAAATAAAGTAAAATTATCTTATAATGCTAATAATGTGATATTTTAAAAAGAAGGAAACAAAGGAGAAAAGTGATATGGCTCAAGAGGTAATAAAAATTAGAGGTGGACAAGCACTAAAAGGAGAAGTAGAAATTAGTGGAGCAAAAAATAGTGCAGTTGCTATTATCCCCGCAACTTTATTAGCTCAAGGACAAGTAAAGTTGGAAGGCCTTCCTCAAATCTCTGATGTCGAAACTCTAGTAAGTTTGTTAGAAGATTTAAATATTGAAGCAAGATTAAATGGTAAACAATTAGAAGTGGATACTACACAAATAGAGAATGCACCTCTACCTAATAATAAAGTTGAGTCTTTACGTGCTTCTTATTATATGATGGGCGCAATGCTTGGTCGTTTTAAAAAATGTGTAATTGGATTGCCAGGTGGATGTCCACTCGGGCCAAGACCTATTGATCAACATATTAAGGGATTCAAAGCATTAGGAGCAGAAATTGACGAATCTAGCAATACATCCATGAAATTAGTAGCAAAAGAACTTAGAGGCGCTCATATATTTTTAGATATGGTAAGTGTTGGAGCGACGATTAATATTATGCTTGCGGCAGTCCATGCCAAAGGTCAAACTGTTATTGATAATGCAGCCAAAGAACCTGAAGTCGTAGATGTTGCAAACTTTTTAATGAGTATGGGTGCTGATATTAGAGGAGCAGGTACAACATCAATAAAAATCAATGGTGTTGAGGAACTAAAAGGTTCAGAGTATCAAATTATTCCGGACAGAATTGAAGCTGGTTCTTATATGTGTATGGCCGCAGCAATGGGTGAGGAGGTCATTTTACATAATATTGTTCCTAAACATGTTGAAGCTTTAACTGTTAAGTTGCAAGAGTTAGGTGTAGATATTGAAATTGAAGATGAAAAAATAATCATTCGTAAACAAACACCGTATAAAAATGTAGATATAAAAACGCTTGTTTATCCAGGTTTTGCAACTGATTTACAACAACCTATTACACCATTATTATTCATGACAGAAGGACCTTCGTTTGTGACTGATACTATTTATCCAGCGCGTTTTAAACATGTAGAAGAATTACAGCGTATGGGTGCTAATATTAAATCGGATGAGGGAACAGCTGTGATTAAACCTTCGACACTTAATGGAGCTGAAGTATATGCAAGTGATTTACGCGCAGGCGCTTGCTTAATTACTGCAGGTTTAATAGCTGAAGGTGTGACGACAATATTTAATGTAAAACATATTTATAGAGGATATACTAACATCGTTGAACATCTTAAAGCACTTGGTGCTGATATTTGGACGGAAACGGTATAATTCTTAACACAATTTTTAAATTAACAACATTTATATTTGAGTGATATGAAATAGTGAGTGTATCAGAATTCATGTTAAATACGTTGTTTCTTTACAACAAACCCTAAACTTGTAATGTCTGAAAAATAATCTTATGAATCAATCGAATTTAGGATGTTGGAATAGAGTACAAAAAGACCGATTTAAGCGCAATTTTAATTTAGTGATTGACTTACCTATAAGTTAAGAGAGTCTGGGACATTAATGTCTCAGGCTCTTTTTGGTTCAAAATCAAATTTGAAAAATATAATTTGATATCTCAAATTATATTAAGTGCATTTTAGAAAATAGCATTTATTTAAATCGACCTGTGAGCAAGTTATGTTTATTACCTGTAAAAATAGGATAGTATATGTATATATCTTTTCTAAGGAGTGAATATAATAAGATGAGAAATTTCACTAAACAATATATAAACGGTGAATGGGTTGATAGTGCAAGCGGTGAAACTATTGATGTTATTAACCCTGCAACTGAAGAAGTAATGGGTAAAATTGCTAAAGGTAACGAAGAAGATGTTAATAAAGCTGTAGATGCTGCAGATAAAGTATATTTAGAATTTAGACATAGTTCTGTTGAAGAAAGAAGAGAACTTTTAGATAAAATCGTAAAAGAATATCAAAATAGAAAAAATGATTTAATTGAAGCAATTACTGATGAACTAGGAGCGCCTTTATCAGTTTCCGAGAACGTTCATTATCAAATGGGATTGAATCATTTTACAGCTGCAAGAGATGCTTTAGATAGCTTCCAATTTGAAGAACAACGTGGCGATGATTTGGTTGTTAAAGAAGCAATTGGAGTTGCTGGACTTGTTACACCTTGGAATTTCCCTACAAACCAAACTTCACTTAAATTAGCTGCTGCGTTTGCTGCTGGTAGCCCTGTTGTTTTAAAACCATCTGAAGAAACACCATTTGCTGCAATTATTTTAGCAGAAATTTTTGATAAAGTAGGCGTACCTAAAGGTGTGTTTAACTTAGTCAATGGTGATGGATCTGGAGTAGGAAATCCTTTAAGTGAACATCCAAAAGTAAGAATGATGTCATTTACAGGTTCTGGTCCTACAGGTTCAAAAATTATGGAAAAAGCTGCAAAAGACTTCAAAAAAGTGTCTCTTGAATTGGGTGGGAAATCACCTTATATCGTATTAGATGACGTTGATGTTGAAGAAGCTGCTAATGCAACAACGAAAAAAGTAGTTAACAATACAGGTCAAGTTTGTACTGCAGGAACACGTGTACTTATTCCTGAAAGTATTAAAGAAGACTACTTAACAGCAGTTAAAGAAGCATTTAGTAAAGTTAAAGTAGGTCAACCAAGAGAAGAAGGAACTCAAGTAGGTCCTATTATTAGTAAAAAACAATTTGATCAAGTTCAGGATTACATTGATAAAGGTATCAATGAAGGAGCAGAGTTATTCTACGGTGGTCCAGGTAAACCAGAAGGATTAGATAAAGGATATTTTGCGCGTCCAACTATATTTATTAATGTAGATAATCACATGACGATTGCACAAGAAGAAATTTTCGGACCTGTCATGTCTGTAATCACTTATAATAATCTTGACGAAGCTATTGAAATTGCTAATGATACTAAATATGGTCTTGCTGGCTATGTTATTGGTAAAGATAAAGATACATTGAGACATGTTGCTCGTTCAATCGAAGCTGGTACAATTGAAATTAATGAAGCTGGTAGAAAACCAGACTTACCATTCGGTGGTTATAAAGAATCTGGCTTAGGTCGTGAATGGGGCGATTATGGTATCGAAGAATTCTTAGAAGTAAAATCAATAGCTGGATATTTTAAATAATTAGTAAATTAAATTAAATGTTGCAATTAAACAAAGCACGGAACTAATTTTGTTCTGTGTTTTGTTTTTTATGTTAAAATTCCTAAAATCATTTTGTAATTAAAATGAAAATTTGCTATAGTTAGTCTAGTAATTAGAAGGTTGAGAAATATACAAACGTATAAATATAGCTATAATGTGACTTTTTATTATTGTCAGTCACATAAATATCGAGATAAGAATCTATTATTTGGTTAAGCTAACTATACGTTTATTATTTTTGAACTTCGTAAAATAAATAATTAATGAAATGGGTGCAAGTCTATGCCTGGTAGAGAACGAACATCTCCGCAGTATGAATCTTTCCACGAATTATATAAAAACAATACTACTAAAGAGCTCACTCAAAAAGCCAAATCTTTAAAATTAACTAATTACAGTAAATTAAATAAAAAAGAATTGGTACTTGCCATTATGGAAGCACAAATGGAAAAAGATGGTAATTACTATATGGAAGGAATATTAGATGATATTCAACAAGATGGATATGGTTTCTTAAGAACCGTTAACTATTCTAAAGGTGAGAAGGATATTTATATTTCTGCAAGCCAAATTCGACGTTTTGAAATAAAACGTGGTGATAAAGTAACGGGTAAAGTTCGTAAACCAAAAGATAATGAAAAATATTATGGTCTACTTCAAGTTGATTTTGTAAACGACCATAATGCAGAAGAAGTCAAAAAACGTCCTCACTTCCAAGCTTTAACACCTCTTTATCCGGAAGAAAGAATCCTATTAGAAACGCAATCTACAAATTATTCCACTCGTATTATGGATTTAGTCACACCAATAGGTCTTGGTCAACGTGGTCTTATAGTTGCACCACCTAAAGCTGGTAAGACAAGTTTATTAAAAGAAATCGCTAACGCAATAGCGAGTAATAAACCGGAAGCGAATTTATTTATATTACTAGTAGGTGAGCGTCCAGAAGAAGTGACGGATATTGAAAGATCGGTTGAATCTGCAGAAGTCGTTCATTCGACTTTCGATGAACCACCAGAACACCATGTTAAAGTTGCTGAATTATTATTAGAGCGTGCAAAACGATTAGTTGAAATTGGAGAAGATGTAATTATACTTATGGACTCCATAACACGTTTGGCACGAGCATATAATCTAGTCATACCACCTAGTGGACGTACATTGTCAGGTGGGCTTGATCCCGCTTCATTACACAAACCTAAAGCGTTTTTCGGTGCAGCACGTAACATTGAAGCTGGGGGAAGTTTGACAATTTTAGCTACTGCTTTAGTTGAGACAGGATCTCGTATGGATGATATGATCTATGAAGAGTTCAAGGGTACAGGTAATATGGAATTACATCTTGATCGTAAGTTATCAGAACGTAGAATATTCCCAGCGATAGACATAGGTCGTAGTTCAACACGAAAAGAAGAGCTATTAATCACTAAAGCGGAATTAGATTCATTATGGCAATTACGAAATTTATTTACTGATTCAACAGACTTTACAGAACGTTTTATTAGAAAACTTAAGCGTTCGAAAAATAATGAAGAATTCTTTAAGCAATTGCAAAAAGCAGCTGAAGAGAGTACTAAAACTGGAAGACGAATTATTTAAACTCGTAGATTAAGGGTTGCGTTTTCCAAATATTACTATTATAATTACACAGTATTGGGTAAAAAACTCACAAATAACTCTGTTCCAGATGGTTCAGGGCAAAGGAGCTGAAAAAAATGAAACAAGGAATTCATCCTGAATACCACAAAGTTATCTTTTTAGATACAACAACAAACTTTAAATTCTTAAGTGGTTCTACAAAAACATCTTCAGAAACTATGGAATGGGAAGATGGAAATGAATACCCAGTTATTCGTTTAGATGTATCATCAGATTCTCATCCATTCTATACTGGACGTCAAAAATTCGCAGCAGCGGATGGTCGTGTGGAACGTTTCAACAAAAAGTTTGGACTCAAATCAAACAACAACTAATTTTGGATTTCAACTGTCTACTTTCCCGTTTGGGTATTGTAGACAGTTTTTTATTATAGAGTTTTGTTGAATCATCAACTCTATATCAAAGCTCTTTATATCTATAAAATCTACGATTAGTATAATTATATATAGAGGTGTGTAAAACTTTTTATAAATCATTCGTTCAATTTTTAAATTTCATAATGCACCTGTAAATTATGATTCTTACTTTGAAAATACATTTATCTACATAAAAAATATGATATAATTAAGCGATTATGTTTTGAAAAAGGTGGAACTATCAATGTATGAAACGTACCATTCAGGTTGGATTGAAACCATAACAGGAAGTATGTTTAGTGGGAAATCTGAAGAACTTATACGTCGCTTAAGACGTGGAATATACGCTAAACAAAAGGTGGTTGTTTTCAAACCAGCAATTGATGATCGTTACCATAAAGAAAAGGTCGTCTCACATAATGGTAATGAGATAGAAGCGATTAATATATCTACAGCTCAAGAAATTTTAAATCATAAGCTAGAAGAAGTAAACGTCATCGGAATTGACGAAGTGCAATTTTTTGAAGACGATATTGTCAACATAGTTGAAAAATTAGCTGAAAACGGGCATCGTGTTATTGTAGCAGGTTTAGATATGGATTTTAGAGGAGAACCGTTTAAACCTATGCCCAAGTTGCTCGCAGTTAGTGAACATATTACAAAGTTGCAAGCAGTATGTTCTGTATGTGGTTCACCTTCGAGTCGTACACAACGGTTAATAAATGGTGAACCGGCGAAAGTAGATGATCCCATCATATTGGTTGGTGCAAATGAAAGTTACGAGCCACGTTGTAGAGCACATCATATAGTTGCACCTAGTGAAAATGAGAAGGAGGAAATGTAGTGTTTGATCAATTAGATATAGTAGAAGAACGATATGAACAATTAAATGAATTACTGAGTGATCCTGATGTCGTGAATGACGCTGATAAATTAAGAAAATATTCAAAAGAACAAGCTGACTTACAAAAGACTGTTGATGTGTACAGAAGTTATAAAACCAAAAAAGAAGAATTACAAGATATTGAAGATATGCTAAATGAAACATCTGATAAAGAAGAAGTTGAAATGCTAAAAGAAGAAAGTAGTGCTTTAAAAACAGAATTACCTGATATGGAAGAAGAATTAAAAATCTTACTTATACCTAAAGATCCTAATGATGATAAAGATGTTATAGTTGAAATCCGTGCAGCTGCAGGGGGAGATGAAGCTGCAATATTTGCTGGGGACTTAATGAGAATGTATTCAAAATACGCCGAGGCAAACGGATTTAAAACAGAAATAGTTGAAGCTTCAGAAAGTGATCATGGTGGATATAAAGAAGTGAGTTTCTCAGTATCTGGTACAGGTGCTTACAGTAAATTAAAATTTGAAAATGGTGCACATAGGGTCCAACGTGTGCCTGAAACAGAATCAGGGGGGCGAATTCACACTTCTACCGCAACTGTTGCTGTATTACCTGAAGCTGAAGATGTCGAAATTGAGATACGTAATGAAGATTTAAAAATTGATACTTATCGCTCTAGTGGTGCTGGTGGTCAGCACGTTAACACGACTGACTCTGCAGTGCGTATTACACACTTGCCGACTGGTGTTATAGCAACTTCTTCTGAAAAGTCTCAAATTCAAAACCGAGAAAAAGCTATGAAAGTTTTAAAAGCACGATTGTATGATATGAAATTGCAAGAAGAACAACAAAAATATGCTTCTCAAAGAAAATCAGCTGTTGGTACAGGTGATCGTTCTGAAAGAATAAGAACTTATAATTATCCTCAAAGTCGTGTGACAGATCATCGAATTGGTTTAACGCTTCAAAAGTTAAATCAAATCATGGAAGGAAATTTAGACGAGATTGTGGAGGCACTCACACTTTCAGAACAAACTGAGAAACTGAAAGAATTAAACAATGGTGAATTATAAAGAGAAGTTTGCAGAAGCCAAGACAATTGCCGTAAATGAGGGGTTTGAATCAACTCGTGCCGAATGGTTGTTTTTAGATGTTTTTGGTTGGTCGAAAACAGATTATTTAATTCATAAAGATGAGCAAATGTCTTTGACATCAATTAACAAATTGGATAAAGCGTTGGATAGAATGATCACAGGAGAACCTATTCAATACATTGTTGGATTTCAGTCTTTTTATGGTTATCAATATAAAGTGAATCAACACTGTCTTATACCAAGGCCTGAAACCGAGGAAGTTATGTTGCATTTTTTAGAATTGTGTAAAAAGACTGATACCATAGCAGATATTGGAACTGGAAGTGGTGCTATAGCAATTACGCTTAAGTTACTGCAACCTGAATTAAATGTTATTGCAACAGATTTGTATGAAGATGCTTTAAATGTAGCTAAGCAAAATGCTAGTCATTATCACCAAAATATTCAGTTTTTGCGTGGAAATGCTTTAAAACCGCTAATTGAAAATGATATAAAATTGGATGGGCTGATATCTAATCCACCATACATAGGCCATAGTGAAATAATAGATATGGAGTCAACAGTACTAAATTATGAGCCACATCATGCTCTATTTGCTGAGAAAAACGGATTTGCTATTTATGAGTCAATATTAGAAGATTTACCATTTGTAATGAAACAAGGTGGACATGTTGTTTTTGAAATAGGTTATAGTCAAGGAGATATCTTAAAAAGAATGATTCAAGATTTATATCCTGAAAAAGAAGTAGAGATTTTCAAAGATATCAATGGAAATCAGCGTATTATATCTATTATTTGGTAGTTAAACAATTTATAAGATATTTTTTATAGTTGTTTTGTATAAGAAAAACGTGACTTTCGATCAGCAACATAGCACGGGTGGAATTTTAATTCAACTTTTTGAAAATGAATTAAATTCTGCCCTTATTTCTTTACAGCATATAATCACAGAAGAGGTGAAAACATGCACACACAAATATGGGATTTAAGAATGTATAAAAATAATGTTAGTCAATATCCACATATAGATGAGATAAAACAAACTTTCCTAGATGGAGGTTTAGTAGCGATACCTACTGAAACAGTATATGGTCTTGGTGCGAATGCTAGAAACGAAGAAGCAGTCGAAAACATCTATGTTGCAAAAGGACGTCCGTCCGATAATCCGTTAATCGTTCATATTCACAGTATTGAACAACTCGATGATTTTGTAGAGTATATTGATGATAAGGTTAAAGTATTGATGGATGAATTTTGGCCGGGACCTATTTCTTTTATATTACCACTTAAACAGGGATATCTTTGCAGTAAAGTGACTGGTGGATTAGAATCTATCGCTGTTAGAATGCCTAGTCATAAAATAGGGAGAGCATTACTTCAAATTGTAGATGAACCCATAGCAGCTCCTAGTGCTAATATTAGTGGTCGACCGTCACCAACAACTTTTGAACATGTGAATAGAGATTTAAATGGTAAAGTCAACGGTATAGTTAATGGTGATCAATGTGAAGAAGGACTTGAAAGTACTGTGATTGATTGCACACAGTTTCCGTTTCGTATCGCGCGACCAGGTTCAATTACGCAAGATATGATAGAAACTAAACTACCTCATTCGATAAATCGTCAAATATATGAGGAAAATGAAAAGCCTATCGCACCTGGTATGAAATATAAACATTATTCCCCAGAGACCCCATTAACAATTGTTAAAGATTTAAATAAAAAAATTGCTAATGATGATAAATGGTCAAAAGTAGCATTTGTATTCCCAGAGAGTCAAAGAAGTTTGATTCCCGAAAATAGCATTTTTATATCTTTATGTGAAAATAAGGGAGATTTTAAATCAGCAGGCCATAATTTATATGAAATTTTACATGAACTTGACCAGAATGAAGAAATAGAAGAGGCATATATTTATGGATTTGAAGATAATCATCACACTGAAGCTATCATGAACCGAATGTTAAAAGCAGCAAGTTATAAACTAATTAAAGGTGAAAAGCTATGAAAATAATTTTTGTATGTAGTGGCAACACTTGTCGAAGCCCACTGGCTGAAAGTATAGCCAAGTCCCTTTTACCACACGATAGTATAGCTTCAAGAGGGCTATTCGCAGTTGAGGGACAGGCCATATCTAAGGAATCGTTAGAATTAATTCATAAGTACGATTTACCTGAACCATCACGAGCACAAGCATTTCATATAGATGATCTTGATGCTGATATTATACTTACCATGACGCAAGCTCATAAAGATTTAATATTTTCTATGTATGGACGACAATCTAATGTCTTTACATTAAATGAGTATGTAGGTGACACACAAGAAATTGATGACCCATTTGGTGGCTCGTTTGATGTTTATGAACAAACTTATACCAAAATTTATGATTTAGTCGACAAAATAAAATTTAAACACGAGTAAAGTAAAATATATATAATTAGTATATGTTAAGCTTTAAATAAGTTATAATTAAGGAGTATAGCAAGTTTGCTATGTTCCTTTTTTATTTTATACAAAGGGGTGGGTTCAAATGCGTGATTTACAACAACTGCTTGATGAATTGAAAGATATGTCATTCTTTAATCCAGGCGAAATGTGTATCATTGGTTGTTCAACTTCCGAAGTTATAGGTAAACGTATTGGTTCTGTTGGATCAATGGACGTAGCTAAAGAAATTTACGAAAATTTGAAACAACTAGAGATTGATACAGGCGTGACATTTGCTTTTCAAGGATGTGAACATATTAACAGGGCAGTAACGATAGAAAGAGCAAATTTCAACCCATTGACTATGGAAGAAGTTACTGTCGTTCCAGACGTTCATGCAGGTGGTAGTTTATCCACTTACGCTTATCAACAAATGGAAGATCCTATTGTTGTTGAGCATATTACTGTTTCAAAAGGTATAGATATAGGTCAGACCTTAATTGGAATGCATATTAAACATGTGTGTGTTCCTGTAAGAACAAGTGTTAAACAAATTGGAGAAGCTATCGTTACCATAGCGACATCTAGACCTAAGAAAATTGGTGGCGAACGAGCTAAATATCAATAAATATTGAGGAAGAAGGGGATTTAAATGTCTTATATCGAGAAAAAGGATAAAGTTGTTTACGATGCTATTCAAAAGGAGTTTCAACGACAAAATAGTAATATTGAACTCATTGCATCAGAAAATTTCGTATCACAAGCAGTTATGGAAGCCCAAGGTTCAGTATTAACGAATAAATATGCTGAGGGTTATCCTGGGCGTCGTTATTATGGAGGGTGTGAGCATGTAGATGTAACTGAGTCCATTGCCATTGAAAGAGCAAAAGCTTTATTTGGAGCAGAACATGTTAATGTTCAACCCCATTCAGGTTCTCAAGCTAATATGGCTGTGTATTTGGTTGCTTTAGAAATGGGCGATACTGTGTTAGGTATGAATTTGAGTCATGGTGGTCATTTAACACATGGGGCAACTGTCAATTTTAGTGGTAAATTTTATCATTTTGTTGAATATGGTGTGGACCAAGAAAATGAATTAATAAACTATGATGAAGTGAGACGTTTAGCAATTGAGCATCAACCTAAATTAATTGTAGCTGGTGCTTCAGCATATTCAAGAACTATTGACTTTAAAAAATTTAAAGAAATTGCTGATGAAGTAGGAGCTAAATTGATGGTAGATATGGCACATATTGCTGGTTTAGTAGCTGCTGGTTTACATCCTAATCCTGTAGAATATGCTGATTTTGTGACTACTACAACTCATAAAACTTTACGCGGTCCACGTGGTGGTATGATTTTATGTAAAGAAGAATATAAAAAAGATATAGATAAAACAATCTTCCCAGGTATTCAAGGCGGTCCATTAGAACATGTCATCGCCGCAAAAGCTGTTGCATTTGGAGAAGCTTTGAACGACGATTTTAAAGATTATCAAAATCAAGTCATTAAAAATGCACAAGCTTTAGCTCAAACATTAATTGAAGAAGGCTTCAGAGTTGTATCTGGCGGAACAGACAATCATTTAGTTGCAGTTGATGTTAAAGGTTCTATCAATATGACTGGTAAATTAGCTGAAGAGACACTTGATAAAGTAGGAATTACATGTAATAAGAATACTATTCCATTTGATAAAGAAAAACCGTTTGTAACAAGTGGTGTTAGACTAGGAACACCAGCAGCTACAACTCGTGGTTTTGATGAATCTGCATTTGTGAAAGTAGCAAAAATTATTAGTTTAGCATTAAATAACTATGATAATGATACTAAACTAAATGAAGCTAAAGAGAGAGTTCACGCACTCACATCTAAATATCCATTATATAATTAATAGACATACACATTGGAGGAAAATGATTATGAGTAAAGTACATGTTTTTGATCACCCATTAATACAACACAAACTAAGTTATATTAGAGATGCTCGCACTGGAACAAAAGAGTTTAGGGAACTTGTAGATGAAGTCGGTATGTTAATGGCTTATGAAGTAACTAGAGACTTAGAACTGCAAGATGTTGAAATACAAACACCTGTGACTAAAATGACAGCTAAACGTTTGGCGGGTAAAAAGTTAGCAATTGTACCTATTTTAAGAGCTGGTCTAGGCATGACAGATGGTGTGTTAAGTCTTGTTCCTGCTGCTAGGGTAGGACATATAGGACTATATAGAGATCCAGAGACTCTTGAAGCGGTAGAGTACTTTGCGAAAATGCCTCAAGACATCGATGAACGTCAAATTATTGTGGTTGATCCTATGCTTGCTACTGGTGCTTCAGCTATTGAAGCAATTTCTTCATTAAAAAAACGTGGAGCTAAAAGTATACGTTTTATGTGTTTAATAGCTGCCCCTGAAGGCGTTGAAAAAATGCAAGAAGCACACCCAGATGTAGATATATATATTGCGGCATTAGATGAAAAATTAAATGACAAAGCGTATATTACACCAGGTTTAGGTGATGCAGGGGATAGATTATTCGGTACTAAATAATAGATTCGGAGATAGATATTTTTGATGAAAAAAGTTATGACCATATTTGGAACTAGGCCTGAAGCTATAAAAATGGCTCCGTTGATTAAAACGTTAGAGAAAGATTCTGACCTGGAACCCGTTGTTGTAGTCACCGCCCAACATAGAGAGATGCTTGATTCAGTGTTGAATACTTTTAACATAAGTGCAGATTATGATTTGAATATTATGAAAGCTGGTCAAACATTGTCTGAAGTAACATCTGAAGCAATGAAAAAGTTAGAAGATATCATACAAAAGGAAGTGCCTGATATGGTACTTGTTCATGGTGATACAGTGACAACCTTTTCTGGAGCATTAGCCGCATTTTATAGTCAAACACCTATAGGACATGTTGAAGCTGGATTAAGGAGTTATAATAAATATTCACCTTATCCTGAAGAAATAAATAGACAAATGGTTGGGGTAATGGCAGATTTGCACTTTGCCCCAACCTATAATGCTGCACAGAATTTAGTAAAAGAGGGTAAATTAGCCAAACATATAGCTATCACTGGTAATACAGCTATTGACGCAATGAATTATACAATCGATCACCAATATTCATCATCTATCATACAAAAACATAAAAATAAAAACTTTATTTTACTCACAGCACATAGACGTGAAAATATAGGTAAACCTATGATAAACGTGTTTAAAGCGATTAGAAAGTTGATTGATGAATATCAGGATTTAGCGTTGGTCTATCCTATGCATATGAATCCCAAAGTAAGAGATATTGCGCAAAAATATTTAGGAAATCATCCTAGGATTGAATTGATAGAACCACTTGATGTGGTTGATTTTCATAATTTTGCTAAACAAGCATATCTCATTATGACTGACTCTGGTGGAATACAAGAGGAGGCACCATCATTACACAAACCAGTTTTAGTATTGAGAGATAGTACTGAAAGACCGGAGGGAGTAGATGCTGGAACTTTGAGAGTCATTGGTACGAATGAAGAAGATGTCTATAATGAAACTAAAAAATTAATAGAAAACCCAGACCTTTATCAAAAAATGAGTCAAGCTGTTAATCCATATGGCGATGGACAAGCTAGTGAGAGAATTGTGCAACATATAAAATATTATTTTAATTTGACAAATGACAGACCCAATCATTTTGAATTTACAAAAGATTTATAAAATGACAAATGTGAATTTTTTGTGACAAAAACCGGTGAAAATTTAACAAGAATTTGAATAGAATTGACACCATACAACAGGCTATATTATCATTTAGATTGTATGAGTGGAACGGTTTACATGATTGGTATAGGACACTCGGAGGCTATAAAATGCGTCGTTTCAACATCATTTTCAAACAATATTTGCAATATTATCTTTATATATTGGTAATAATTGGAATATTGTACTCAATTTCACCCCACCCATTTCTCTTGGGTCTTATGATAGGTACATGTGGTTCTTTAGTAAATACATACATCTTTGAGATTTATTTAGCTAAATCAATGCATAAAGAAACTACACAAATGTCTACTGGTAGTACTTGGAGGTATTTAGTGGCAGTTATTGCATGTGTATTATGGTTATTCTTTAAAGAACACATTAATATTATCGGAGTTTTAATTGGGTTAATGATTTCTTATATTGTAATCATATTGCGCCCTCTACTACAAAGGGAGTAAAAATTTAATAGAAAGAGGTGAGTTTATGGATCACAAATCCCCACTCGTTAGTTGGAACGTCTTTGGTTTCGATATTGTTTTTAATTTGGCCAGTGTTTTAATGGTAGTGATTACAGCAATTTTAGTTTTTATTTTAGCTATAGTTTGCACTCGAAACTTAAAGAAACGACCAACTGGAAAACAAAACTTCATTGAATGGGTATTTGATTTTGTTAGAGGTATTATTGAAAGTAATATGGCCTGGAAAAAAGGTGGGAATTTCCACTTCTTAGCAGTGACATTAATTCTTTTCATTTTTGTGGCCAACATGCTTGGTTTACCGTTCGCAATTGTCACTCATGACCATACGCTATGGTGGAAATCACCAACAGCAGACGCTACGGTAACTCTAACGTTATCTACAACTATGATTTTGTTAACGCACTATTACGGTATTAAAATGCGTGGAACAAAAGCTTATGCAGCTGGATATTTTAAACCTTTCTGGCCATTAGCTATTATTAATGTATTCGAAGAATTCACTTCTACATTAACTTTAGGTCTACGTTTGTACGGTAATATTTTTGCAGGTGAATTATTACTCGGTTTACTTGCATCATTGTTCTTTGAACAACCTGCATGGGGTTGGATAATTAGTATTCCTGGATTAATTGTTTGGCAAGCGTTCTCTATATTCGTGGGAACAATTCAAGCATATATCTTTGTAATGCTTTCAATGGTTTACATGTCACATAAAGTGGCAGACGGACATTAATATAATTTAGTAACTATATAAATATTAGGAGGAAATTTTATTATGAATTTAATCGCAGCGGCAATCGCAATTGGTTTATCAGCATTAGGTGCAGGTATTGGTAACGGTCTTATCGTATCTAGAACAGTTGAAGGTGTAGCACGTCAACCAGAAGCACGTGGGCAATTAATGGGTATCATGTTCATTGGTGTTGGTTTAGTTGAGGCATTACCAATCATCGGTGTTGTAATTGCATTCATGACATTTGCTGGATAAGACATTTTATAAGGCGAAGTCTAATGAGAGACTATCGCCGTTCGTTTTGTTTTTTATAGCTTAGTGATTATTTTGACGAAAGGAGTGTCATGAGCCCGTGACTGCAACAGCTAATACATTTATTCTCGGTGCAGGAGTTGAATGGGGGACAACATTTGTAACACTCGTAACATTTGTAATCCTCATCATACTTTTGAAGAAATTTGCTTGGGGTCCATTAAAAGAAGTAATGGACAAACGTGAACGTGATATCAATAAAGATATTGACGACGCAGAACAAGCTAAGATAAATGCTCAAAAACTTGAAGAAGAAAATAGAAAGACACTTAAAGAAACTCAAGATGAAGTTCAAAAAATCTTAGACGATGCTAAGATTCAAGCACGTAAGCAACATGAAGAAATTATTCATGAAGCTAACGAAAAAGCTAATGGTATGATTGAAACTGCTCAAAGTGAAATTAATAGTCAAAAAGAACGTGCAATTTCTGATATTAATAATCAAGTTTCTGAACTATCAGTACTTATTGCATCTAAAGTTCTTAGAAAAGAAATTTCAGAGCAAGATCAAAAAGAATTAGTTGAAAAGTATTTAAAAGAGGCAGGGGATAAATAATGGCAAAGGTAGCAAAAAAATATGCCAAAGCATTATTTGATGTCGCTCTAGATACAAATCAACTAGATGTTGTCTATGAAGATTTAGAAACAATTAGCCATTCATCGTTTGATTTCATCAAACAACTTAAAGCAATTGATAGTAATCCAAGCTTAACTGCAAATCAACGTGAAGAATTTGTAGAAAGAGTTTACAACGAAGCAAATCCATATGTGGTAAATACTTTAAAAGTATTAGCAGATAACCGACATATTTCAATTGTAGAGAATGTTTTTAAATCATTCCAAAATTTATATAACAAATACTACAAACAAGATTTTGCAATTATTGAATCGACTTACGAGTTAAGCGAAGATGAAATATCAAGAATTGTAGAACTTATCAAAAAGCAAACTGAATTATCAAATGTAATTGTTAACACTAAAATCAATCAAGATTTAATTGGTGGATTTAGAGTTAAGGTTGGAACTACAGTTATGGATGGTAGTGTTAGAAATGACCTTGTTCAATTACAAAGAAAATTTGAAAGAGCTAACTAATATTTAAAGAGGAGTGACATAGATGGCCATAAAAGCTGAAGAAATCAGTGCATTGCTTCGCTCACAAATTGAAAATTATGAGTCAGAAATGTCCGTTACAGATGTTGGTACAGTACTCCAAATTGGTGACGGTATCGCATTAATTCACGGACTTAACGACGTTATGGCTGGTGAGCTAGTAGAATTCCATAACGGTGTTCTTGGTTTAGCACAAAACCTTGAAGAATCTAATGTGGGTGTGGTTATTTTAGGACCATATGAAGAAATTAGTGAAGGTGACGAAGTTAAACGTACTGGCCGAATTATGGAAGTACCAGTCGGAGAGGAAATGATAGGAAGAGTTGTTAATCCTCTTGGACAACCCATTGACGGACAAGGTCCAATCAATGCGACTAAAACTCGTCCTGTAGAGAAAAAAGCAACTGGCGTAATGGATCGTAAATCTGTAGATGAACCATTACAAACAGGTATCAAAGCAATTGATGCTTTAGTACCAATTGGCCGTGGTCAACGTGAATTAATCATTGGTGACCGTCAAACTGGTAAAACAACTGTTGCAATTGATTCAATCTTAAACCAAAAAGATCAAGATACAATTTGTATTTATGTTGCAATAGGTCAAAAAGATTCAACAGTTCGTGCAAATGTTGAAAAATTAAGACAAGCAGGTGCTTTAGACTACACAATCGTTGTATCTGCATCCGCAGCTGATCCAGCACCATTACTTTATATTGCACCTTATTCTGGTGTAACTATGGGTGAAGAGTTCATGTTTAATGGAAAACATGTTCTTATCGTTTACGATGATTTAACTAAACAAGCGGCAGCATACCGTGAGCTATCATTATTATTACGTAGACCACCAGGTCGTGAAGCATATCCTGGGGACGTGTTCTACTTACACAGTAGATTATTAGAAAGAGCTGCAAAACTTAACGATGATCTTGGAGGCGGTTCAATTACTGCTTTACCAATCATTGAAACTCAAGCTGGCGATATCTCAGCATACGTTCCAACAAATGTTATCTCAATTACTGACGGACAAATATTCTTACAATCTGATTTATTCTTCTCAGGTGTTAGACCAGCGATTAATGCTGGGCAATCAGTATCTCGTGTTGGTGGTTCAGCTCAAATTAAAGCGATGAAAAAAGTTGCAGGAACATTACGTTTAGACTTAGCTTCATATCGTGAGTTAGAATCATTTGCGCAATTTGGTTCTGATTTAGATGAATTTACAGCTAAAAAATTAGCGCGTGGTGAACGTACTGTTGAAGTATTAAAACAAGGTCAAAATAACCCACTGCCTGTAGAACATCAAGTACTTATTATTTTTGCTTTAACTAAAGGTTACTTAGATGATATTCCTGTCCAAGATATCAATCGTTTTGAAGAGGAATTTAACCACTGGGCTGAGTCAAATGCAACTGAATTATTAAATGAAATTAGAGAAACTGGTGCTTTACCAGATGCTGATAAATTTGATTCTGCTATCACAGAATTTAAAAAAGGATTTAATAAATCAGAAGAATAAAATCTAATTTAATCGTAATAGAGAGTACATTCTAAATCTTATAAATCGTTAAATTAAGATTAATACTCCAAAGGTGGTGAGATAATGGCCTCTCTTAAAGAGATAGATAGTCGTATTAAATCGACAAGTAAGATGAAGCAAATAACAAAGGCGATGAACATGGTTTCTAGTTCAAAATTACGTAGAGCTGAGAAAAATACTAAATCATTTAGACCTTATATGGAAAAGATGCAAGATGCTATTACAGCTGTAGCTGGTTCAAATAGTACTTCTAATCATCCAATGCTTAAATCTAGAGATATTAAAAGAAGTGGTTACTTAGTAATCACTAGTGATAAAGGCTTAGCCGGTGCCTATAGTACAAATGTTTTAAAAAGCTTAGTAAACGATATCAATTCTAAACACAACGACAGTAGTGAATATAGTCTAATCGTTTTAGGTCAGCAAGGTGTAGATTTCTTCAAACATAGAGGATATGAAATTGAAAGTTCTTTAGTTGAAGTTCCAGATCAACCTTCATTTAAATCTATTCAATCTATAGCTAAACATGCTATTGATTTATTTAGCGAGGAAAACATAGATGAATTGACTATTTATTACAGTCATTATGTTAGTGTCTTAGAAAATAAACCTGCAACTAAACAAGTTTTACCATTATCTCAAGAAGATTCAGGTCAAGGACATGGTCAAATGTCTTCATACGAATTTGAACCAGATAAAGAATCTATTTTAAGCGTTATTTTGCCACAATACGTTGAAAGCTTAATCTACGGTACAATCTTAGATGCAAAAGCTAGTGAACATGCTTCACGTATGACAGCAATGAGAAATGCTTCAGATAATGCGACAGAACTAATCGATGATTTATCATTAGAATACAATAGAGCGAGACAAGCTGCGATTACTCAACAAATTACTGAAATTGTTGGTGGATCATCAGCTCTTGAGTAATAATAAAAGGAGGAAATCAACATGGGAATTGGCCGTGTAACTCAAGTTATGGGTCCAGTAATAGATGTTCGTTTTGAACATAACGAAGTACCTGAGATAAATAATGCATTACACATCGAAGTTCCTAAAGAAGATGGAGCGCTTCAATTAACATTAGAAGTTGCACTTCAACTAGGTGACGATGTAGTTCGTACAATTGCAATGGACTCAACTGACGGCGTTCAAAGAGGAATGGAAGTTAAAGATACAGGTAGAGACATAAGTGTACCTGTCGGTGACGTAACTCTAGGAAGAGTGTTTAACGTACTAGGAGAAACTATTGACTTAGATGAAAAAATTGATGATTCAGTACGACGTGACCCTATCCATAGACAAGCTCCAGGATTCGACGAATTATCAACAAAAGTAGAAATCTTAGAAACTGGTATTAAAGTAGTAGACTTATTAGCACCTTACATAAAAGGTGGTAAAATTGGATTATTTGGTGGTGCCGGTGTAGGTAAAACCGTACTAATCCAAGAACTTATTAATAACATCGCTCAAGAACACGGTGGTATCTCAGTATTCGCTGGTGTTGGTGAACGTACACGTGAAGGTAATGATCTTTACTATGAAATGAGTGACAGTGGTGTTATCAAGAAAACTGCAATGGTCTTTGGTCAAATGAATGAGCCACCTGGTGCACGTATGCGTGTAGCATTATCCGGATTAACAATGGCCGAATATTTCCGAGATGAAGAAGGCCAAGATGTGTTATTATTCATTGATAACATTTTCAGATTTACTCAAGCTGGTTCAGAAGTTTCTGCGTTATTAGGTCGTATGCCATCAGCTGTTGGTTATCAACCTACACTTGCTACAGAAATGGGTCAATTACAAGAACGTATAAGTTCAACAAATAAAGGTTCAGTTACATCAATTCAAGCTGTTTTCGTACCAGCCGATGACTATACTGACCCTGCGCCAGCAACAACGTTCGCACACTTAGATTCAACAACAAACTTAGAGCGTAAATTAACAGAAATGGGTATTTATCCAGCTGTAGACCCGCTTGCTTCTACATCTAGAGCTTTGGAACCTTCAGTAGTAGGTCAAGAGCATTATGATGTGGCACGTGAAGTTCAATCTACTTTACAAAAATATAGAGAGTTACAAGATATTATTGCGATTCTTGGTATGGATGAATTATCAGATGAAGATAAACAAACTGTGGAACGAGCACGTAGAATTCAATTCTTCTTATCACAAAACTTCCACGTTGCAGAACAATTTACTGGACAAAAAGGTTCATATGTACCTGTTAAAACAACAGTTGCAGACTTCAGAGATATTTTAGATGGTAAGTATGACCATATTCCTGAAGACGCATTCCGTTTAGTAGGTAGCATGGAAGACGTAATTGAGAAAGCAAAAGATATGGGTGTTGAAGTCTAATAATTAGGAGGTATGGATAATGAATACACTTAGACTAAATATTGTCACTCCTAATGGTTCTGTCTATGAACGTGAAGACGTTGAGATGGCTGTCTTACAAACAACAGCTGGTGAAATGGGGATTATGTATGGTCACATTCCAACTGTTGCTGCATTAAAAACAGGTCATGTGAAAGTTAATTTTCACAACGGAAATGAATTTATTGCAGTAAGTGATGGCTTTATTGAAGCAAGACAACATCAATTATCAATTATCGTCCAAACGGCCGAACCTGCTAGTGAAATCGATGTTGAAAGAGCTAAATTAGCTAAGTCGAGAGCAGAATCACATTTAGAAGATGATGATGATAATACAGACATAAATAGAGCTAAAAGAGCACTTGAACGAGCAAATAATCGTTTACGTGTTGCAGAATTACAATAATTAAAAAAGGTTCGATAGTATATTTTAATGACTATCGAACCTTTTTTTAAATTTTAAAATGTTAAAAAGTAATATCCATTTTTATAAGTATCTTTATTGCCTCTTTTCGTGTACAATGTTATACAGTAATCTTACGAAGGAGCTTAATATGGATTATCTTGGTCAGTTCGCAATTGTTCATTTAATCTTACATGTTGTTTGTATTTGCGTAGCTTATTGGGCTTTAAATTCCATAAAATTAGACCAATTTTTTAAAAAGGGCTACCCATTACAAGTTCAAGTTTGTATGATTTTTATTTCTATTTTACTGGGTACGGCAGTCAGTAACTTTATAGTTGATTTATTGCAATATTCAACTCAAGTGAAATACTTGATAAAATAACTATGTAATTGTTATTTAATTTATAAGTTAAATATGATCATATGACGAATATTTAATTAAAATGTTGGGAAATGTATAACTGATTAGAGTTTTAAGTGGAGGATTAAAGATGGATAAAATAGTAATAAATGGTGGAAATCGTTTAACAGGTGAAGTTAATGTTGAAGGAGCTAAAAATGCTGTATTACCTGTACTTACAGCGTCATTACTTGCTTCTGAAGGACACAGTAAACTAGTTAATGTCCCAGAGTTAAGCGATGTTGAAACAATCAATAATGTATTATCTACACTCAATGCAAATGTAGAGTATGATAAAGATAAAAATGCAGTTAAAGTTGATGCAACTAAAACTTTAAATGAAGAAGCCCCTTATGAATATGTGAGTAAAATGCGAGCAAGCATCTTGGTTATGGGACCACTACTTGCTCGACTAGGGCATGCTATTGTTGCTTTGCCAGGAGGATGTGCGATTGGAACACGTCCTATCGAGCAGCACATTAAAGGATTTGAAGCTTTAGGTGCAGACATTCATTTAGAAAATGGAAATATTTATGCAAATGCTAAAGATGGATTAAAGGGAGCACATATTCATTTAGATTTTCCGAGTGTAGGTGCAACTCAAAATATTATTATGGCAGCGTCCTTGGCATCAGGAAAATCTATCATTGAGAATGTCGCTAAAGAACCTGAAATTGTTGATTTAGCTAATTATATTAATGAAATGGGCGGTAAAATTACAGGTGCAGGTACTGATACCATTACGATACATGGTGTTGAAAAACTTTACGGTGTTGAACATGCAATTATACCAGATAGAATTGAAGCTGGAACGTTACTTATCGCAGGTGCAATAACTCGTGGTGACATATTTGTACGTGGTGCAATTAAAGAACATATGGCTAGTTTAATATATAAGCTTGAAGAGATGGGGGTAGATCTTGAATATTATGAAGAAGGTATAAGAGTTACAGCAAATGGAGATTTAAATCCAGTAGATGTAAAAACTTTACCACACCCAGGTTTCCCAACTGATATGCAATCTCAAATGATGGCTTTATTATTAACAGCAAATGGACACAAAGTGATTACTGAGACTGTTTTTGAAAATAGATTTATGCACGTTGCAGAATTTAGAAGAATGAATGCGAATATAAGTGTTGAAGGAAGAAGTGCTAAAATTGAAGGAAAAAGCCATTTACAAGGTGCTCAAGTTAAAGCAACAGATTTAAGAGCTGCTGCAGCCTTAATCTTAGCTGGTTTAGTTGCAGAGGGAACTACGCAAGTGACTGAGTTAAAGCATCTAGATAGAGGATACGTCAATTTACATGGAAAACTAAAAAGTCTAGGTGCAAACATAGAACGTGTAAATCGATAATATTATTACAGCTTAAGCTCGGAGGTTTTAAAAATGGAAACGATTTTTGATTATAATCAAATTAAACAAATTATCCCACATAGACAACCTTTTTTACTAATAGATAAAATTGTAGAGTATGAAGAAGGTAAAAGGTGTGTAGGACTAAAGCAAGTATCAGGTAATGAACCATTTTTCCAGGGACATTTCCCTAATTACGCTGTGATGCCTGGTGTTCTTATTACAGAAGCTTTAGCGCAAACTGGTGCAGTAGCTATGTTAAATAGTGAAGAAAATAAAGGGAAAATAGCATTGTTTGCAGGCATTGATAAGTGTCGCTTCAAAAAACAAGTCGTACCTGGAGATACATTAATGTTGGAAGTTGAAATAACTAAAATAAAAGGTCCTATTGGTAAGGGTTCGGCTAAAGCGACTGTTGATGGCCAACTTGCTTGTAGCTGTGAACTTACTTTTGCTATTCAAGATGCTTAATCTTAGATAATTAAACTCTTTAGGTAAAATAATTCGTATTGTGATAACAAAATAGTAAAACTTATTTAAAGAATATCGCACAGATTATTGACCTAACACTTTATGTATATTGAATTTCTGGTTGAAATACTTTAAGTCAGGTCTCGCCTAGAAATATAAGTATCAAATGGCAGTACTTTTTAATATAGTAATCTCTGTTCGTAAAGAGCCTGGAACAATGGTTAATTCATGTTCTAGGCTTTATTTATGTTCAATATTTAAAATTGTATATGATTTAAATATATGAAAATTAAATGTTTTATAATTACCCTTGGTGTTTATCTTTCGATTTTCTCATCTTTCAACTTAGGTTTTGATTGCATCATACGATTAAATGTTTTTTTCAACTTTTCACCTGTAAGTCCTTCATCAACTAATTCTTCTAATAAACTCTCAGCGTATTCTTGTCTCAAAGTGTAGATGTGACATTCTAAAACGACTGACATTGAATATTTAAAATTTTTAACGCTTTTAACTGTTGCATTAAATAACGCTGGATCGTTAGCAGGTCTTGTGATGACTACTCTAATATCTAAAAGTTGTTTGTTATCCTTATATTGCTTAAATGTTTCATAGTGTTCATTTGAAATTACTATTTCTAGTAACCACCCAGTGCCACTTCCTTCTTTATTTATAATCACACCATCTTCAATGACGTATTCTGATATTGCACCATGTTCATTCACAATTTGAAATCTTACTGCCTTAAAAGTTTTCATAATATCACTTCTCCAAATTTTTTTATTAATACAATAATAGAAATTTATGTCAGATTTAGATATAATACTTCAATATTTTCTTTAAATATATCAAAATCTCATCGTCATTTACTAACAATTTCAATAAAATTGTGGTTTTGACCAGTGAACTAAGCTCAGTTATGATTAGAACATAAGAAGGAGGTGACACATGTTAAATAAAATAGTCATTGTTGGTAGAATGACGAAAGATGCTCAAATCTATGAAAAGGAGGATAACAAAATAGCAACATTTTGCGTTGCTACAGAAAGAAACTACAAAGATGATAATAATGAAATTTCTACAGATTATTTACTTTGTAAAGCTTTCGGTAAAACTGCCACTAATATTGAAAAGTACACTAGTCAAGGTACTTTAGTAGGTATAACTGGACAAATGCGTTCAAGAAAATATGAAAAAGAAGGCCAAACACATTTTGTTACAGAATTATACGTTGAAACAATAAAATTCATGTCCCCAAAAAATAAAAACAATGAAACTCCCTCTGATAATCAATTTGAAAACAACACTTATCAACCTGATGATTTAGAAATAATTCATATTTAAACAACTAACTTTTCCTTTAAAACTCCATCCTATATTTAATAAATTAATTTATCCTTTCTTTCAATTATACTCGAGCGGCCTTTGTTAATCATAAAATATTAATAAAAGGTCGCTTTAAA
This sequence comes from Staphylococcus sp. GW823-FHT05F06, assembly GCF_058795495.1. Classification (NCBI taxonomy): domain Bacteria; kingdom Bacillati; phylum Bacillota; class Bacilli; order Caryophanales; family Staphylococcaceae; genus Staphylococcus; species Staphylococcus sp. GW823-FHT05F06. Next base: position 26,230 of record NZ_JBXAHW010000012.1, on the reverse strand, counting down.
TACATAGCAAAGGCCTATAATTTCAATAATTATCTGATAAATTTCATTTGTATTACAACGATATTGTAGTAATATGACTCGAAAAAACTATCATGATAGGAATCATTACGGTTATTCATAAAAATTAGCATCCTATTTCATGTAATTGTAGTGTAAAAAATAGGCGTTTATTTTTATTTCAGTGTAACCTGCACGATTTTTATAGATGTTACAGTGGGTTACGTAAACAAATTAAGAAAACAAATCACTTTTAGGAGGATTTTTAATAATGAAAAAAACATTAGTTGCATCATCATTAGCTATAGGACTAGGCGTTGTAGCAGGTAACGCAGGTCATGACGCACATGCAAGTGAGACTACAAATGTTGATAAAGCAGAGTTAGCTCAAAAAGCGTTAACTAATGATCAATCACTAAATGAAAGCCCTGTTCAAGAAGGTGCTTATAATATTAATTTTGATTACAATGGTAATTCATATCATTTTGAATCTGATGGTTCTACTTGGAGTTGGAGTTATGAATCAACAAACAATGCTACGCAACCTGTTCAACCAAGCCAATCTCAAGTAGCTACACAACAACAACCTGTACAAGTATCAGCACCACAAAATGAGCAAACAGCACAACCACAAACAAAATCAACATCTACAAGTCAAACTTCTTCAAGTAAAGCTTCAAGTGGTTCATCAGTAAATGTAAATTCACATTTACAACAAATTGCTCAACGTGAATCAGGTGGCGATATTCATGCAATAAACCCATCTTCAGGTGCAGCAGGTAAATATCAATTCTTACAATCAACTTGGGATTCTGTTGCTCCAAGTCAATATAAAGGTGTTTCACCTGCAAAAGCTCCAGAAAGCGTACAAGACCGAGCAGCAGTAAAATTATATAATACTGGTGGCCCAGGTCATTGGGTAACTGCATAATTAAAATATGAAGTATCTACCATCTTCTCGAATTTGAGAAGATGGTTTTTTATTGTACGACTTATTTGATTTACATGTAATCGTTTGCTATGGTTGATAATGAATCATATATTATTTGCTACTAGGGGAGCCAAAAGGCTGAGATGAATGTATTCAGACCCTTATAACCTGATTTGGTTAATACCAACGTAGGAAAGTAGTTATTAACTATTCGTCATTGAGATGTCTTGGTCTAACTACTTTCTTCGCTGGGAAGTAGTTTTATTTTTTGAGGAGGCTAATTATGACATTTTCAAAAGAGTTGAGGGAAGCATCAAGACCTATTATTGATGACATTTACAATGATGGTTTTATTCAAGATTTACTAGCAGGTAAGTTATCTAATCAAGCTGTAAGACAATACTTAAGAGCAGACGCTTCTTATTTAAAAGAGTTTACAAATATTTATGCAATGCTCATACCCAAAATGAGTTCTATGGAAGATGTTAAATTTCTAGTAGAACAAATTGAGTTTATGTTAGAAGGAGAAGTTGAAGCGCATGAGGTTCTAGCTGATTTCATTAATGAACCATATGAAGAAATAGTAAAAGAAAAAGTATGGCCACCAAGTGGTGATCATTATATTAAACATATGTACTTCAATGCATTTGCACGTGAAAATGCAGCCTTCACGATTGCAGCGATGGCACCCTGTCCATACGTCTACGCTGTCATTGGTAAACGTGCGATGGAAGATCCCAAATTAAATAAAGAATCAGTGACTTCTAAATGGTTTCAATTTTATAGTACTGAAATGGACGAACTTGTTGATGTGTTCGATCAATTGATGGACCGTTTAACTAAACATTGTAGTGAGACAGAAAAAAAAGAGATTAAAGAAAATTTCTTGCAAAGTACTATTCATGAGAGACATTTCTTCAATATGGCATATATTAATGAAAAATGGGAATATGGGGGAAATAACAATGAATAAACCTAAAATTGCACTAACAATAGCAGGCACAGATCCCACCGGTGGGGCAGGTGTTATGGCGGATTTAAAATCATTTCACGCGTGTGGCGTTTATGGTATGGCCACTATAACAAGTATCGTTGCTCAAAATACCCTAGGAGTTCAACATATCCATAATTTAGAATCTTCATGGGTAAAGGAACAACTTGATAGTGTGTTTGATGATGAATTACCACAAGCTATCAAAACGGGTATGATTGCAACAAAAAAAACGATGGAGTTGATTCAAAGTTACTTAAAGGAACATTCCAATATTCCTTATGTGATTGATCCAGTTATGCTTGCCAAAAGTGGTGATTCATTGATGGATGAAAATACTAAAAATCATTTGCAATCAACATTATTACCTTTGGCTGATGTTGTCACTCCGAATATACCTGAAGCTGAGGAAATTACTGGTATTAAAATTAATGATGAAGAAAGCATACGTAAAGCAGGTCAAATCTTTATTAATGAAATTGGTAGTAAGGGTGTTGTAATTAAGGGAGGGCATTCAGCCGATTTAAATAATGCTAAAGATTTTCTTTTTACTAAGAATGAAACGTATACCTTTGAGAACAAACGCTTTGATACTAAACATACTCATGGAACTGGTTGTACTTTTTCAGCAGTTATTACAGCAGAATTAGCTAAAGGTCGTTCCATAAAAGATGCAGTTAAAAAAGCAAAAGAGTTTATTTCATTAAGTATTGAACATACCCCAGAAATTGGCAAGGGGAGAGGACCTGTAAATCATTTTGCTTATATGAAGAAAGTAGGTTTAGATGATGAATAATTTAGAACGATTACGTTCAGAAAATCCACTCGTAATTTGCTATACCAATGATGTTGTGAAAAACTTTACTGCGAATGGTTTACTAAGTTTAGGTGCTAGTCCCGCAATGAGTGAGGCACCAGAAGAAGCTGAAGATTTTACTCGAATGGCTAGTGCGCTTTTAATTAACATCGGTACACTCACACGTGAAAATGAAGAAGACATTATCAAAATAGGTAAAATTGCTAATCAGCAAGGTACACCAATAGTTTTTGATCCAGTGGCAGTTGGTGCTTCTACATATCGTAAAAATTTTTGTCAACGTTTTCTTGGTGAAGTTAATGTCACAGTAATAAAAGGCAATGCTTCAGAAATATTGACATTAATAGATTTTAATACAACTATGAAAGGTACTGACAGTGACAGCGAATTAGATTCAGTAAATATTGCAAAAAAAGCGGCTAATACTTTAAATACTGCTATTGTCATTACTGGAAAAGATGATATTATTGCAAAAAATGAGAAAATAATTAAATTATCTAATGGTTCTCCGCTTCTTACTAAAATCACGGGGGCTGGATGCTTGTTAGGTGGTGTATTAGCAAGTTTCTTGTTTAGAAATACTCAACCTTCAATTGATTTATTAGTTGAAGCGGTAAGTGTCTACAACATCGCAGCAGAATTTGCTGAACAAGCGCCTCATGTAAATGGACCTGGTACTTTTCTATCTGAACTGCTAGATCAACTTTATCAGATGAATGACATTACTTATAAAAATCAAGTCAAAAAGGTAGAGATATGAATATGATGTTTGATTCAAAACAATTATCAGTCTATTTTATTTGCGGAACACAAGATATACCTAAAAATAAATCAATTGAGCAAGTTCTCAAAGAGGCATTAGAAGCTGGAATCACGCTATATCAATTTCGTGAAAAAGGTCCGAATGCACTAAAAGGGGAAAAGAAAAAACAGTTAGCCTTAAAACTTAAACAATTATGTCACTCATATCACGTACCTATGATAGTTAATGATGATGTTCAATTAGCCCAAGAGATTAATGCTGATGGCATTCATGTAGGTCAAGATGATATGGAAATTCAACAATTTGCAAGCCAATTTAAAAATAAGATTATAGGTTTAAGTGTTGGGAATTTGAAAGAGTATCAACAATCTGATTTGTCTAAAGTTGATTACATTGGAGTAGGTCCAATGTATACAACATCATCAAAAGATGACGCTAGTAAACCTGTTGGTCCATCTATGATATCTCAATTAAGATTATATATTCATGATTTTCCTATAGTTGCCATTGGAGGTATAAATGAAACTAACGTGCAGCCTATTGTTGACGAAGGTGCAGATGGTATTTCTGTCATCTCAGCTATTACACGTAGTACCAATATAGACAAAACGGTTAAATATTTCTTAAGATATTTCACCTAAATCTCTATTTTTTCTACTTTTTGTTTTCTACTATTGAATTAGTATGATAAAATATACTCTATGTGAATATAACATTAGAGGTGGAAAAATGAAGAAAAAAGCGTTACTACCTTTGTTTTTGGGAATAATGATTTTTCTAGCAGGTTGTGATTACTCTACACCTGAGAAGCAAGATGGATTCTTCTTTAATACTTTTGTTCAACCTATGAAACATCTCTTACAGTGGTTAGGAAATGATGTTTTTCATAATAATTTTGGACTAGCAATTATTGTATTAGTTCTTTTCATTCGTTTAATCTTGTTACCATTTATGTTATCTAACTATAAAAATAGTCACATGATGCGTGAGAAAATGAAAGTGGCTAAACCTGAAGTAGATGGCATTCAAGAAAAGGTTAAACGTGCGCGAACACAAGAAGAAAAAATGGCTGCAAACCAAGAACTTATGGAAGTTTATAAAAAATATGATATGAACCCTATGAAGAGCATGTTAGGATGTTTACCTATACTTATTCAAATGCCAATTATTATGGGATTATACTTTGTATTAAAAGATAAGCTTGTAAATGGTTTATCTGAACATCCGCATTTCTTATGGTTCAATTTAACTAAGCCTGATATTTGGATTACAGTTATTGCCGGTGTGCTATACTTTATTCAAGCTGTAGTTTCAAGCAAAACGATGCCTCAAGAGCAACGTCAGATGGGCTATATGATGATGGTTATTTCTCCAATAATGATTATTTGGATTTCTTTACAAGCATCATCAGCTTTAGGTTTATATTGGTCTGTCAGTGCATTATTCTTAGTAATTCAAACGCATTTTGCTAATATTTATTACTCTAAACTTGCTAAAAAAGAAGTTCAACCTTTTATTGAAAAGTATGAAAGAGAACATAATCCATCTTCAAAGAAAAAAGGGAAAAATACTCAAGTAGTATCAAAAAAGAATAAAAAATAATAAACAATAACCTGAGACATCAATCGTTGTCTCAGGTATTTTTTGTGGTAGATGCTAATGGACTTTGGTTAAAACATGAGTTAACAATATATCTTTTATTTGAATTTACTCTTTATTAAAATTCCACTCTGACATAAATTGTTTGAGATATTGAATCATAAATTGATGTCTTTCTTCAGCAAGTTTTTTTGCAGTAGGAGTGTGCATTAAATCTTTTAATTTAAATAATTTTTCATAAAAATGTTTTATTGCTGAATTGTCTAATTCTTCAACGAGAGACGTATGTAACTCTTCATTTGAAAGCTTCGTTTCAGTCCACATAGGTTCACCAAAGTGTCCTGAAAACTGGAATGTTCTCGCAATGCCGATTGCTCCTATTGCATCTAGGCGATCAGCATCTCTAACGATTTCACCATCTATTGAAAGTTTAACGTGATTATTTTTACCAGCTCGATAACTCATATGTTTAATAATATAGAGAACTTGTTGTGATATTTCACTGCTTAAATCTAGGGTAGATAAGAACTGTTTAAGCTGATCATATGCTAAAATTTCATCAGTTAATTTACTATCAACAGTATCATGCAATAAAGATGATAGTTCTATAACAAGTGTATCTGTTATATTTTCTCGTTTAGCGATATAACAAGCGTTGTTATAGACACGTTCCACATGTGCAATATCATGTCCAGTTGTATCATGTTGATGGAAACTTTTCATATACTCATAAGCTTTTTTAATCTTCATTCTTGAGTTCATAGATAGACTCCTTACTTAATTTAAAAGTAGCAAAGTATTTAATTTTTTACATTTAGTATTTAATAGTATCTTTGACATCCTTTATAATGGTTTAATTAATGAAACTACTTATCCTATTACATTAAAGAAGATATAAATGAAGAAGTGAACCTTTCGTTAAGCGTTCACTTCTTGCAAATTATTATAAAATTGGAGAAAGTAGTTGTGAAATCCCTTCTTTGAATTTAACTAGCAGATTTCGTTTAGCATATTCTTCAGAAGTGAGCTTGTTAGATAATTTCATATCATTAATGAAAGCTTGTTTTAATGATCGTGCTACGCCTTCATCATAAATAAAAGCATTGACCTCAAAGTTTAATGTAAAGCTTCGATTATCCATATTGGCAGTTCCTACACTTGCTACCTCATCATCAATGACAAGTGTTTTTGAATGTAGAAAACCATTATCATAATGATAGACATTAACGCCAGCTTCAAGTAAAGACGCTACGTTTTTAAGCGTAGCCCAATAAACAAAGGGATGATCACGTTTGTTAGGAACCATGATGTTAACATCCACACCACCAAGCGCTGCAATTTTAATCGAATCTAAAAAAGCTTGATCGGGAATGAAGTATGGTGATTGAATGTATATAGATTCTTTGGCTGATGAAATCATTTTTAAATAACCATATTTAATTTGTTCCCAATCTTCATCAGGCCCACTTGAAGCAATTTGTATGCCTATCGTACCACCAGAGTCAACATCAGGAAAATATCGAGATTCATAAGTTAAATTGTCACGAGTTGATTGTGAGTTCCAATCTAAGATGAATCTAAGTTGAAGGGCATTTACCGCGTCACCTTTAATACGTAAGTGTGTGTCCCTCCAATAACCAAATTTCTTAGATTTACCTATATATTCATCTCCTACATTAAAACCACCAACATATCCAATCGTACCGTCAATGACTACTATTTTTCTGTGGTTTCTATTATTCATTCTTAAATTAATAAGTGGTAATTTTGATGGAAAGAAAGATTCAGCGTGACCGCCTTTTTGACGAAACTTTTTTAGATCTTTCTTTCGTAAATCTCTTGAGCCCATATCATCGTATAGCATTTTAACTTCTATACCTTCTTCAGCTTTTTTTTCTAATTCATGTAACAATTGCTTTCCGAGATTATCACTATGAATAATGTAGTATTGGATGTGAATATATGATTGTGCGTGTCTAATATCATTAATTAAATCATCGAACTTCTGATGACCATCTGTATAAATTGTTAGATCATTATCAGTTGTTAAAAAAGCAGCATTATTATAAAGTAACATTTGTACCATTTCTTTAAATTTAACAATTTGATGATTACCCTTAGAAAAGTCTTGCTTTTTCAATGCCTCTAATTGCTCGTCAACAATCATTTCAAGACCAACTTTATCCTCTTTGGCGAGTTTAAATATATGTTCTCTCTGTATTTGGCGACCTAATAATAAATACAATATGAATCCTACTAAAGGTAGAAAAACTAAAACCAATAACCACGCCCATATAGAATTTGCTGTACGCCTCTCCATGAAAATAATAATGAATGCAAAAACTAAATTTAATAAAAAGGCACTAACTAATAAAATATTAATTATAATATTAGATTGATGAAGTGCCATAGTAAAGACTTCTATCATAGGTTACCTCCTTTATGATTGTTTATTCTCACTCAGTTTTCATTTCAGTGATTTTTAAATATAATTATAGCATGAAGAAATACGATTATCATGGTTAGATAATATTTAATTACCTGAATCATTGACGAGTGAATTTATGAATAATACGATATAATATGAACAGAGGTGACTTTATGGCAGACATGGAGAGTGCACATCACTCAGAGCAAATAAAAACAAATTTAAAATCAAGATTAAATAGAATAGAAGGTCAAGTAAGAGCAATAAATCGTATGATTGATGATGACGTTTACTGTGATGATGTACTAACTCAAATTAGAGCAACACGTTCAGCATTGAATAGTGTAGCTACTAAATTACTAGACCATCACATGAAAGGTTGTATTATGGAAAAAATAAACGACGGTGCGCAAGAAGAAGCAATGGATGAATTGCTCGTGACATTCCAAAAATTAATAAAAGATTAAGAGGGTATGAAATTGAAAAAAGGATTGATAAATGTTTCAGGTATTAAAACAACTGAACAAGCTAAACAGCTCAAAGATCATTTATCTAAGATGATAGGCATCAATAGTGTGGATATCGATTACCAAATGAATGAGATTCGAGTAGAATTTGACACTCCTGCAAATTTAAATAACATTGAAAAAGAAATTTACGATTACGGATTTCGTATTTTATAATTAAATAATTGCGCTTAATTCATTTTTCGTTTGAATTATTATAGCTTTTAGAAATATTTAAAAATATTTTTAGAATGATGTAGTAAAGTAGAAGTAATTAGGGTATTATTGAAATAAAGCTATTTCTAACGAGGTGATAATTGTGAAGAATCAGGATAAGATTCAAAATGTAGTCAAATTATTATCATCATTGGGTGTGAATATTAAGAAAACTAAGTCTCGTTTAGATATTATTAATACTTTGCCTACATCTAATCAAGTAAGTCATGAATTAAAATAATTTGCATGATAATATAATATTTTATGTATTGATTATCTAAATTAATATATAAAGAGAGACACTGTTCATCGTGAATAGTGTCTCTTATTTTATACAGGTTAAATTGTATTAGATTTTTTAGATAATGTGGTTATTTCATATCTTTGGGGTTCATGATAATAAATTGAAAGAACTACTCCTATACCAGTCATTAAACTCCATAAAGAACTTCCACCGTAACTAATAAACGGAAGTGGTATACCTGTAATCGGTAATAATTGAACCGTCATGCCGATATTTTGTAACACGTGAAAAACAATCAACGATACATATCCTATGATAAATACTTTGTTAAACTGACTATCAATTTTACTAGCTAACCGTATAAGGTGAAATATTAAGAATAAGAAAAGTAATATCAATAATACTGAACCTATAAAGCCCATTTCTTCTCCAATCACTGAAAAAATAAAGTCGGTATGATTCTCAGGAATATAAACTTCGCCATGGTTATAACCTTTACCTAATAATTGACCTGAACCAATAGCTTTTAAAGATTCTGTTAAGTGATATCCATCTCCACTACTGTATGAATAGGGATCTAACCAAGAATTGATACGTCCCATTTGATACATTTTTATTCCTAATAGGTTTTCTATTAAGGATGGTTTATAAATGATAGCTAATATAATACTAGAACCACTTACAAATGCAACAATAAAAAGAGGGGCTAATATCCTCCATGTTATTCCACTTACTAACATGACGCCAGCTATAATTGCACATAACACCAAAGTAGTACCTAGGTCATTTTGCAATAGAATTAATGCCATAGGTATAATGGATACACCTAAAATTTTAAAAAATAACATTAAATCAGACTGAAAAGACTTATTAAATGTAAATTGGTTATGTTTAGATATCGTTTTAGCCAAAGCAAGTATAAGTATAATTTTCATGAATTCGGAAGGTTGGATGCTTATAGGACCGAAACTGTACCAACTTTTAGCACCATTAATAATTGGGGTGATTGAAGTTTCAGGTAAAATAAGTAACCCTATTAATAGAACGCAAAATATACTGTATAAAATATAAGTATTATTTTTAATTTTTTTCGGTGAAATTATCATAATTAAAAATGCAATAATAGCTCCGAAAATATAATAAATAATTTGTCTAATACTGAAATTTGCACTATATTGTCCGCCACCCATAGCGGAACTGATTAAAATAACACTTGTTAGTGCTAATAGTGATATAACTAGTACGAGTATCCAGTCTACTTTACGTAACCAGTTACGTTTAGGTTGTTGACGAGAAGAATAATTCATTGCTTACTCCTTTATGTATATGGATCACTTTTTAAAATTTCTGTAGATACTTTTACAATATTTTAATCATCTGTATTCATTCATATTTTCTAATCAAATATATATTAATTTTACATGACTTCTTTTAAATTTGCTAGAATATCACAGAATGATAGCACCTTATTAACTTTTAATATGTAATAGTCATAATAAAAATATGTATATTAGCGCAAATTGTCATTAAAATTTAGTTCTATATTTAGATTATCAAATGCAATTGAATTTAAAAATATGATAATATTAAGTTTCAGAAGCCGTTATGTACTTAAAGTAGTAAATAAAAAGATCAATTAAACAATTACGTTAAAGAAAAAGGCTAAAAGAACTGTAATTGTAATGGAGGAAAACGAAATGACAAGAGAAAATATTTGTATCGTTTTTGGAGGTAAAAGTGCAGAACACGATGTTTCAATTTTAACTGCACAAAATGTTTTAAACGCAATTGATAAAGAACGATATCAAGTTGATATCATTTATATAACAAACGATGGTGAATGGAAGAAAAAAGATAATATTACACAAGAAATAAAAAATACTGATGAACTCGTCATTAACGATGTAGAGACTGGAGAAATCTCACAGTTACTCAGTAAAGGTAGTTTAGGAAAATCATATGATGCAGTATTCCCATTATTGCATGGTCCAAATGGAGAAGATGGAACTATCCAAGGTCTTTTTGAAGTACTTGATATACCATATGTAGGTAATGGTGTGTTAGCTGCTTCAAGCTCAATGGATAAACTTGTGATGAAACAATTATTTGAGCATAGAGGTTTACCTCAATTACCTTATATTAGCTTTTTAAGAAGTGAGTATGAAAAATATGAAAATAATATCATTAAATTAGTTAATGATAAGTTAACATATCCGGTATTTGTAAAACCTGCTAATCTCGGTTCAAGTGTTGGTATAAGTAAATGTAACAATGAAGAAGAATTAAAATCTGGGATAACTGAAGCATTCCAATTTGATCGTAAACTTGTCATTGAACAAGGGATTAATGCTAGAGAGATCGAAGTAGCTGTCTTAGGTAACGATTATCCTGAAACGACATGGCCTGGTGAGGTTGTTAAGGATGTAGCGTTTTATGATTATAAATCAAAGTATAAAGACGGTAAGATTAGATTAGATATTCCAGCAGATTTAGATCAAGATGTTCAAATGACATTAAGAAACATGGCATTAGAGGCCTTTAAAGCTACTGATTGTTCGGGATTAGTTCGTGCAGATTTCTTTGTTACTGATGATAATCAAATTTATATCAATGAAACAAATGCCATGCCAGGATTTACTGCATATAGTATGTATCCAAACTTATGGAAAAATATGGGCTTATCTTACCCTGATTTAATTGCTAAATTGATTGATTTGGCTAAAGAACGTTATGAAGATAAAAAGAAAAATAAATATAAAATTGATTATTAGAGGTTTTAGTTATGATAAACGTAACATTAGAGCAAATTAAAAACTGGATAGATTGTGAAATTGATGAAAAACATTTAAAAAAAACAATAAATGGCGTTTCAATTGATTCACGAAAAATCAATGAAGGGGCGTTATTTATACCTTTTAAAGGTGAGAATGTTGATGGCCATCGTTTTATCACACAAGCTTTGAACGATGGTGCTGGAGCTGTTTTTAGTGAAAAAGAGAATAAACATTCTGAAGGGAACCAAGGTCCTATTATTTGGGTAGAAGATACTTTAATAGCCTTACAGCAATTGGCAAAAGCATATCTAAATCATGTAAATCCTAAGGTGATAGCGGTTACTGGTTCTAATGGAAAAACAACAACAAAAGACATGATTGAAAGTGTATTATCAACTGAATTTAAAGTTAAGAAAACACAAGGAAATTATAATAATGAAATTGGAATGCCGTTGACTTTACTAGAACTTGATGAAGACACAGAAATTTCTATTCTAGAAATGGGGATGTCAGGTTTTCATCAAATAGAGTTGTTATCTCATATCGCACAACCTGAAATAGCGGTCATCACAAACATTGGCGAATCACATATGCAAGATTTAGGATCGCGAGAAGGCATTGCAAAAGCTAAATTTGAAATAACAACTGGTCTCAAAACAAATGGTATATTTATTTATGACGGAGATGAACCTTTATTAAAACCTCATGTTAATCAAGTTAAAAATGCGAAATTAATAAGCATTGGGTTAAATTCAGACAGTACATATACTTGTCATATGAACGATGTAAAAAACGAAGGTATTCATTTTACTATCAATCAAAAAGAACATTATCATTTACCAATTTTGGGCACGCATAATATGAAAAATGCTGCTATTGCAATTGCTATTGGACATGAATTAGGCCTAAATGAAACAATAATTCAAAATAATATTCACAACGTGCAATTAACCGCTATGAGAATGGAAAGACATGAATCATCAAACAATGTAACAGTAATTAATGACGCATATAATGCAAGTCCAACGAGTATGAAAGCAGCCATTGATACATTAAGTGTTATGAAAGGTCGAAAAATTTTAATATTAGCAGATGTACTTGAATTAGGACCTAATAGTCAATTGATGCACAAACAAGTTGGTGAATATTTGAAAGATAAAAATATTGATGTTTTATATACATTTGGTAAAGAAGCTAGTTATATCTATGATAGTGGTAAAGTTTTTGTTAAAGAAGCAAAATACTTTGATAATAAAGACCAGTTAATTCAGACGTTAATATCTCAAGTTAAACCTGAGGATAAAGTCTTAGTTAAAGGTTCACGAGGTATGAAGCTTGAGGAAGTTGTTGACGCATTGTTGTAATATAAAATCTAATTTCAAAGCATGCAATGAATGAAATCTGTAAATTAATTAGGATGTTACTTTCATTGCATGCTTTTATTTTTTTGGTAAACTATGAAAAAGCGCTTACATTACATATTGCACGACCTTTTTGAAAGTTAAATAGTTTGATGAATTACATTGAAAACAGTAAATGTGTGAAATTGCTTTATTGCTATAATATTTTTAAGGTGGTACTATATAGAAGTTGATAAAACATAAGTGAACATATATGTAAAAAAAGCATATTAAGAAATATACACGTAAAAGGAGAATTATTTTGCAAAATTTTAAAGAACTAGGGATTTCGGATAAAACGGTTCAAACACTAGAAGCAATGGGATTTAAAGAACCGACACCTATCCAAAAAGATAGCATCCCTTATGCGTTAGAAGGAGATGACATCCTTGGACAAGCCCAAACTGGTACTGGGAAAACAGGGGCGTTTGGTATACCTTTAATTGAGAAAGTTGTAGGCCAACAGGGTGTTCAATCATTAATTCTTGCGCCAACGAGAGAGCTTGCTATGCAAGTAGCTGAGCAATTAAGAGAGTTCAGTAAAGGTCAAAAAGTACAAGTTGTTACAGTCTTTGGTGGTATGCCTATTGAAAGACAGATTAAAGCATTAAAAAGAGGCCCTCAAATTGTAGTAGGTACGCCGGGAAGAGTTATTGATCATCTTAATCGTCGTACACTTAAAACTCAAGGAATTCACACGCTTATTTTAGATGAAGCAGATGAAATGATGAATATGGGATTCATCGATGATATGAGATTTATTATGGATAAAATTCCAGCTGAACAACGTCAAACTATGCTATTTTCAGCTACGATGCCAAAAGCAATCCAAGAATTGGTACAGCAGTTTATGAAAGCTCCTAAAATAATTAAGACAATGAATAATGAAATGTCAGATCCTCAAATTGATGAATATTATACAATAGTTAAAGAATTAGAGAAATTTGATACATTTACAAACTTTTTAGATGTTCATCAGCCTGAATTGGCGATTGTCTTTGGTCGTACTAAGCGTCGCGTAGATGAATTAACAAGCGCGCTATTATCTAAAGGATACAAAGCAGAAGGTTTACATGGTGATATTACCCAAGCAAAACGTTTAGAAGTATTGAAGAAATTTAAGAACGATCAAATAGATATTTTAGTTGCTACAGATGTGGCTGCACGTGGTCTTGATATTTCTGGTGTGAGTCATGTTTATAATTTTGATATCCCTCAAGATACAGAAAGTTATACTCACCGTATTGGACGTACTGGTCGAGCAGGAAAAGAAGGTATTGCAGTTACTTTTGTAAATCCAATTGAGATGGATTATATTCGACAAATTGAAGATGTCAATAATCGTCGAATGAAAGCATTAAGACCTCCACATCGTAAAGAGGTGCTTAAAGCGCGTGAAGATGATATTAAAGATAGAGTTCAAAACTGGATGTCAAGAGAAAATGAGCCGCGTTTACAAAGAATATCAAGTGAATTACTTAAAGAATATGATAGTACAGAATTAGTAGCCTCTTTACTTCAAGAACTTGTAGAAGCTAATGATGAAGTGGAAGTACAATTAACTTTTGAAAAACCATTAGCACGTAAAAATCGCAGTAGTAAAGGCGGTTCTAGAAGAAGTAATCATAAACGTGGTAATGGTAAGTTTGATAATAAAAATAGACGATCAAAAGGGTCTAAAGGTCAATCAAGCAAAAAGAAAAACCAAAAGAAATTTGACCGTAGAGATAAGCAACAAAAAAGTGGTAATCAATCACTAAAAGGTCGCACATTTGCAGATCATCAAAAATAAATAAATTAACTAGCCTGAGATAATTTTTTGTCTCAGGCATTTTTTATTTATACGAATTAAAAAGTACATATGTATTGAGCATAAAACTTATTATATAGTAGGTGTGACGCGTCGATATGAATTTTTTCATTTTTGCATGTGAATAAATTTTTTAATAAATAATACATTGAAAATATAGGTCGCTGTTATTTTTTAGACTTTATTATCACTATGCTATAATGTGGGTAAATCTTGAAAAGGAGTATATTTATGAAAAATGATAGTACGTTTCATAGAAGCCCAATCCAAGCGCTAAAGTACTATTACATAACTAGTTGCATAGGTTTATTTATTTTGCTTGTTATACTTAGTTTACTTTTGTATTTTAGCTATTTAAATCATTGGTGGCCTTTTACATCCTACATCTTTCTTGGGCTAGGTTTGTTATCTATTTTAAACACTTGTATATCTCCACTAATTAAATATAGATATCATTATTATAAAATTCACGAAGATTTTGTCATATTAAAAAGATTATTTATTTTTAAGAAAGAAGAATTAAGTAAAATAGAGAGAATACAATTTATCGATATTGGAACTAATCCATTATCAAAAAAATTAAATCTTAATTCCATAACTTTATTTACTGCAGGTCATACAATCTCATTTCCAATAATATCTGAGAAAGAAGCACAAAATATTCAACAACAAATACTATTGAGATTGAGAGGTGCAAATGACGATGTATAGTCCGCAAAAGCTACATCCAATTTCTTATATTGATGGCTTGATTAGTGTGATTAAATCAAATTTCATTGTAATTATCATCTTTTTATTTAATATAAAAGATTTTAAATATGATGATTTTTCGTCTTATATTATTCCAGGTATAATGACTTTGATATTTTCTATCGGTTTCATTCATAATATTATTAAGGTTTATAATACACGATATTGGATTGAAGAGGATCATTTTATATTAACTACTGGTGTTTTTAATAAGGAACGAAAAGAACTAAATATTAGTCGCATACAATCTGCAGATACGTCTCAAGGATTGATTAATCAGATTGTTGGCGGCGTTGAACTCATTATTAAAACACCAAGTGATGGCATAGAATTAGGGACAATTTCAAAAAAGCAAAGTGAAGTTATTGAACAAGAATTGCGATCTATTCAAGAACGCATGAATAACCAGGTAAATCAAGAAGCTAAAGAGTTAAATGATGAGAATCATACTCAGACATATCAACAACATGCCAAACCCCAATATGCAATATTTAAAATGCCTTTTAAACAACTATTATTTATGTCTATGACAAGTGGAGCTATAGCACTTGCTTTTGTGACACTATCTCCTATTATTGGCAGTCTCTCAAGTGTTATTCCATGGGATAAATTTGGTGAAGAAATATCTTCTGTATTTAAAACGATATATTTCATTGTCATTTTTATTGTCATACTAGTGTTATTATTAAGTTATATAATCGGAACTATCATGTACTTAATAAAGTTTTATGGATATCAAGTTATTCAAGATAATCATCAACTTAAAATTCAATATGGATTATTTACGAAGAAAAATATCACTGTACCAACTGACCGACTGCAAGGTGTACTTGAACATCAATCTTTTATACGAAAATTATTTGGTTATACATCTATACATTTCTATATTACAAGTGATATAGATACTACTGAAGGGGAACCCACTGATAATGATGGAAGAATTATGATTTTACCGTTTATTCCAAGAAAAGAGGCATATAAAGTGATTAGACCTTTGGTTCCTGAGATGACATTTAATCATGCTAAAATTGGCATGCCTTTAAAAGGATTTCATCGTCACTTTCTAATTCCTTCCATATGTATTATTGGTATAGGCATTATTGGATGGTATATGTGGTCTTTATGGTCTTTAATCATAGCTTTATTACCAATCTTATTATTTTTTGTTTACGCTATACTTTATACATGTTTTAGTGGTTTTGCTTTTAGCGAATCAGAGCTTGTTGTCCAAAAAGCGTCTATATTAAATATTAAGAGATTTTATGTTAAAAAAGAAAAAGTTTTAGGAATGACTATTAGCCAACATCCCTTTCTTGAAAGAAGTCAACTCGCAAATTTTCAATTTGTTATTGCTAAGGGTAGTAGTCAGCAAAACATTGGTTTGAAGTTTAGTGAAGTAGATAATGTTCTTAAACTCAAAAATTGGTACATGAAAGGTGATACTCATGAAGTCTTATAAATATATGCACCAAAATGGTATTAAAGTAATGAGAATTATTGGTGCTTTTTGGACGTTTTTACTAGTGATAGCATTGTCTATTTTAATATTGCTTAATGAATTAAAATTCCATTTTATTAATACTAAAAATTTAATAATTGGAGCAATAATTTTAACTACAATAGTTTGTATTTTATTTATGATTATAGTGCCTTGGTTTAAGTTTAAACATCTTAGATATTTTTTAGATGATAAAGAAATACATATTAGAGAAGGTATCATTTTTATAGATGTTCACGTCATCCCTTACTTTAGAATACAAAATATAGATATAGTTGAGGGATTTATCATGAGAAAGTTCCAACTCGCTTCGCTGTCATTATCAACTGCTGGGGGAAATTCTGAAATAGCATTGATAGATATTCAAGAAGCACAAAGATTGAAAAAACAAATTAAACAACAAAAATCAATAACGACAAATGTAACTTCATTAGAAAAATTAAACGATGATATATAAAAGACTTGATAAAAGATTATTGGTGATATACTAAAGAGGCGATACAAGTGATTTATGGAATAGGTATAGATTTAATAGAAATTGAACGAATTAAAAATCTTCAGAATCAAACAAAATTTATTGAAAGAATACTTACTATAGAAGAAAGGGACAAATTAAATCAATATACACACGAGCAACGTAGATTAGAATTTTTAGCTGGACGCTTTACAGTGAAAGAAGCATTTAGTAAGGCCTTAGGTACAGGGTTAGGGAAATCAGTATCGTTTCAGGACATTAACTGTTACAACGACGCTCTAGGTAAACCATGTATTGACTATCCTGGTTTTTATACACATGTGAGTATTACACATACGGAGAATTATGCTATGAGTCAAGTTATTCTTGAAAAAAACGAATGAAAATTGGATAGAATTTTTAATCATCAGAAATAAGATGAAGTAAGTAGTTTCAAGGAGGACATATATATGTCAGAGAAGTTTTATAGAGCAACATATTTAAATGTGAATTTAGATGCAATTTTAGCAAATTATCAAAATTTCAATCAATTACACGCTAATAAGACTGTCATTTCAGTTATTAAAGCAAATGGATATGGATTAGGAAGTGTGAAAATAGCACAACATTTAATGCGTCATGGTGCAACATTTTTTGCGGTGGCTACACTTGATGAAGCAATAGAGTTAAGAATGCATGGAGTTGATGCTAAATTATTAGTTTTAGGCGTTGTTCCAACAGAAGACATTGAGAAGGCTATACAGCATCGTGTTGCATTAACAGTACCTTCTAAAGCATGGTTGAAGGAAACTATCAAGCAAATTCCTGATGATAACCAAAAAAATTTATGGCTACATGTAAAATTAGATACTGGTATGGGCCGAATTGGAATGAAAGATATAGATGAATATAAAGAAGTGGTTGATTTAATTAATAAAAGAGATCATTTAGTTTTTGAAGGGGTTTTCACACATTTTGCGAGTGCTGATGAACCTGGAAGTTCTATGAATGAACAATATACTTTGTTCAAAGAGATGGTTAATCAAGTTGAGAAACCAATTTATATTCATTGTCAAAATTCTGCTGGATCACTACTCATGGATGGTCAATTTTGTAATGCAATAAGATTAGGAATCTCTCTTTATGGATACTATCCTTCAGAATATGTTAAAGATAATGTGAAAGTTCATTTAAGACCGAGTGCGCAGTTAGTATCAGAAACCGTTCAAGTCAAAACGCTTAAAGTTGGGGAAACTGTTAGTTATGGACGTACATTTATTGCTGATGAAGAAATGACAATTGCAATTTTACCTATTGGGTATGCCGACGGATATTTAAGATCGATGCAAGGTGCATTCGTCAATGTTAACGGGAGTCAATGTGAAGTCATTGGACGCATTTGTATGGACCAAATGATAGTTAAGGTTCCTTCTCATGTAAAAACGGGTGAAAAAGTAATACTTATGGATAATCACGTTGATTCACCACAATCAGCTGAAGCCGTAGCAAATAAACAAGGTACAATTAACTACGAAGTATTATGTAATTTATCAAGACGTCTTCCAAGAATATATTATTATGATAATAATGAAGAGGTTACTAACGAATTGTTAAAATAGTATAGTCACTGATTAGGAAATTTGTTATTATAAAACTAAATTGATGCTAATATAACAACTTTTGGAATCAGATGGAGGTTCTTTTCATGTTATCTTTTAATCAAAATAGAAACCACAGTCTTGAACAATCTTTAAAAGAAGGTTATGCACAAATGGCCGATTTAAACCTCTCCCTAGCAACAGAAGCTTTCCCGATAGAGTGTGAAGCTTGTGATTGCAATGAATCACATTTAATATCTAATTCAAAGAATGAATGATTAGAAGAGGAGATGTTTATTTAGCGGATTTATCACCAGTTCAAGGGTCTGAACAAGGGGGAGTAAGACCTGTAGTTATCATTCAAAATGATACTGGTAATAAATATAGTCCAACTGTAATTGTAGCTGCGATTACTGGTAGGATTAATAAAGCGAAAATACCAACCCACGTAGAAATTGAAAAGAAAAAGTATAAATTAGACAAAGATTCAGTTATTCTTCTTGAACAAATTAGAACACTAGATAAAAAGCGTTTAAAAGAAAAATTAACATTTTTATCAGAGAGTAAAATGATAGAGGTTGATAATGCCTTAGATATTAGTTTGGGATTAAATAACTTTGATCATCATAAATCTTAAATAATTATATGCAGTAAACATAAAAAAATATTGAAATAAAAGGCAATAACTTTATAATAATTAAGTGTTTAAGTAATATTAGGATATTTAAACACTTATATAGTTGTCGATATGTCTATTTATATTTGATTTAAGACGTATCACTATAGTTATTATGAAAATGTATTTATTATAAAAGGATGTCTTGAGTTTTTAAGGCTTTAGGTTATCCATTCCTAAAGTCTTTTTTAGCTATCAACAAAGTTTTAACACCAAAAATTATGCTATTCGCAGAAAGTAAATAAAGGTTTCATATTGTTATAAAAATGATGGGATATTGAAGTGGAAGTAAGGAGGCGCATTTCGTGGAAGAATTCACAAAAAGTTATAAAGCCCTTGTTAAAGAAAGTTTAATAACTAACAATAAAACATTATTAATTAAGAAATGTGAAGCATTCACAAATGAAGTTATAAAGAAAGATGTTTTACCTGAAGATATAGTTGAGATACATAAAGATTATATTAATACATTAGATTTAACTGAAGAAGATATTTTAGAAACGCTCGATGTGTTACAAGAAGTCGTTAAAGGATTTGGATATAGTTACCGAGATTACCAAAGACTTGTTAATAAGCTTCAAGTCCACGATAAAGAAATGGATTTAGCCTCAAGACTTCAACAAACTATGCTGAAAGCTGATATTCCACAATTTGATAGCATTCAAATAGGAGTGATATCTGTTGCTGCACAAAAAGTAAGTGGTGATTATTTTAATCTTATTGATCATAAAGATGGCACAATGAGTTTTGCTGTGGCAGACGTTATAGGTTCAGGTATTCCAGCAGCTTTAGCTATGAGTATGATAAAATTTGGCATGGATGCTTATGGACATTCACAACTACCTAGTGATGGTTTGAAGCGTTTGAACCGTGTTGTTGAAAAGAACGTTAACCAAAATATGTTTGTCACAATGTTTTATGGACTGTATGAAGAGATGAATCATCTTCTTTACTGTAGCTCAGCTGGGCATGAACCTGGCTATATATATCGCGCAGAAACTGAAGCGTTTGAGGAAATTGGTGTGCGAGGAAGAGTTCTAGGTGTGAGTCCCAAAACACGTTATAGCCAACAGGAAATCCCTATTTACCTTGATGATTTAATCATAATTTTTACTGATGGTGTTACAGAGGCACGAGATGTAGAAGGTAATTTTATTGATAAAGATAAGTTGTTAGACTTAATTCAAAAATATAAGCATATGCATCCACAGGATATAGTTCAAATTATTTACGAAGCGATTTTAAAATTACAAAATCCTGCGAGAAAAGATGATATGACTATTTTAATTATAAAAAGAGTAAACTAATTTATAAAATATAGATTAAAGTTAATTCATGTAGGGTATAGGTGATTTTGAGTACATATGTAGGATAAACACATTTGATAAAGACTAGGAGTGTATTAAATGAATCTAAATATTGAAACAATAACTCATGATGATTTTTATGAGGTTAAAGTTGGTGGAGAATTGGACGTATATACTGTACCTGAATTAGAAGAGGTACTAGTACCAATGAGACAAGAAGGCACACATGATGTTCACGTTAACTTAGCTAATGTGAGCTATATGGATTCAACAGGCCTCGGTTTATTCGTAGGCACGCTAAAAGCATTAAATCAAAATGATAAAAATCTCTATATCTTAGGTGTTTCAGAGCGGATAGGTAGATTGTTTGATATTACAGGTTTAAAAGATTTAATGCATGTTAATGAAGGAACGGAGGTAGAATAACATGCAATCTACACAAGATTATATTGAAATGCGGTTGCCAGCTTCTGCAGAATACGTAAGTTTAATACGTTTGACGCTTTCAGGGGTATTTTCAAGAGCTGGCGCATCTTACGATGATATAGAGGATTCTAAAATAGCAGTGAGTGAAGCGGTGACAAATGCGGTTAAACATGCATATAAAAAAAATTCTGAAATAGGCATGATTAATCTTTGTTTTGAAATATTTGATGATAGAATTAAAATCGTTATTTCAGACCAAGGTGAAAGTTTTGATTATGAAGCCACAAAATCACATTTAGGTCCATATAATGATAATGAAAATATTGATTTTCTACGTGAAGGTGGTCTAGGATTATTTTTAATTGAGTCTTTAATGGATGAAGTTACTGTTTATAAAGAATCTGGTGTAACAATCAGTATGATTAAGTATATAAAAAAAGAGCAGGTGCGAAATAATGGCGAAAGAGTCGAAATCAGCTAGTGAAGTATCACCTGAACAAATTAACCAATGGATTAAACAACATCAAGAAAACGAAGATAGCCAAGCTCAAGATAAATTAGTAAAACATTATCGTAAGCTGATTGAATCTTTAGCTTATAGGTACTCTAAGGGACAATCACATCATGAAGATTTAGTTCAAGTTGGTATGGTTGGTCTAATAGGTGCTATTAATAGATTTGATTTATCATTTGATCGTAAGTTTGAAGCCTTCTTAGTACCAACAGTTATTGGTGAGATTAAAAGATATTTACGAGATAAAACATGGAGTGTTCATGTACCTAGACGTATTAAAGAAATTGGTCCAAGAATCAAAAAAGTTAGTGATGAATTAACAAATGAACTTGAACGTTCACCATCTATTAGTGAAATCGCACAACGCTTAGAAGTTTCAGATGAAGAAGTTTTGGAAGCGATGGAGATGGGGCAGAGTTACAATGCCCTGAGTGTGGATCACTCTATAGAAGCAGATAAAGATGGTTCGACAGTTACATTATTAGATATTATGGGACAACAAGATGATAATTATGATTTAACGGAAAAACGTATGATATTAGAACGTATTTTACCTATTTTGTCAGAGAGAGAAAGACAAATCATACAATGTACTTTTATTGAAGGTCTTAGCCAAAAAGAGACTGGTGAAAGAATTGGTCTTAGTCAAATGCATGTTTCACGTTTGCAACGTACCGCAATAAAAAAATTACAAGAAGCTGCAAGACAGTAAACGAGTTGTTAACAGATTTGGCAATTAAATCCGTTATAATAGCCTGGGATGAATTAAAATAAGTTCATTTCAGGTTTTCTTATATTTATATTTGCATGATTTAATAAATTTAAAATTAGTATTAGTTATATGAAATATTGGATACTATTAGAATGAATTTTATCAATCTGAATTATATCTCTATTTTTACTAGGTACTCTGATTGAAATGAATCGCTAGAAAATCAATTTAATTATTATGTTAAGATAAATAAGTAATTTTAAAGAAAAGCGTGGTAGAAAAGACAAATGGATAACAGTTTAATTGAAACAATTGTAAGTAAATATCAATTTTCGGAAAAACAAATTAAAGCAGTTTTAAAATTGCTGAAAGAAAACAATACGGTTCCATTTATAGCAAGATATCGTAAAGAAGCTACAGGTGGACTTGATGAAGTAGAAATTAAACAAATCAATGATGAATATAACTATATGTTAAATCTTCAAAAACGTAAAGAAGAAGTAATACATAATATTGATCAACAGGGTCTATTAACTTCTGATTTAAAGCAAGACATATTAACACAGACGAAGCTACAAAGAGTTGAAGATTTATATCGTCCATATAAACAAAAAAAGAAAACACGTGCAACTGAGGCTAAAAGAAAAGGATTAGAAGATTTAGCAGATTGGTTTTCACAATCAAAATTGGATACAAAAATTGAAGATAAAGCTCAATTATTCTTAAATGATGAAGTGACTACAATTGAAGATGCGATAGAAGGGGCTAAAGATATTATAGCTGAACGTATTTCGGATAATCCTCAATATCGCTCTAAAATACTTAAAGATGTTTTTAATCAGGGACTAATTGTTTCCTCGAAAAAGAAAAAAGCCGAAGATGAGAAACAAACATTTTCTATGTACTATGATTACAAGGAACCAATTAAACGTATTGCTAATCATCGTGTTTTAGCGATGAATCGAGGAGAAAAAGAAAAAGTATTATCAATAAAAATTGATTTTGACACGACACGTATTCAAAGAGAAATAGCAAATGTTGAGATAAAAACTCAAAATGAAGCAACTCCGTTTATTAAAGAGGCTATTCAGGATAGCCTTAAGCGATTAATTCTTCCTTCAATAGAAAGAGAAATTAGAGGAGATTTAACACAAAATGCAGAATCTCATGCAATAGATGTATTCAGTGAAAATCTTAGAAATTTATTACTACAACCACCAATGAAAGGTAAACAAATTCTTGGAGTAGATCCAGCATTTAGAACAGGGTGCAAACTTGCTGTCGTCAATCCATTTGGTACCTTTATTGCTAAAGGTGTTATTTATCCTCATCCTCCAATATCAAAAGTTGAGGCAGCCGAAAAAGAGCTGGTAAAGATGATAAGTGACTATAATATTGAGCTTTTAGCGATTGGTAACGGTACTGCGAGTAGAGAAACTGAACAATTTGTTGCTCAAGTAATAAAAAAATATCAACTTCAAGCTCAATTTATCATAGTCAATGAAGCTGGCGCATCAGTTTATTCAGCATCAGAAATTGCTAGACAAGAATTTCCAGATTTTCAAGTAGAAGAACGAAGTGCAGTTTCAATTGGTAGAAGAGTTCAGGATCCTTTAAGCGAACTTGTTAAAATAGATCCTAAATCTATAGGAGTAGGACAGTACCAACATGATGTCAACCAAAAAGATTTAAGTAGTGCCTTAACGTTTGTAGTAGAGACTGCCGTCAATCAAGTTGGTGTGGATGTGAATACTGCTTCTAAATCCTTGTTACAATATGTATCAGGTCTTACATCAACTATCGCTCAAAATATTATTGATTATAAGGAAGAAAACGGACCTATAAAACATCATAAAGAAATAAGTAGAATTAAACGATTAGGTGCAAAAACATTTGAGCAAAGTATTGGTTTTTTAAGAATTGTTGATGGTGAAGAACCTTTAGATAATACTGCAATACACCCTGAAAGTTACGATGTTGCATATCGCATGCTTCATCAATTAGATTTAACTGCACAAGATATAGGTTCCGTTAAACTCAAAAACACGTTATCAAATGTTAATATTTCAACACTTGTATCTCAATTAAATATTGGTGAACCTACATTAAAAGATATAATACAATCATTGATTGCACCTAATAGAGATCCAAGAGATGAATTTGAAACACCTATTTTGAAGTCCGATGTATTATCGATTGAAGATTTATCTAAAGGCATGAAGTTGAATGGTACAGTAAGAAATGTTGTTGACTTTGGAGCATTTGTAGATATCGGTGTTAAACAAGACGGACTAGTACACATATCAAAATTATCTAAGAAATTCGTTAAAAATCCAATGGATATGATAAGTGTAGGAGATATTGTAGAAGTTTGGATTTTAGATATAGATGAAAATAAAGGCAAAGTTTCATTGACTATGGTTGCCCCAAATGAATAATTTAGCATTACAAAGCCTTACCGAAAGTATAGCGATAAAGTATTTTGGCAAAGCTTTTAAGCACGAGGTATATTATAATAAACGTTTACGTACCACTGGCGGTAGATATATATTAAGTAGTCATAATATAGAAATAAATCCAAAACAGTATGAAATGTTTGGAGAAAAAGCAGTCATTGATATCATAAAACATGAACTGTGTCATTATTTTCTTCATTTAGCTGGTGAAGGATATCAACATCGTGATAAAGCATTCAAGAGTTTGAGTGCCAAAGTAGGAGCACCTAGGTTTTGTACTCCGACAGAATCTTATCAAGATAGAGCTAATTATAAATATAGGTGCATCTATTGTGAACAAGAATTTATTCGTATAAAGCGTGTGAATCTTGAAAAAATGCGTTGTGGACGATGTGGAGGTATTTTAAAACTTCTTCAAACAAGAAAGTGAAAGAATTTAAATCATCATTTTGTTTTGAAAATGAATTGTTAAAATTAATAAAAGAGTACTTGTACTAATCATATATAAATTTAACCTGAGTCATTTATAATGTCTCAGGTTTTTCTATGATATATCTTGAAGATATATATATAAATAGCTGAGTAAGGGCAAATAATTATTAAAATAAGATGTAAAAGATAAGTAATTTTATTTTGAATCAATGAGAAACCATTAAATTATCTTACAGTTTTTGATTTAATACTGAAAATTGAAATGTTAATAATCACAAAATTATATGTTTGATGATTATTGTCTTATGAATTTTATCATTAGGCGTCTTATTAATTGTAAAGTAATAATCGATGACTTGAATATGGTGATGTAACTTTTTTATATTATTTAAAGGTAATTTTAGTTATCCTTGACTTACGCTATGGTAGTAAAATAATTAAAAAGAACATATTTGTATTTTTTAATTGAAGTTTAAGATAATATTGTAGAATGATTTACGATGTAATGCTATATAATTTGACTTGTGTATAATGTTACAAACAAAATTTAAATTATACTTGTAAAAGCATTGACAATGTAATTGTTGTGATATATCATAGTTATCGTTGTCTTAATAAGAGGTCTTAATATTAAGTACTAATTAATTTTATTAATATAAAGTTAAATTATTATTGACAAAACGTAACAAAGCATTTACAATAGTTAATGTTCTCGATAATTAAATTCTAATTATGCGTTTTGCCAGCGGTCGTGGCGGAATGGCAGACGCGCTAGGTTGAGGGCCTAGTGGGAGTTAATCCCGTGGAGGTTCAAGTCCTCTCGGCCGCACCAAATTGAATTTTTATATCTACATGCGGGTGTAGTTTAATGGCAAAACCTCAGCCTTCCAAGCTGATGTTGTGGGTTCGATTCCCATCACCCGCTCCATTT